>JAGGWK010000051.1 GCA_021157525.1 Candidatus Cloacimonadota bacterium | reverse complement strand
TCATAGATTCCCTTTAAGGTGTCAACCCTAAAATTGAAGAATTCGATGAACGATAAAAGATTCATTCAATTCAGGTAATAATATGATCTGGAAATAGTAAGCCATGATAAGGCATGGTTATAGGAGAATGAGTGAGGGAAGGGCCGGAAAAGGGGGTTTGAGCACATATAAGCGCTCATGCATCCAGACTGCTAAAAAAGTCTTTGACAGCAGAGGGGGACTGAATAATTTATCCACCAGGATAAAGAATAATGTTGAAAAGGAGCGTAATTATGGCACCACAAGGCGCTGGACACGGCAAGCTGTCCATTCATACAGAGAACATTTTTCCCATCATAAAGAAGTGGCTCTATTCAGAGCATGACATCTTCCTGCGGGAAGTTATCTCTAATGCGGTAGATGCAATGAATAAGCGCATCGCCATGCAACCCGAGCTGAAAGACGAGATGAAGATCGAGATAAAGCTGAACAAAAAAAAGAAAACCATCGAAGTGATTGACTACGGCATCGGGATGACGGCTGAGGAGGTGAAGAAGTACATCAATCAGATCGCTTTTTCCGGAGCCGAGGACTTTGTAGAAAAATACAAGGACAAGCAAACCAACATTATCGGCCATTTCGGATTGGGTTTTTACTCCACATTCATGGTTTCCAAATTGGTAGAGATTGACACCCTTTCATACCAGGAAGGGGCAACGGCTGCCCACTGGGAATGCGAAGGTGACATCGAGTATAAGGCTAAGACGGGATCGCGCAAAACCGTGGGAACCACAGTCACCATGCATCTTAATGATGAGAGCGATGAGTATCTGGAAGAATCTAAAATTCGCGAGCTGGTAGAGAAGTACAGCACCTTCACCCCCTTCCCCATCTATGTAAATAAAGAGAAAGAGCCGCTGAACCACACCGAAGCACTGTGGTTGCGCAAACCCAAGGATGTCACAGACGAAGAGTACAAAGAATTTTACAAAAAGCTCTTTAACGATTGGAAAGAGCCACTGTTCTGGATACATCTCAACGTGGAATTCCCTTTCAATCTCAAAGGCATCTTGTACTTTCCCAAGATATCCAATCAGATCGACGTGAATCAGGGCAAGGTGAAGCTCTTCTGCAACAACGTGTTTGTGGCCGACGATCTGAAGGGTATCATCCCGGAATTTTTGCTGCTTCTTCGTGGCGGGATAGACATCCCAGACATCCCTCTTAATGTTTCCCGCAGCTTCCTGCAGCAGGATAAAACCGTGAACAAGATCTCCCAGTATATCATCAAAAAGACTGCGGATGGTCTGAAGGAGATGTTTGCGGAGAATCGTGAAAAATACGAGAAGTCATGGGAAGACATCAGCAATTTCATCAAATATGGCATACTCACCGACGAGAAATTTTATGAAGCAATGAAGGATCACATCATCTTCAAATCCTCTTTAGGAGATTTTGTCACTCTGGGAGAATACAAAGAGCGCAACGCCACAGAAGACAAGAAGCGCAAAATTTATTATGCATCCAGTGAAGATACCCAGGTAACCTACTTGAAATTGATGAAAGAGCAAGGGATAGAAGTGCTCTTTGCTTCATCTATTTTGGATGCACATCTCTTCCAACACCTGGAAGGGAAAATGGAAGATGTCTCCTTTGTGCGCATCGATTCCGAGATTAATGACACCTTGGTTGACAACGATGCTGCAGAAGTAGTGGATGCCAACAACAGAACCGAGGCAGAGCGCATCAAAGAGCTGTTTGACACAACCCTCAACGAGAAGGTGGAAGCCAGCTTCAGCAAGGATGCATACAGTGATTTCATTAAGAAGCATCCAGAGGCAATCGAGACGCTGGCACCCTACATTCGCACCGAAGATGACTTTACCTACATCAAGCCCTACGACATCCCACTGCCGGTACGTGAAAAGCTCGGGGACGAAGCCTTTAAGGATATCGTAAAAAAACTCTACCTGACGGTTACCACACAGACGAAGCATCTGAAAGCGAAAGAAATTCCTGCGATGATTGTCTTTAACGAATTCATGCGCCGTTTCCAGGAGATGAACGCACTCAATCAGATGGGCGGCAATGGTGACATGCTGAAGAATCATGAAATCATCGTGAATCCCGACAATCCTACCATCAAGAAAATCGTGGCTCTTACGGATGCAGGGGAGTGGGACAAGGCGAAGCTGCTGATACAGTATGTGCATGATCTCACTTTATTGGAGCAGAAACAATTCAGTGGTAAGGAACTACAAGGATTCATTGAGAAAACCAACAAGATACTGGCGATGTTATAATTGCAGGAAATGATCATAAAAGCCCGCCGGATGGCGGGCTTTTATTTGTTAGGAGAACTGCACGTTGTTCTCCTAACGAGGAATAAGGATTTCTCATATATGTCGCCCTTCCTTTAGATTTATGCGCACGTTGAGCGTGCTCAAGGGGAGTAGCGTCGCGACCAGAGGGAATGAAAACCTCACCCGGCAACTACTTCGTAGCTGCCACCCTCTCCTACAAGGAGAGGGAATTGTGCCACGTATCTAAAATTCAACATTCTGAATTACAAAAACCCCCTTTTATTCCCCCTTACAAGGGGGATTGATCCATGCTCCCCTTGCCAGGGGGAGAAAGATTTGCGTAGCAAATCAGTAGGGCTTAACCCTTTGAACCGAAGTCGCCAATGGCATTGGCGCTGGGATGAGTGAAACATCCGTCAGATCGTCGATTTTTTCGTCTTCCTGAGTCTCTCTTACAGGGGCAAGCGACGAAGGATGAAAGTAAATCCGTCATTCTGAGGAGTCTTGCACGTTGTTCTCTTAACGAAGAATAAGGATTTCTCCATGCGCTTCGCTTAGTCAAAAAGACAGGGCGTTTTGTGTAAAATGACAAGAGAAACCACATCCCGGCTAAAGCCGCCGGTGATTACTCTGCTATCTGATGTTTTCCGATTATTTCAAAAAGTGCGTCGATGCCATCATCCCGGGGTAATGCAGCCCGAAGTTTAGTCAGATATCCCCGCTTTCGAAGCAGCACAAGAGTTGGGGTAAAATACAATGAGAACACCCATCCTGCTTGCAGGATTTTGAAATCGTTGAGGTTTTGAGCTTTGCGATAATCCACATCTTCTTTCCGACAAATTGCGTCCAGCATTGCTGGATTGTAACCTGCATCATCCACCAGATCCAATTCAATAGAGGGATTGCGTTTATCCGAAGCCCGCTGATAATAGTCGGTAACAACTTTAAAAATATCCAGTTTATCGGCATCCCGGATGAGCTGGCAAAAAAACAGCGTTTTCCCGGTTAAATGAGAGGGTAAACGCAAAGCACTGTGGTGTCGGATGGCGGTGATTACCAATTCTCTGATGTCAGCATCTGTGCTGTTCAGCACTGTTTCGGTGTTCAGGATTTCCACACCCAGAGCTGCGTGGCTGACTGAGCGGGCATCGGAAAAAGTGCCATATCGGCGGATTTGTTCAAAGCGCCCGACATCATGCAAAATGCCGATAACCGCCGCAATCTGTTGCTCAGAATCATTGCATCCCAGAGCCGTTGCCAACTGAACCATATTGGCGCAAACCCGTAGTGAATGGTCTCGTTTGATAATGATGTTTTCTTTATCTCCTGCAGTGAGGTAGCCGGACACATAAGCGTTGTACCAGGTTTCAATATCCTGTCTCCATGATTTAAAATCCATCGATGTTTCGTCCTTTCTTGTCTGAAATTCCATGGACGTCATTGTGAAAACCGGTCTGTTTTCGGCAATAAAAAAGACGGAGTCGCACAAATTTACACTGGGGCGCTTTTAATGGTCACACGTGGAATGTTTGCCAGATGTGAGACTTCTCCACTTCCGTGTTCGTTCAATGCTATTGTTATCGGAGGGATTTGTATATTTTTTCAATCGTAGATGCATCAATGGGGAAGGGGTTGTTTGCCATGTTGCGGCTGGCCAGCACTTCCGGTGTTCGGCGGGCGATAAACTCGTCGGTGATCTCGGCATTGATGGTAAGGTCGAATTGCGCAAGCCAGGCGAAAAATTCTTCCATATCCATGTGGATGTATGCAAAAAGGGCGTTCAGTTCTGATGACACTGCGGGTTGGTAGAGCTCCATGATTTGCCGCATCACAGCGCCATTTGCCAGACCATGAGACACACCCAGTTCCGACGTAAGGGGGTAGCCTATAGAGTGTTGCAGCGTGGTGCTGGTTTGGGCTATCACGATGCCGCCATAGAGAGATGCCTGCATCAGGTCGGTGCGCAGAGCCACATCGTCCGGATGCAGGAGTGTAGCAGCCAGGCTGGCGATTATGCGCTTGATTCCGTCAAATATCAAGGGGTAGAGCAGGGAAGATCGTTTGCAGGAATAGATGCCTTCCAGCAGGTGACTGAGGGCGTCGATGGCGGTGTCGCGAGTTTGGCGCAGAGGTAGCGAGCAGGTAAAGGCGGGATCTAAAAAACTGATAGTGGGGAAGAGAACCGTTGCTCCCAACCCGGCTTTCACACCACGAGCATCATCGGTCACGACGCTATAGGGAGTGGCTTCGGTGCCGGTACCCGATGTGGTGGGAACGGCGATGATGGGGAAGGCCTTTTTTATACGGAACGCATCATAGATTTGGTTATCAACCAGATGGTTGGCGGTCATGGCACTCATGGCTTTGGCTGCGTCTATGGGACTGCCACCGCCGATGCCGATAAAGAAGTTGCAGCCGGATTCTTCGAATTTGGCAGCTCCGGCGGTTATGGTGGAAAGGAGTGGGTTTTCCTGCACTTTGTCAAAAATGTCATAATCGATATTTTGGGCTGACAAAGTAGAGATGACGGCATCCAATGCGCCTGAAAGCCGGGCGGATCTGGCGCCGGTAACGATGAGAGCTTTGGTGCCGTAGGCGGAAAGTCTGTGGCCCCGGGCAGAGATGCATCCAGTGGCGAAGAAAATTTCTGTGGGAATATAGTAGCGTTGCATAATTCCTCCTAACGCAATTGTTTAACGGTGATTGGGCCGAAGGTGGGGTGCACCCAGGCGTATTTTACTTCGCAGACGAAAATAGTGTGGTCGCCGCTGCGAACCTGGGTGGTTACGGCGCATTCAAAGATGGCGGCGGCTTCTTGTAAAACGGGATATTGTGCCAGGCGTCCTTTAAACCACGGGACGTTGGCCAGCTTGGCGGTGTCTCTACCGGATGCCGTTCCGCAGAGGGTGGTGAGGGCTACTTGGTCAGCGGAAGGGAAACAGAGATTTAAGTGTCGATTTTGTTGCAGGCATTGGTAGGAAAAGCGAGTGTGACCGATGGAGATGGCGAACATTGGCGGCTGGATGGAAGTGCGCATAAACCACTCAAGGGTGATGCAATTGAAGGTGTTATCAGCTGCTTTTACAACGGCAAGCGCCACTTTTGCCGGGTGTTTCACGCGGCTGTATGCTTGGGAAAAGGGTACGCGTTTCATCAAGAACCTCCCTCTGGGTTTGTTGCTATTTGTAGATTTTTCCATCATGCTTTATTTTGTTTACGTAGATCAGCTCGCAGGCGCCGTTTCCGGTGTCATCACGGGTGGTGCTGGTGCTCCAGCCAACGGTGCCCCGTTTGTCTGAGCCGCTGATTATCACCAGAAAGCCTTCCAGTTCCACGATGTCGTTTTTGCGGAGGGTGCGCAGCAGGTAGCGCAGATTTTTGGTTGCGGGAATGATGTGGCAATTGGCCGAGTGTTTGGCGATGTAGTCGATTTTGTCGTAATTTTCCCGGGATGGGTGGTACATATAAAACCGCAGCATCTGCGATACTTTTATGCCTTTCATGTACTCTTTTTCTGCCGCATCGCCCCAGCCCAGAGCCAGGTCGTAGGGTGCTATTTTCGCCGACCAGTCGCCGTGGTAACCACGTTTGTGCAGGATCCGTGCGGCAATGCGGTAGTTGGCCACAGGGCGATACGTGAGGTGCAGTTTACCTTGGGTAAAGGTGATGGGAGTGGCATCTGTGATATCTACCTGAATCGGCTCTTTATAGGTAGCAATAGGAATCACATCGGTGCCGGAAGCCAATGGACGGGTAAAGAAAAGATGGATACCCAGAAAGGCAATTGCTCCGGCCACAATAACAATCTCAATTTTCATACAACAGCTCTCCTTTTTTGTAGAAGGATGCCGAAGATGATGCATCCCAAACCGATAAAGGTGCTGCTGTACAGATGCTCTTTAAGAATCAAAGAAATAAATATCAGAGAAACAAAGGGAGTGAGATAGATGTAATTGGAGAGGACTGCCGTGTTTGGCGCAGCTTTGAGTGCAGAAATCCAAATGAAAAAGGTGAGTCCCATCTCGAAAATGCCGATGTAGATGCTGCCCCAGAATCCCGCTGTGGTAATGGTTTCACCGCATCCAGACAACATGATGTAACTGCCGATGAGCACAGCTCCCCAGAGGAAACTGTGAAACAGAGTGACCGTGACTGGCGCCTGGTTGCGTACATTGAGCACGAAATAGATGCCCCACACCAATGAACTGCTTACCGCCAGAAGCACTCCCGTGAGGTCTGTGGCGGCCAATGAGATGAAGGAGCCGCGGCTGGAAATGATGAAGACACCGATGAGGCTGACAAAGAGTGAGCCAATATCCCGCAGTCGCAAGGGTTGCTTGAGAATCGGAATGGAAAAGAGAACGATCATTAGTGGCCAGAGAAAATTGAGAGGCTGGGCCAATTGTGCCGGAAGCCGGGTGTAGGCTTGAAACAGCAAAAAATAATAGAGAAAGGGATTGAGAAATCCCAGAAGCAAGGTGTGTGGCTGAATCCTGAAAAGAGCCTTTTTCCGGCCTTGAAACAGAGAAATTACCAGCATCACAGTGGCAGCGGTGAGGGATGAGATGAGCAACACAACGCTGAAATGTTGGTGTGCCAGAGTGAGCTTAAAAGCGGTGGCCGCCGTTGACCAGAAGAGAATGGCAACAGATGCCAGGAAGTATGGTGAGAGGTTTTTTCTCATCTGTTTCCCCGTTTTTTTATGATTATTGTCTTTTCATGGATGGATGCAACTTCCCATTGCAGAGTGTCTTGTATAGTAGGAAGCAGGTAGTTTCGTCCGGTAAGAAGTTCCTGATGGCCAAAATGGGTTGTGCCGTCGGGATTTGAAATGATGAGAGAATCAACAGTATCGAAGGGAACTTGCAGAGTTATCTGGATATTCAATTCAGAAAAGACACCGCTTTTCCGTAATTTCACCATTCCCCGGGAGTCGATGTTTTTGATTTTTTGTTTCAGTTTGCACCCGGGAAATCCATGGCCTTCTGCCTCGTAGATTACCCTGAATGCATCTGCTTGCACAAGGTGCAGATGTGCTGCTGCAGTTGTCAGCTCCAGAGTACGGGTACCCGGGTTTATGGTTATTTCACGGGATTTCTCGTAGGATGTGGCCAGTAGCACCAGCAGTGTGAGGATTATGGTAGCCAGAATGGCCAGAGTGATAGCCGGGGATGCATGGGCAGGATGGAAACTGCCACGCATCAGCGGGTTTGCATCCAGCCTGAGAAGGTAGAAAAAAGCCCATCCCGCCAGGTAGGTAAACCCGGCAGCCCATAGTACATCGCCGGCAAAGTGCCCACCCTGGGCAATGCGCGCCACGCCAATAACAGTGCCGTAAACCAGGCTGCATCCTAACAGGATGACAGCCTTTTTGGTATATTTGCGGCGTAAAATAAAAAAGGGAACTCCCAAATAAAATCCCATGGTGGCGTGGCCGCAGGGAAAGGATTTCCCTTTGCCGGCTTCACCTGGTTGCCACAAAGGATGATAGGCGTAATCGCCGCCATAGATGATTACCTGGCGTGGGCGAGGACGTCCATAATGGTCTTTGAAGATTGTGTTGACGATGAGACCCGGGCCGATAACCATGGTGAACACCAGCCAGAGGGCAATTTTACGATAGGGATAGATTTTGGCATATTTAAAGCTGAAACCCAACACCAGAAATGCGCTCACCGATAGTAACAGTGCCGGGAGATTTCCGTAATGATAGAGCAACGAAAACAGTGGTGCATCTTTGAGAAACCATCCATCGGCAGGTCGATAAAAAGCACTCTGGGTAGAGAGCTCCAGGGGAGACATCAAAAAGAGAGCCGTACCCAATGCCAGAGGCAGAAGGATAATCAGCAGATCACGAAGTGCTTTGGGCCAATGGTTCGATGTGTATGGTTGGTTCAAGATTCAGCTCCTTTCGGATAGAATTTTCCAGAACTTCGCATATCCGGTGAGCTTCACCCAGCTGCAGCTCTGCCGGTAATTGCATATGCAGCGTTATTTCTCTATGATCACCATAGCTATGCAGATGAAAATGATGGAGATGAAGATTCTCGCTGCAACAACTTTTGGCAATATTCATAACGGCCTTAATCACAGTGGTATCGGGTTTTTCACCCAGTAAATGCGATGTGGATGTGCGAAGAATATCGTAGGTAACATAAAACAGAATCCCCGCCAGAATAATTCCCATTACCGAGTCTATCCACCAGAAGTAGCGGCCCAGAAAAATACCGATGAGGATGAGAACCGAAGAGATGGCGTCGCTCCGGTGATGCCAGCCATCGGCCCGCAGCAGCTCTGAGGCTGTGCGATGACTGCACCGGAAGGCGTATTGTGCCATGGCTTCCTTTACCACTATCGAGATGATGGTAACCACAATGGCCAGCGTGCCGTAATGCACAGTTCGGTGATCTATCAGCCGATGGGTGGATTCTATGAGAAAGTTCAGCCCGATCATCGCCAGTAGCGTACCGATGATCACCGCTGCAATGAGTTCCGCCCGTCCATGACCATAGGGATGCTCTTCATCAGCCGGTTTGTTGGCTATTTTTACTCCCAGAAACAGAATGATGGAGGAGAGGGAATCTGACAATGTATGCCAGGCATCTGCGATAAGGGCGATGGATCCGGTAACGAATCCGGCATAATATTTTATCCCGAAAAGGAGAATGTTTCCGGTAACGGAAATTGTCGCCTGGCGATATCCTATTTTTGCCTTGCGATTCATAGAACTAAAATACGATCAAAGGAACCAGCATTTCGTCGGGAGTCAGCCCGCAATGATGTCCTTTAAATTCCTTTTCCCAGCGACCATTTTGCCGATAGGTGGTTTTCATCCCGGCGTGATGTGCCGCAATGAGCACATAATCGCCAATGAAGTCATCCACTTTGGGATGCATGGGGCCATTGCCCAAGATGCCACTTTCCATAAATTCATCCCGGGTAAAGAGGCGGAAGTCATCTTGATATTGCGCTATTGCCGCATCAAATTGTGCTTTTTTATGGGGTTTGATAAAGAAGGAAATAAAACGCGGCTCCGGGAAGGTGGGCAATATCATACTGTCGTACAGCGCTTCATTATCTTCGGTATAATAATATTTTTTCATATCGGTAAGACCGTGATCTGCTGTCATGATGCAGAGAGTTTTGGTGCCGGCAAGCCGCTGTTGCAGCTTCTGTAATTGGTCGTTTATTTCGGTAACAATGCTCTTTACTTTGGGATTAAATACCCCCTCTATGTGTTGTGTGTGGTCGGGGTCTGAGTAGTATGTCATGATGAGCTTTTGCCCTGGCTTTTTAGCCAGTTTTTCTACTTTCTTTATCATCTGAGGAAGGTTTTTGTAGGGGACGGATGTAGCCGGTTGAATTATGCGGTCGGTGTAGGGGGTTCCCATCAAATATTTAGACGTAAGGTAGTACAGTTGCAGTTCAGGATGCCGCTGATTTATCTGCTGATAGATATTGTCAAATTTCAGCATGTGCAGGGTATCGTAGGAGTCTTGAGGCAGGGTTTTGGTGGTGATGCTGTCCCAGTTTGGCAGGAAGTCGATGAATTTGGCGTATTCTTTGAAGAACAGAGTCCACCCCAGGGCACCATGTTCCCAGGGAGTAAGGCCGGAGCGCAGGCTGGTGATGGCTGCGGTGGTGGTAGAGGGAAATACCGAAGTGACAGGATCTCGCTGATGGGCCGCTAAAAAGGCTGTTTCCCGGGAGGCGTAGGCGTCCAGAAGGTTTTTGCCAAAGCCGTCGAAGAGGAAAAGAACGACGTTGTCATATTTCTTAAGCTCGTGGATAGTGAGCTGTTTTAATGCTGGATGGGCAGGGATTACATCGTATGCAGCCTGGATGGAAGCAGCCAGATTGACAATGCTGTTTGTGTAGTCGGGTAACATAAAATTCATAGGTTTTCCTGATCTTGTTTATTGGTTTTTGGCCAGTTTTTTACAATCTGTAAAACTTCACGAACGTAGGCGCATTCACATTGAACCGGACATCTGCGTAAGTCTGACTGATGCAGGCACATTCCCGGACAGCTTGCATCCCCGGTATGTCTCTCAGAAAAAACCGGGCCATCATAAAGATCTTCAAATTCACCAGCATGAATGGCTAAAGTGGAATTGCAATCGTGATTAAAAAGAAAATAACCCAAGTTCAGATTTTTAAAGCTCACCTGATATCCGATCAATTTCAGTGCTGGATCGGCAAGAAAACTCACACGATCCTCCCAGGATGTGTTACAGTTGTTACAGGTCTTGAAAAATTCCGCCATAGGATATCCTAGTTGCTTATTTGATAGAGAAAGCGTTTGATGCTTTTCTTTGGGGTTTTTTCAAACTCTTCCGGGTAGATTTCTATGCTGGAGACACTCATGTAGCCAGGCAGGATGCTGTTCAGTTCCCGCCGGTTTGCTTCCATCCGTTTGGTCAATTCCTTTTCGCTGAGCTGCTCCTGATCGACAGCTTCCATATCGGGATAAACCAGAGCTACCAGCTTTTCATTACGATCCAGGACGATTGACTCCAGAACAAAGGGAAGGTTGTTCAGCTTTGCTTCGATTTCCTCGGGATAGATATTTTTGCCGGAAGGTCCCAAAATCATCGATTTACTACGGCCCTTTATCAATATGGTGTCGTCAGCGGTTTTTACCCCCAGGTCGCCGGTATGTAACCAGCCCTCAGGGTCTATGGCTGCCGCTGTAGCGTCCTTATTTTTATAATAGCCCATCATCACGTTTTCACCTCGTACCAATATCTCGCCCACCTCGTTAAATTCATCAGGAGAGTCGATACGCAGTTCCAGTTGATCAACGATACGACCGCAAGAGCGAGGTACATATTCACGCCAGTTTGTGTAACTTATCAGCGGGCCACACTCGGTCATTCCATATCCCACGGTAAAGCGAAACTTAATTTTACGTAAAAAATCTTCCACGTCGGCATTGAAGGCTGCTCCGCCCACCACGATTTCAGAAAATCTTTCTCCAAATGCTGCTGACAGAGCTTTGTTCAGTTTGCGATGGATCAGTTTGGAAACCAGCGGCAAGGCCAGTAATCCTCGGATGAGTGGCTTGTCTATCTTGGGTTTAATCTGCTTCCGGTAGATTTTTTCTATCACCAATGGAACCGATAAAATAAGATGAGGACGAATCTCCTGGAAGGCTTTTACAATGATACGGGGAGATGGAATCTTTTTCAGGAAGGTGATATGGCATCCGCGACTAAAGGGAAAGAGGAACTCGAAGGCGCAGCCAAACACATGGGCAATGGGCAGGAAGGAGACAATGCTGTTTCCTGCGACGAGGGGCATGTGTTCCTGAGCAAAAATTATATTGGAAATCAGGCTGTTATGGGCCAGCATCACGCCTTTGGAAAAACCGGTTGTGCCGGAGGTATATACCATGGCAGCCAATTCTTCATTGGGGATTTTGGGATACTGGATGTCTGCCGCAGTCATGGGATTTTCCAAATGGGGGAGATAGTTTTTCAGGCTTTTTTCAAGAATCTGCCGGAGGCTTTTTTTGCGTCCGAAGAGCAGGGAAAAATCATTCAGAGAAACTACAAATTCGATGTGGGGAATAGATTCAGGATCAAGGTTTTCAAAGAGGCTGTCATCGGCAAAAAGCACAATTGCATCGGAGTGATTGATGATATGATGGACGTCGTCGGGTTTGAAATCAGGCAGGATGGGTACGATTACTGCGCCGTAAGTTATTGTGGCCAGATAGCAGATGGCCCAACGAGAAGAATTTTTTCCCAAAACCACAATTTTATCGCTCTTTTTTATCCCTGCCTTTTGATACAAATGATGTATCCATGCAATTTTGTCTGCAACATCTCCATAGGTGTAAATTTCACCCTTGTAGTCAGATATGGCTTTTCTGCTCCAGTTGTCCCGTATCGCCTGTTGCAGGGTTGCAACAAGATTTTGTTTCATCATATCATACTCCTTGTTTTATGCTTTTCCCAACATCACCAACATTTTTCCTGTGGGAGGTTTAAGGCAAGGAAAATATAATTACGTTGTATTCGTTATTTTCAGTGGTGCCAGTATTGTCTTGGGAAATGCGCTGTACCACCATGAAGGAATCGGTGCTCTGAAGGAGATTGGGGTGCGATGCGTCGGGTGAACTACCGTGAGCTTTCTATGATGCAGGGCAATGTGATGTGGAGGCAGTGGCATTTTGGCCTGGTACTTTTTATCTCCCGCGATAGGATGGCCTTGAGCAGCAAATTGTGCCCGAATTTGATGATAGTAGCCGGTGATGAGGGCTATCTCCACCAAAGTGAGCCCTGATCTTGAACTCCGTACCGTATAGGTGAGATGGCATTCTTTTGCGCCGGATTCTCCGGCTTTGGTTTTCTCCGCCCGATGATCGCCATGAATGAGCCAATGGACAAAATTTCCTTGTCGTTCCGGCAGGATGCCTTCAACAATAGCCCAGTACTTTTTCTCTCCCCTCCGTTGTTGCATCTGGCTGTTCAGCCTGCTGAGGGCTTTGCTTGTGCAGGCAAACAGTACGACTCCACTGACATCACGGTCTATGCGATGCACTGCGTGAAGAAAGACGTTTCCCGGCTTATTCCTTTCCCTTGCTACCCATTGCCGCGCCATATCTTCCAGATTTTCTTCACCACTTCCGCTATCCTGGGTAAGCATCCCGGCCGGTTTGGAAATGGCCAACAGATGATTATCGCTGTAGAGAATCCACTGAGGTTGAATCATGCCTGATGCCATCGGGCCCAGTTGCCATTGGGAAGGGGAAACACATCTGCGGCGCCGGTGAGAATCATTTCACCGCAGGTTACTTCAGCAGGGGGAAGGAGCTGGGTAAGCAGGTTTTGCAGCACGATGGGAGAAAAACCCGGTGTGTGGGAGGTAAGGATAACAAAGAGGGGCGCATCGCTGAGTACATCGCGCACCAGCTCCAGAGTTTCAATAAGGTCGGCCTCGATTTTGTATAATTCACCCTTTTTCCCACGACCAAAGGAGGGGGGATCCAGGAGGATGCCATCGTAGGTGCGTCCGCGCCGAACTTCCCGGCGCAAGAATTTTTTCACATCGTCCACAATCCAGCGGATGGGTTTATCCTGCAGATCATTGAGCACTGCATTTTCCCGGGCCCACTCCACCATTCCTTTGGATGCATCCAGATGACAGCATCGGGCGCCTGCCTGAGCTGCGGCCAAGGTTGCACCTCCAGAGTAGGCAAAGAGGTTGAGAAAGTTTACCGGACGCTGGGCTTTTGTTATGGTGGAGCGCAGCCATTTCCACAGTTTACGGGTTTCCGGGAAAACCCCAAGATGACCAAAATCGGTAGGTGAAAGTTTCATGCGCACACCCTCTACAGTGATTGTCCACTGAGACGGCAAAGCTTTGCGTTGATGCCAGTTCAGCCCTTTACTTCTATCAAATGATGCATGAGCACTTTCCCACAATAATGGTTTTTGGGGACGCCACACTGCCTGTGCACAAGGGCGCCGCAAAACCACGTTGCCAAAGCGTTCCAGCTTCTCTCCATTTCCACTGTCTAATAATTCATATTCATTCATGGTCTCACCTCAATGAGAGGAGCAATTCTGTCAACATCGAGATTGGACAGCGGCAACAAATGGGAAATTACATTCCTCTGTTGTGCTGTCCGGGCAGTTGCAGTACTGAAATCCTTACCTGTGGATTCTGATATCCCCCAGGTTATGAGCTGGTGACAAAAAAAGGCCGGAAATCTTTTTCCCGGCCGACATTAGTTTGTCCGATTTATGCGTGATAATCAGTTATAATGCCATTGTTCCGAGCTGACTCAAAGGCTGCTTTTTCGCCCATATGAATAAACTGCGAAATCGACGTGATCTCTTCGCTATCCTGTACGATACCCCATCCCAATATGCTGTTTGACATGAGCTTGTTATTGAGAATTTGCAATTGGAGGCGTTCCACGAGGGCGTGGCAATTTTTGACTGTGGTCTCGGGCATTAAGATGGCAAACATGTCTTTGTAGATACGGCCCACAAGGTCTGATCCTCGCATGGAGTGTTGGAGTACATTAACGATGTGCTGTACGATATCGCCGGTTTTGTTTTTGCCAACCAGCCGCTGGAGGTTTTCGTAATTATCAATCTTCAACACGCACACGGTAAGATCCCGTTGATAGCGGCGCATTAGAGAGAGCATCAGTTCGGCGCGGCTTATAAAGGGTTTGTAATTATACACCCGAGTGCGCTCGATAAGATCGCGATGCGAATCGATTTCCGCTTTTTGGTGGTAGATATTTACGATGAGACTGATGAGGGAAGAGAAGGTATGGAAACGGCGTATAGCCTCTTCTCCAAACAGGCCTTCTTCTCTGTCGATAAAGACAAAACCAAAGAGAACATCTGAATAAAAAAGTGGATCGATGAGGAGGTGCGAGTAGTCGTGTTCCATAATGTATACGCCGGGTGGGATGATTTCAAGAGGAGTAAATTTAGACAGGTCACTTATCATCTGGTCACCGGTGGTGTAGATGGTGGTTTTGGAAAAGGTGTGACTGATGTTTCTTCCGATTTTCAGACGAAAAATCTCCGAATCAGGGACTTTGAGAAATATGCCCATCGATTGAAAATCGAAGGTGGTGTCCATCTCACGCACGATTTTGCTGAGACTTTCTTCCAGAGGCTGTTTATTTTGCAGATTTCTCAGCAAATTTTCCATTTGGTCTAGTGTCGGGGTCATGATTACTCCTTGGGTTATTCGTGACGCTCGGTCCACGTGATATTTGTTTCTGCATCGGGTTTGATGGTAATTTCAAACTCGATGGTATTTGCATCCTTCTGGGTAAATTTCTCATTGTTTTTAAAGATGCTCCATTGGCCCCAGAGTTTATGGGTAACAACGATGGTTTTAGAATCTTCGGAACGGTTTTTAAGTGTAACCTTATAATCGGTTTCGCTAACCGTACGGGATATCTTGCGAGTATCCAATTGCGTGGTTGTGCCTACAAGATCGAAGGCCGAGCCTGTGGCAATGACGACTTCTTCGTTTTTGGGTGTGTGGCCAATGCGGTCTTCACCGATAAATTGCAGATTGTTATCCTGAGCATCCAGCTGGTAGATTTTAAAAACCCCAGCAGGAAGAGGCATGCCAAGGTTGCTCTCTTTTTTGTTATAAAACCGGATCTTGCTGATCACGGCATTGCTGTTTGTCTGGTAGGTATAAAGGGATGTTGCTGTGGCTGAAGCGGGAGCAAACAATTGGATTTGTTTGAGCTGATTATTGGCCAGATCTACCTTGCGTCCCAGGGTATAAAGATGGTAGTCATGGAAGGATTTTTCCTTAAATCCCTGATCTTCCTGCATGGCAAACTTCATGGAGCGGGTACTCACTTTGTCTGAAATGCTCCGTGATGTATTCAACTCTCCAGCCATCAATTTCAGTTCCACATCTTCAAAAGCTTTGCCTGATGTGTTATTCAGAGTGACCCATGGCGTGATGACCAACTGGTTTTTGGTGGCATCCCACACGCCATTGTAGGTTACTTCCCAGGTAAATCCATGAGAAAGGTATGAGAAATCGGCTTTATAGTTACCTTTTTTCGGTGCTGAAATCAGCCAGTGAAGGGTGGGCTTTAAAAAGAAATTATCCGGCAGTTCGGCCAGGGTAAAATGTTGGATTTCATCGGCATTTACCATGATGAGTTTTCGGGTGGTGTTTTCCAAAAGGCCGATTGTCTGGCTGTCTGAGTATTGCAGGATGCCGGTAAATGAGGCATCTTCGGTGCTTACCGATATCTCTTTGCCGATGTATTTTTTGATAATTGACGCCGTATTTGCCATGTCGTATTCATAATTTTGTGACAAAATAGCAAAAGTCGATTTGAGGGGGCGAACGATTACCGATTGAGGTTGGATGCCAGAAGTGATGCCATCATAGAGCACATCCTGGACTCCTTTATTCAGCGGTAATTCGATGTTTGTGCGAACCAACGCCAGATTGTTATTGTAAATAGTTACTTGGTCTGCAAGGGCAAAAATGGAAGTGAAAATAAGGGTTATCAATATAAGATATCGCATGGTTCCTCCTTTATTGCAATACGTTACGAATCTTTCCAACCAACATATCTATGGCAATAGCATTGCTACCACCTTCGGGGATGATAATGTCGGCAAATCGTTTACTGGGTTCTACAAATTCCATATGCATGGGCCGCACCGTTTTCTGATATTGGTCAATAACCGAATCCAATGTTCGCCCCCGCTCATTCATGTCTCTTTTTATACGCCTTAAAATGCGAACGTCGGCATCGGTGTCAACGAAGATTTTTATATCCATCAATTTCCGCAGTATCGGGTTTTCGTAAATCAGGATTCCTTCGATGATTATGATCTTGGTAGGCTTCTGCCGGATGGTATTTTTTGTGCGCACATGATGCACATAATCGTACACCGGCATCTCTATTGCCTGCTGATTTTTCAGTTGTGTGATGTGGGATATCAAGAGGGCGTTGTCAAAGGCGGAAGGATGGTCAAAATTTATCCTGGCCCGTTCTTCAATGCTGAGATGATCAAAATCCTGGTAATAGGAGTCCTGCGTGATAATGGTGATGGGATCTCCTACCTCCCGTTTGATTGCATCGGCAATGGTTGTTTTTCCCGATCCAGTTCCTCCGCCAATCCCGATAATAATGGGTCGTGGCATGGCTACTCCTTTTTAAACCGCGATATCTCGAGTCCGGCATCTATGTTGAGTTTCATGGATTCAAATTGCGGATGACCCCGAACGAAGTCAAGATAATCCTGCACGGTAGATTGGTGGGAAATGACATTGTCTGCGATGATCAGAGCACCGTGGTTCAGTTTATCCATCAAAAGCTTGATATAGCTGATATAACATATTTTCCCTGCATCGATAAATACCAGGTCATACCGGTGTCTCAGACGGGGAATTTGCTCTTCCGCCAAGGCCTGATACTGGATGATATTGGTGCGTTGCGCGAGATTTTCCCGGGCCAGGGCAAAGCGGGATGCCTCTACTTCTATGGTTTCCACCGTAGCATTGCAGGTTTCTGCAGCCAGAGAAAGCCAGAAGGTTGAGTAGCCGTTTGACGTTCCCACTTCCAGGATGTGCTCAGGCTTTTGCGCTGCCGTTAGATGGTAGAGCAACAGCGCTGTCGGTTCATCGATATTCCACAATCGTCGCATGGCCGCTCGTTGTTGCGCAAAGCGTTTAAGTTCTGCTATGTGTGCTTGTTTCAGTTTTTCCATCGATAAGCCCCGAATGTTCCTTTTATACCGAAATAAAGATAGTAGGGAATGTATAGCAGTTCCGCCAGGAGAAAGGCTTTCATATAGCCCGGACGCTGAACTTTTTTTAAGAAGGTGCTCACCAGAATTCCTTCGGAAAACAACTTCCAGAGCAGTATTGCTCCCATGGCAGGAAGCGATACTTTACCCAGCAATGCTCCCAGACATCCTGCCAGGAAAGTGGCATAAAATACAGCTGCTCCCACGGCCATAATCTGGATAGGACGTGTGTAATAACGCAGTTTCGAGCCACGTCGCTGTTCCAGTTGCAATTGAGTTGCAGCATCAGCGGTGTCGTAACTGGGTATGGCGCTGGCAGGGGAAAACATGAAATTCATAGAACGGCAGTGGGGAGCAAGGCGCTGGAGCATGAGGTCGTCGTCTCCAGAGCGGATGTGGCCGATGGCGGAGAAGCCCCGGACCGCATCATAGAGGGAGCGGCGGTAGGCCATATTGCGGGCTGCGCAGGTGATGCCCCAGTTCCACCCCAGCGACCCGGCGGTGACGGCGAAGATGGAGCTGCGCTCGAGGTTTTTCAGGGAGTTCAGGCGAGGGTTGTTGACGATGAGAGGTGAGTAGCCCGCCAGAAAATCGGTGTGCGGATGGAAGTGACGATTGACCTCTGAAAGCCAGTGTCGGGTGGGTAGGCAATCGGCATCGGTAAAGGTGAGGATGGGAAATGTGCTCTGGGCGATTGCAGCAGTGAGGGCACCCTTCTTCCCCACAAAGTTCGGATTTTCCTGGGTGATTTTCACCCATTTCAGGTGAGGGAATTCCTCGGCGTACTTTTGCAGGATTGTGGGGGTTTTATCGGTAGAACGGTCATCGGCAACAATGATTTCATAGTGGGAAGTTGGGTAATCCTGATGCAGTAAGGCATCCAGAAGCTGGGGCAGATGCTCCTCCTCGTTGCGAGCTGCCACGATAATGGAAATCTGTTGAGGAGGGCGATCTTGCGGGGGTGAAAGCCGTTGCATCCCTGCCCGGAAAAAGAGCAATAACCCGCCGTAGAGCAGGGCCAGAAAGGAGAGGATTATGATCATTCAAATACCGAATCGGTCTCTTTGATGAAATCCGCCAAATCGGGCGAATGACGCTTGATGTCTTCCATCGTGGGTTGGGCGATGGTAGGTTTTCGCTCTGCTTTTTGCAGGATAAAGTCGATTTTAATGGGGATATTGAAGTGTTTTGAGATGATATCTGCGATGAGGTCCCTATTGCTGTTGAGCATGTTATTTGCCAGATCTGTGGTTGAGATGAAATGGGCAAAATTATTTTGGATTTTTTGCACAGAGCAGTTATCAAAATAATTTGCCAATACGGGTTTTTCAAGGCGCAGTTTTTCCACAATTTGTGCCCGATGTTGCTGATATATTTCAGTCGTGAGCTGGCTGATGAGGGGAGGCTTGGCGGTTGCTTCCTGTTTTATTTCCTGCTTGATGCGGGTGGTTTGCCTGTGATTTGCCGCCGGTGTGCGGGGTTGGGAGGTGGGCTGGGTGACGGTGATACCGGATTGGATCTGCTGCAAAATTTCAGGAAGGGCGTGCATATCCTGGAGTTTGGCTATTTTCACAAACGACATCTCTGCCACCAGGATGGGATTCGTGCTTATCTTGATATCGTTTTTTGCCTTTATCAAAAGTGAGATCAGGTAGAGGATGTCCTGCTCCGAAAATTCCTTTGCCAGGGATGTCATGAGGTTTTCCTGAGCCAGAGAGAGGGTTTGGATTTTCACTCCCACCTTGAGGAGCAACAGGTCACGGATGTAGTCCAGCAGGCCGTTGATGAACTCTTGCAGGTCGGTGCCTTTTTCCATCATGGCATGGAGGTGATTGATGATGAGGGCGGCATCGTGGGTTTTTATGGCTTTGATGATCTCGTGGTAAATGTCGTTATGAACGATGCCGAAAATCTCCAGTATATCGTCGTAGGTGTAATCTTTTTTGCCGTAGGCCAGCACCTGATCCATCAACGAAAGGCCATCTCGCATGCTGCCATCGGCTTTTTTCCCCACCAGAAAAAGTGCTTCTTCGGCGATGGTAATGCCTTCTATCTTGGCGATTGAGCGCAACCTGTCCACCACATCGGCTATCGGGATGCGTTTGAAATCGAAACGCTGGCATCGGGAGATGATAGTGGGGAGCACCTTGTGTGGCTCGGTGGTGGCAAAGATGAAAATCACGTTTTCCGGGGGTTCTTCCAGGGTTTTCAGTAGTGCGTTAAAAGCATTTTTGGAGAGCATGTGCACTTCATCGATGATGTAGATTTTGTATCGGGAATTCTGGGTAGCATACATCAGCTCTTTTTGTAAGTCACGGATGTCTTCTACTCCGGTGTTTGAAGCGCCGTCGATTTCTATCACATCCGCCGAAGTGCCCTGGGTGATCTCGATGCAGTTTTGGCAGGTATTGCAGGGAGTGGTGGTTGGGCCATCGGTCAGGCAATTCAGACTTTTGGCAAAGATCCGTGCCAGTGATGTCTTGCCAACGCCACGGGAACCGGTAAAAAGGTATGCGTGGGCGGTTCTGTCCATTTCGATGGTGTTTTTTAAGATGGTGGTGATATGCTCTTGGGCATATACCTCATCAAAGGTCTGTGGCCGATATTTACGGGCTAAAACTAAATATGACATTTGCTCCTCAATACTTATAAACTTCAGGAAAAATCCAGGGCTCCGCTTTTTTGTCAATCTTTAAAGATGTCATCAAATATCACTTGGGCAGAGCCGTACTTTTTTCTTGACGCAAAAACCCAACCTCCATAAAGGTCGCTCTCGTTAGTGCAGGAGTGGCGGAATTGGTAGACGCGCTAGATTCAGGATCTAGTGAGCTAATTTGCTTGTGGGGGTTCGAGTCCCCCCTTCTGCACCATTTTTTTTACATCAGATGTTGAAGCAAGATTTTCACCCCAATCCCTATCAAACACAATCCTCCAACCAACTCGATTTTACGTTCGAATAAACTGCCAAAATGCGTACCGATAACCACTCCAATAAAGGACAGGACAAAGGTGACTGCACCGATGATGAGCACCGGCGTCCAGATAGATACCCGGAGCAGGGAAAAACTGAAACCCACCGCCAGTGCATCGATGCTGGTAGCCAGAGCCAACCCGATAAGGGTGAGGATGTTGCGAGGATCGCAGGTTTTTTCAGTTTTCTCCAGAATGGTCGATTCATAGATCATTTTCCCGCCGATAACCAGGAGAAGTCCGAAGGCTATCCAGTGGTCTATCAGCTGAAAAAAAGAGCTCACTTTCAATCCGGCAAGCCATCCCACAATAGGCATAAGGGCTTGGGATCCACCAAAAAACAGGGCTACTCTGGTGGCATATCGCACATGAAAGCGCTGCAACGTAACGCCACTGGCGATTGAGACCGCAAAGGCATCCATGGCTAAACCAATGGCAATACCAAAAATCGTTATGAAATCCATGAAACGCATTTTTTTTCCATAGACAGGATTGGCAACACAATTTAGTTCTGGCTCAGACAAAATTGACATGGAGAGTGTGATGAGCGGATTTAGTTATGTAATCAAACGGAACGGCTCGAAGGTTCCCTTCACCATCGATCGCATTACAAACGCCATTTATCGGGCGGCGGTTGCCATTGGTGAACGGGATAAAAATGTGGCAAAAGAATTGGCCTTGAAAGCGGTAACCTGCCTGGAAGCAACATATCCACCAGATCATAATCCGCACATCGAAGAGATTCAGGACTGTGTGGAAGAGACGATAATCAAGCAGGGACTGGCGGAGCTGGCCAAGGCCTACATCCTGTATCGCAGCGAAAACAAGAAGCGGCGGGATGAGCGAGCCCGGCGGTTTAATTATGAAGATAACATTCCCTGGGAGAAGATCTGGCGCACGTTGCGATGGGCGGTAAACCATGATTTGCACTCGATAGAAGCTCTCAATGCCCGCATCGCCAAAGGCCAATTTGCCGATATTGTACAGGAATCCGAAGCTTTTTATCATTCACAGGTTTCCGATGCTGCCGACATGATTTTAGACCGCAGCGATTCGGTGCGGATGGTATTTGTGAGCGGCCCTTCGTCATCGGGAAAGACTACCACCACCATCAAATTGGAACAGAAGCTCAACCGCGAGGGATTGCGCTTTGTTTCGCTCAATGTGGATAACTACTTTTTCGATCTTTCTATGCATCCCAGAGATGAATTTGGTGATTATGATTTTGAGACACCTCAGGCACTGGATCTGGCACTGATAAACGATCATCTCAGACGTCTGATGGCTGGTGAGGAAATATTGGTACCACGGTATGATTTTCCCACCGGAACACGATTTCCGGATCAGACGCCATTACGGATGCACCCCGGCGATATCTTGTTGATAGACAGCCTCCACGGGCTCAATCGGGATTTCAGTAAGGATATCGATGACCGCATGAAATTTCGCCTCTATCTTGAGCCTTTGATGCAGATGCAAGACCGGGATGGAACGTTTATCCGCTGGACAGATATCCGTATGATGCGCCGTATGTTACGAGATGAAAAATTCCGCGCCTACAATCCCGAACAGACTCTGCTCCATTGGCATTATGTGCGGGCAAGCGAGATGCGGCACATTATTCCCAATAATATCATTGCCGACATGATCATCAATAGTGCAATGCCCTATGAACTGCCTATTTATCAGCCACAATTGGTGGACCATTTTGCCCAATGGCAACGTACTTACAAAGATGAACCTCTGCGAGAAGATGCCTATAATCGGGCAAAAAGAATCTATGAAGTGCTTAAGCAGATTTCTCCCGTTCACTCCGATGCCGCAGTTCCTACCGATTCGGTGATCAGGGAATTTATCGGTGGCAGCAGTTTGAAATACCACTAAAAAAAAAGGCGGAACGTTGTCGTTCCGCCTTTTGGGATTGTATGGGTTGCTAATGAATAGCAGATTGCAATTGTTCTTTACGTACTTTCCATTTGCTGATCAGATTATTCAGTTTCATCTGTACCTCCTTTTTTCACTCTATTGTCTTACTGGTAAGATAGCTAAATAGTTGCCAATAGCAATTAGTTATTTGAAGAATCTGAGGTTTTAAGGAAAAGATGGGGTTGCGATTTTCGCAACACCATCGGTAATTCAGATAGCAGATCAGGCTTTTTTCGACCTCTTACGAAGCGGATAATCAGCCCGTTGTATATAATCGTACCGTACGTTTTTCCCTGGTTGGTAGGTAAGAGCAATGATGGCATCATGAGATTCTTTGAGTCCGGAATAATCGGCAAAATCCAGAGTCTTGATGATGGCGGCAAACACTCGGATTGCCCCGGAATGGTCGGCCAACAGGATGCGTTTTCCCTGGTTACTGCGGAGTAACCCGACAAAGCTGTAGGCAATGCGCCAATCGGCTTCGATAAGGGTTTCGCCCTCGGGGAAGAGGAAGAAGCGGTTTTTGAAGAACTTTTTAGCTTTGGCCATTTTTTGGGCATCTGTGCCTTTCCATTTTTTTCCATAGATTTTTATCGTTTTGGTAAAAATCTCTTTTTTGTTTTTGTGTGTAAGGGCACCATATTTTTGGGAGTTGAGTCCATAAACCGCATTAAAGGATAAATTGGTGTAGCCGGCTTCCTGCAAAAAGTATCGGCCGGTCTGCTCGGTATTTTCCGATTCGCTGCCAAATACGGGGATCAGGCGATCTTTTGACCAGCTCCACAGCGGGTATCCCTGCTCGGTGAGGGTGTCTACCACTACCTTAAAATCACGGCCCAGCTCTTTCGCTGTCTCCACTCCTTCTTCCTGCAGATAATTGCCGATGGAGCGGGATATCCGACGATTGTTTTCCCAATGATCCCAATAGCCACTGCCTACAAACACAGGATTGTCTCCACCGGATTCATGAAAACTGCGTCCATGGCGGATAAGCAAAACCTGGGTTTGATTGAGGGGAACGTAGCCTTGGGCAAATATCGGAACCGCTTTGCCGTTTGGCAGCCAGACTATTTTTTCACGCATCAACAGACCACTGCCATCTTCCAGAATGCGGCCTTCTATGCGGCGTTTCCCTTTTGCGTTCACAGCCATGTCATCGGCTAATACCAGCTTGTTCCGGTACCGGGTCATCATAGCGCCGGCTGCAGGGATATTTTTCGGGCACAGCTGATTGTTAAAGGCATCGAGGCTAAAGCGTTGCCGCAGGAGTCGTTTGAAACTGTCGTTTTTAATCAGGCCATTCCATGCCAGATAAAAGAGGTGTGGATTGCCATTTGGTACCCGATTACGCAGAAATTCGTAGCGATGTTTTATGTAATCCTGAGGAGAAACATCGGCTTCCAACGATGCAATGAAAAAGTAGATTTCTTTTCCGAGAACTTTGAGCTCATTGATGAAATCCGAGGTGACCGATTCTTCGGTAAAGCCGGTATTAGCATCGTACACCATGTTTAAAAATGCAACATCGTCTTTCACACTTTGCAGGGTATAACAGTTGTGAAACTCTGCATGTTCACGGGTAAAATCCTTCTTTTGATATACCGAAGAAACTTCGGTTTGTTCTTCTTTTTTGCTCATCGTTACCTCACTTCATCCATAATCTAAAACCAATTCCCCACAGCCATTAAAAAAAGGAAAGAAAAAAAATCCAGATGCAGCATTTGATGCCGGAAATGATGAATAATATTTTCTGGCAAAACACATCACAGTACTACGAAGGGACTGAATTCCGGGAAATTTAGGATTTTTATGTGCACCACAATACCACCACATATTGGCACCGGGCGAGATGGTGGCATCTGGCTGAGACTGGACGCATCCTGCAAAAGTGGGGAAGACGTGGAGCTGAGTTGCTACGATGTAAAGGGGCGGCTGATAAAACGGTGGCACATCAGTGAAGCAATGGCCCAAAATCCACTACGGTGGGATGGTACTGATACCAGGGGCAGAGAAACTTCTTCCGGTGTGTATCTGCTCAAAGCCCAGGTGGATGGGAAACTCCGGGGTACGGGAAAATTGGTTATGATTCGCTGGCATTGGGCATTCGGAAATATATATTGACGGGATTTTTAGAAAACCGGAGATTTGCTACAGAAAATTATTCGAGAACGTTCGATGGAGGAATGTGATGCGTAACTTGCTCTGGCTATGGTGTTTATTGATTTTTACTTTTAGCTTGGCTCGGGCTCAGGATTTTGAAGGATTTGAAACCGGCAATTTTGCCATGCAGTCTTGGGCGTTTGGTGGTTATGCGGATTGGGAATTATCGGCATCAGAGGCTCATGAAGGCTTTTATTCCGCCCGCTCGGGAACCATCGCCGATGATCAGTTTTCTTCTATTTCTCTTTCACTCTATGTTATTCAGGATTCACCCATCAGCTTTTGGTGGCTTTCCAGCTCCGAGACCTTCAGCGATATCACCACTTTTTATGTTGATGGAGATGCTGTAACTTCGGTCTCTGGCCTTACTGACTGGGCTGAAGTGGTTGTGGATATTTCCACAGGATACCATTCCTTTGTGTGGACCTACGAGAAAAATTCCAATGGTATGGCCTTTGATGATGCCGTGTATCTGGATGACATTGTGCTACCCGCTACCACCTATATGGAAACCAATATGATGCTCGTAACCATGAGCGGCACAACGGTTTCATATCAGGATGACTCGGTGATGTTCAATGTGCTGGTGCGCAACATCGGCAGTTTGCCGGTGGATGAATATACCGTGCAGATATATAAGGAAGATGGGGAGATCGTGGCGGAGTTGCCGGTTGACCATATCCTCTGTTCTGGCCAGACCCGTGCCCATCGTCTTTCCTGGATTATTCCGTTGAATCAGCCAGCCGGCAGTGTAAACCTCTACAGTGAAGTGATTGTCACCGGGGAGATGTCTCCTGATGACAACGTGTGGGGGCCACGAACTGTTACGGTGCTGTCGGAAGGCATTGTGGCTGCACAGGCGGGATATGGAGATGACACGACCCAGTGGTTTCCCCTGAATGTTCATTTCCCCTGTAGTGTTTCCGAGACGATTTATTTTCCATCGGAATTAGTGTATCAGGGAGATATCATTGCCATTGGATATCATAACTTCTTTTCCACCACCGTTCCGCCCATCCCGATAAAAATATTTATGGGAAGCACTTCCCAATCCAATCTGAGCAACAACTGGATACCTTCTTCTCAACTTACCGAAGTATTTAACGACACCTATGGTTTTCCCAGCGGCTCAAACCATGTTATCATTCCAATCACGCCATTTGCCTATAATGGCGGAAACCTGGTAATTATGGCGAATCGGGTGATGAACAGCAATACCTACAGTCTCAACGAACGGTTTTTCTACAGCGATTCTTCACCGTATTATGACCGCTCCCGCTCTGTGAATAGTAACAGCAACATCAGCACTACAAATCCACCAGACGGATATGTCTTTGGATGGAATCCAAATACTACATTTTACTTTCAGTTGGATGACCTTACCCATATTGAAGGCACAATTACCAATGCCCTTTCCGGCGAAGCTGTCTCCGAGATTCTGGCACAAATCAGCCAACTCAATAAAATCACCGCAACCAATATTGATGGCTTATATCACTTTGGGAACATTCAACCCGGTGAGGTAACAATAGAATTCAGCCACGTTAATTATGAGCCGGTAACCCAAACCATCACCGTAGGAAACGGACCTGTTGTACTGGATATCGCGATGAATCCCAAACCAATAATAGCCCTGACAGCTGAAGTGAGTGGAAGTATTGAACCGGGAGTGGGGCTGGAGGGTGCCTATGCCACGTTGAGTGGAACCAACCAATATTCCGGCACAACTGACGCAAATGGTATGCTCAGCATCCCCGATGTTATCGGCAATGAACCCTACGATATCACTATTTCTCTGGCCGGATATCAGCAGTATCAAGCCACCATCAATACCGGGATCGGTAATTATGATCTTGGCTCTGTGGTGCTGGCGGAAACCGCTGTACCGCCAGTGGCGGTGTTTGCCACTCAGGATTCTGTGGGAAATATTTCAACCATAGTCTGGGAACCACCACCGTACCTGACTCGAGGATTTGAGTCCTATGGGGTTTATCGTTTTTTAAGTACGCAGGCGACAAATCCCGATCTGTGGGATCAAATCGCCATTATTCCCGACGATACCCTCTTTGTGGATACAGGATGGAATTTCCTGGCTCCCGAGCTGTATCAGTATGCCGTTACCTGCATCCATAGTAATGCTGTTGAATCCAGCGGCATGCTCTCCAATACCTTGCAAAAATACGATGTACAACCGGTAGAAGAAGAGGTGATGACCAATCCACCTCACCTGCAAGGCAATCAACCGAATCCATTCAATCCATCCACAACGATTTACTTAACTCTGGGTGATTTGATGGACGTAAGCTCCTGCCAGGTTGTGATCTACAATGTTCGCGGGCAGCTGATAAAAACCTATGATGTGCAAACCAACGGCAGTAACCAATACCTCAACGTGCAGTGGGATGGTCGCAACCGTTTCAACAGCGCGGTACCATCGGGGATTTATCTGTATCAGTTACGAATTAACGGCGTGACCTACGATTCCCGGAAGATGGATCTGATGAAATAGCTTTTTAGGGAGTATATTTTTTATTGCCTGCTGGAAGTTACTCCGGCAGGCATTTTTATTTTCACTGATCAAGGGCGATATCGTCTCTTTTTTCTCGGCACTGTACCACAACTTTATGAAAATGAAGAATACGAAAATCAACTTCAAAATTTCGGTATGAATCCATCATATCAAAGAATGTGTCACTTCGAACGTAGTGAACTTGTGCGGCGACCTGCCGTAGGCATGGAGGCAGATGTAGTTACATTCCGCCTCAATCTGAGAATTTCCCGGGTTTACTCGTTGTGAGCAATCATCTTTTCAATGTAGGTGTTTTCAGCAGTGATGTAGTTCGCACGGCAGGATTTTAACGGGTTTTATCTATCATCCGTTGTGGTGAAGATCTGCGGTGTCAGGATAGATTTCTGCCACTGGTGGTTGCAGGGATGCATCCAGACAAACGATTGCGAAAACTAACAGGATACATGTGATTATTGATTTCATCGGTACCTCTTCCCTTAAAATCAGAGACAACGTGGACGGGAGGCGGTTATTGCGAATAGATTTTCCTATCCAATAAAATACTTGCCAATAATTTTGC
>JAGGWK010000084.1 GCA_021157525.1 Candidatus Cloacimonadota bacterium | reverse complement strand
TCAAGGCGGTATTTCCCGGGCAACTCAGCTTATTCCACAACGGCTCTGCTGCATGCAGGGAGACGTTTTTGATTCATACCTCGTCACAGCGCTACTCTTCATCCCTCATCGGGAGGTCGCTGCACAAGTCCACGGAGGGATGCTTTCATGGTCACATGCAGATTTGTACGCATGTTGAGCGCAACTCAATGGGAATATCTTTGTAACCAGATGTAAGCCCTCTGTTGGAGAGATTTTCCACAAGAGAAAACTGATGTGCCACCGGATTGTTTGCAGTGTTAATCCGTAACTATTTACTCATCATCGAGAATATAGCTTGACCGATTAGACGGTTCGACGCTTTTGGTCGAACAGTTATCGGAGGTACTATGGATGAAAAAAAGAAGATAATCGTCTCCGCCGCCAAGGAGTTGATCGCCACCTATGGTTTTAAAAAGACCACCATGGATGAGATCGCCGCCAAAGCCCACATGGGAAAATCTACCATGTATTATTACTTCAAAAAAAAAGAGGATATTTTCGCTGAAATCGTGCGCATCGATTCTGACCTGTTTCGGCAAAAACTTGATGAAGCAGTGCAGGCAGCCTACAGTCCACAGGATAAAATCCTTGGGTACGTGAGCTCGCGAATGCTCCATCTCAAAGAGTTGAGCAATTATTACAAAACCCTTACCAACGAATATCTTGATCACTATTTCTTCATTGAGCAGGTACGGGAAGATTTTCACACCTTCGAAAATACTATCCTTTGCAGCATAATAAATGAAGGAATCGCTCAAGGGGTTTTTACTCCCTGCGATGTAAATGTCGTTGCGCGAATGATCGCTATTAGCATCAAAGGACTGGAGTATCCGCTCTTTGTGCAGAAGTCTAAAGACTTGGAGCGAGACAGCAAACAAATGATGGAAATCATCTTCAAAGGTATCGAGGTTCGATGAGTATTTCTTATATATTTCGACCTGAATACGTATCTGGTCGAGTCATCCGGGAGGAAAAATGGTTACGATTCCCCAATTAAAAATAGGCAATTTGGTTGCAAAGATCCCCATCATCCAAGGCGGGATGGGCGTAGGAATTTCGATGTCTGGCCTGGCATCTGCCGTGGCAAATGCCGGCGGCATCGGTGTGATATCATCGGTGGGGCTGGGTTTGCTTGATGTTTCATCAAACAGTAGTTACCGTGAAGGAAATAAAATAGCTCTGAGGCAAGAAATCCGGAAAGCGCGAGACCTCACTTCGGGTATTCTCGGGCTCAATATTATGGTAGCCATCTCTGATTTTGACGATATGGTGCGCATCGCGCTGGAAGAAGCCATCGATATTCTCTTCCTTGGTGCAGGATTACCCCTCCGGCTTCCCAAGGGAATATCTATGGATTTTCTGCGCTCGATAAAAACGAAGATTGCCCCCATTGTCTCATCAGGCCGGGCAGCAAAGATTATCTTCAAGAGTTGGGACAAGTATTATCAGCATGTTCCCGATGCAGTGGTAGTAGAAGGACCAAAAGCCGGTGGCCATCTGGGCTTTAAACGCAATCAGATTGACGACCCGGATTTTGCCCTTGAAAAACTGATTCCCTCAGTGTGTGAAGCAATTGTACCCTTTGAAAAAAAGTACGACAAAAAGATTCCGGTGATCGCCGGCGGAGGCGTATTCACTGGTGAAGACATCCTGACAATGATGAAGCTTGGTGCCAGCGGCGTACAGATGGGCACCCGTTTTGTAGCAACCCACGAGTGCGATGCCGCTGACGCATTCAAGGCCCAATACCTGGCCTGCAAAAAAGAGGACATCGTCATTATCCAGAGTCCTGTTGGCATGCCGGGACGCGCCATTAAAAGTGACTTTTTGCGAGATGTGGAGTCGGGGATAAAACACCCCTTTACCTGTCCGTGGAAATGCCTGAAGACCTGTGATTACCGAGTTGCGCCCTATTGCATATCTCAGGCGCTGACCAATGCCAAAGTGGGTAAAATGCAGGAAGGCTTCAGCTTCGCCGGGGTCAACGCATGGCGGGTAAATAAGATTGTCTCGGTAAAGGAATTGATGGATTCATTGGTAAGGGAATTTGAGGAAGCAGCGCAAAAGCAAACATTAGCGACAAACGCTGTTTAAAAAAATCAGGGGCAGGATGCACCCGCATCCTGCCCCAAAATCACTAAAACTCCAGAGTAACAGTACGTTGTGGAGCACCCTTTTTCAGAATCAGGAAAAATGCGCCACCCTGTTCAATAATTTCATATTCACCATCAAAGGTCACCGAGCGGGGCCGCGACGGCAACCGAAAACTCTGGCCATCGATAACCTCACTCATGCGCAAAGAAACCCGCGGGCCAACCTCTTTCACGTCAATCTTCTGGTCACGCAACTGGTTCCAATACTGCGCCACTTCGTCGGGACTGGTTATCCAGGCGCCATCTTCGCGGGCGGTTTCAACCATGTGCTTAAGGGGCTGCATGGCAATGCTGCTCATGCCTGAGTAAAGGGGATGTCCCATAAAGACCATCAAGCCATTGTTCGGGCGCACACCCCGCATCCAAAGGGTTTGCAGATAGGCGTCAAAACGGGAGGCATCTCGCTTCTGGTCTTCGGAGTTGTAATCTGCATTGGTGAGAACGTCCTGAAAATAGTACCAGTCATCATGAAAAATCTGTGAAATTTCCAAGAGATCGAGGCTCTGGTAATAGCCATCCTGAAAAATCGGGATGTTGTAGGGAAACAGGGATCCACGGTAAAATTCCAGATGATTGAGGGCAATGGAAGAGTCATACAAAAAGCCCAACTCATCCAGGGCCTTCATGCCCCAAAAGCTGTTGTTGGTAAAGGGATAGCGAAAGCCGGTGAACCTGGTCTGGAAATGCGAGCTGTTTCCCAGCAATTCTTCAACCGTCTCGCCATAGCTGAGAGTGCGGAAATCCGGTTTGGAATGAGAACGACTTTGCAAGGTGATGTAAGGATTTTGATGCAATAATGCAACGACTTCGGGGGATACATCGTCACTGGAAAAAATGGTAGTGGGGATTTTTTCCCTCTGGATGTAGCTCAGGATGCGCCGGTATTGTTCCGGGGATCCGCCATCATCCAAGGTGAGACAAAAAGCGCTCTGTGCACCGTTTTTCCAGGGATTAAGGTTTATCTCGTACTTACGCTGCGACACAGCGGTGTGATAGACCAGATGATAAAAGGCCTGAATTTCTTTGCCGTTTGAAAAGCCTCCATCTCCTGCCGGATGGATAAGATTAAAGGTTGCCAGCAAAATCGCTGTTCCTGCGCCATAGGGATGCACCGTGATGGCTGGTTCGCCGGGCTTTTCCTGAAACCATCTGGCCAAAATGCGGGTGGAGCGATCCATCAGTTTGGATGGAATCAGGGTCCACTCGGGTGTATCGTACACCGGCGTGATGTCTCCCTGCCATGGCCCTTCTCCACTGCTCACAATGCGCTGATTCTGCATGTTTTTCTCTATCAGATTCACGCCAAAACACTGTGCCATTGGCCAATTTTCCTGAGTCATTTCGTTGGATGCAGAGATCCGGTCTTCACCGTTTAATCTGTTGCGTCCCAAGTACACATCGCTCACCAGGGTGCCTCCCTGCTTTACCCATGCGCTGATGTTCTGCATCTCGACATCTGATAAAAAGGAGAGAGAATAGCGCCTATCTGCATCATGATACCCAAAGGTGGTGGGGATAATCAAAATGGTAAATTGGGCAAGTTTCTTGGGAAAATGGAGAATCTGTCGATTTTCCAACCGTACGAAAGCACCGGATTTATTGAGCTCCTGCAGCGACAGAATCACGCCGTCCGACACGGTTCCGTAGCCTTCGCCATCACCACTGGTGATAAACAACGCCTTGGGTAATTGGTATTCTACACTGTGCAAAGCCAATGCGCACAACGTGAGGATGAGGAGTAAAAATCTCTTTTTCATTATTTCACCTTCTCGATAATAATTTTTCTGTTGATCAGCGCCGGAAACATAATCCGGCCATTGCGAACGGTGTAAACGCCGTCTCGCTGGCTGTGACTGATCTTCACCGTTTGCCAATTTGTCTGGAAAATCACCGTCAGTGGCTGATCATACACTTCGGCATTCAGCGGTGATTCCAGCGTGAGCACATAGGAATTGAATGTCAGGCTGGTTCTGATGGCCACGGTTTCCCGCTCTGCCAGATACTTTCCCACCTGCGCCGTCGGGGCTATCCAGTAGCCGCTGTTGCGCAGCATACGCACCTGTTTGTCAAAGTTCCGCGGCGTCAGCGCATATTGGTTATACACGTTATGATAACGGTACAGCTTCATCTCCTTGCTGTCCTCGGGAAAAATGTGATGATACATCATCACCAGCCAGTTTCCAGCAGCTTCTTCGATCCATCGGTTGAATGTGCCGGGATCTGGATCCTGATTATTCAACACCACTTTGCTATTGAGATTGTACCGGGATTTTGTCGAACTGTTTTGCTTGCCGCCATCCCCTACTCTGCCAAACAAAAAGCCAGCTTTCCGAGCGGCCACAGCAATTGCATCCCGACTGTAGGAGTAGGGATAGTGAATCGTAACGGCCTCTACCCCGACATTTTGCCGGATGAGATTACGATTCTTTGCCAAGTCTGCTACCAGTTTTTCCTCGGGCTCCGTCTCATCTATGGCTTGATGCAGGTAGCCATGGGAGCTGATTTCGTTTCCAGCCGCTGCCAGTTCCCGCAGTTGCTGCCATCCCATACGCCGGATGCTGAACACCCCCTCTTCTGCTGTGGAGCGGGGTTCTTCGGCCATCCACTCGCCTACTACGCCAAAATCGGCTTTTACCTTATATTTTTGCAATGTCGGAAATCCGTACTGGTATTGGCCATAGCTGCAATCATCAAAGGTAATGGATATTGCTCCTGGTTTGTTCATGTGCCAGGATGCAATAGAAAAGGTGTTTTGCTGCGGTTTTACCCGGGTATCTTCTTTGGGCTCAAGGCCGGCAAATTGCTCTTGCAACACATAATACTGCTCTTTCAATCGGGTTTCATATTGAGGAGAATCCCAACCATCCCAAGTGAAAAAAAACTCTTTTCTGCCTGCCGGGATGGATGCCTCTACGGCGTTTGCCTGATTTGTTACAAAACTCTGGATGTGGAAACCCTCGGTGGTTGTGGTTTCGATCTCCGACGTGCCCTCCGCATCATTCAGCACTTGGCGGGAGGATGGATCCGATACGTTGAGCAGATGCCAATCCAGACGCACTTCCAAGATTCCGGTTTCGGCGTCGTAACACCAATCGGTATTGGAATTTTCCTCTAAAGTGCCATGAATCAGCGGGCTGCGATTGAAGATAATGCGCCGCCAGGTTTTGCCTGTGAGAGTTTGCCGCTCGCGATTTGACAACAGCTCCTCATCAACAAACCGGCCATTGTTGTTTTCCTTGGAGGCATACACCGGGATGTAATCATTATAGATGTCGGAAAATACCGAATAGTAGTCATCCACCATAATCCGGGCAGAATCGGGTGATTGAAAATAGAGGACAAATTCCACACCCCGCCTGGAAGGCAGGTTCACCAGAGGAATGGTGTGATCCCCTCTGGATTTGTCATAGGTGTCTATGGCCACAATGAGGTTATTTCCGGCAAAATCAAAATTTGACAAATGGTAGCGCAAATAGAAGTAACCAGGATCTGCGGCGGCTTCTATCTGATCAGCATATTTTGCTGTTTTTGGCCAATCATCGTCAGAGCCATCAATGATGCGGCTACGGTTCTCCAGCGCTACAATACCAAAATTCTGCTCTGGATTTTCCATATTGTGCCAGTATTTACGACGATGCGGCGGCTGTTCAAAATCCATCACCATCCAGTTAAATTTAAACCACTCATCCAACCACTCAAATATAATAGCTCCGCCGCACCCGGCATCGTGGATGTCTTGGGTGAGAAGCCGATTGATGGCCGCCTGCTGCTGTTCATTATGTCCCCCCTGATGAAATCCGTAGGGAGAAAAATGGCTATTCCCGCGACTGGATGGCACGCCGTACTCGGCGATAATCAAAGGCATATCGGGACAATATTCTTTGAGTTCCTGCAAATAGGGCAGATAATTATCATCGCCATTTTGCGCATATTTTTCGTCCATATAGATAAAATCGGGATAGTATGGATAGGCATGATAGGCGGCGTAAATGCCGGTGTGTGTCTTTGCTGTTGAGTGGAAATTCTGGAAATCAATCCACTCCAGATCGTTGTCATATTCCCGCACTTTTTCGTGCTCGATAAATTCGCTGTTGTGAAACATCGGGTCCAGCGGAAGCCAGTTCACAAAGGAAACGGGGTGCTGGTTTTTGTATTGGAGAGTCTCATATTTCAGGGTAAAATCCATCATTTGTCCCAGCCAGATTTCCATCGGGCTCCCGGACGGCACCGAGATAAAATCACCCAGATAGGCTGTAGCATCGTTATTGAGGTTGGTAAAAGTCATCCCCTGGGGCTCCCACTCACGACCCAGAAGATAGGCCACCGTGTAGCGGGAAACATCGGATACGTAGGTGCCGTCAGCTTTCCCCGGATGTGGAGAAAGCACAGCGTTACCGTGAATGACATTGATCACGTCTTTTATCTCTTTCTGAAAGAGGTAGGTGTAGTCGTCATTAAAATAGTTGTGATCATCGGGAACAGTTGCCCACACTCCCTGCATGAGGTAAAGAGGTTTGTCGGAGTAGATAAGATTGTACTGAGCCAGAGCCTGGTAAAACTCTGGTGGCAGGATGGTATAAACCCGCACCACATTAGCGTTCATAGCGCCTATCTCTTCAAACCATCCGGCATACAAATCGTAGTCCACAGGGAATTCCGAGGGGAATTTTCCCGGCATCGCCACACCCAGGTTCACCCCTTTTAAAAACAGCGATTCCCACTTCTCACCGGCATCCAGACTCTTGTCTATCTTCCGATACTGAAAATAATCGCCAGCCACCATAAAATCGATGCTCACGCCCGCTGCTGCATCCTGTACAACAGCAGAAGTGTGAGGTGGTAACAAAGGAGTGCGCACCCGAGTGCTGTCTATCACGATGATCTTCTCTTCCCGCAATTTGTCTTCTACCCGTATCATCAGGGAAACGATGACCACCAGCAGAAGAAAAAAGAGGGCGGTAACAAAGTACTTCTTTTTCATGATTTCTAAAACCTTCCACTTAACGTAAGTGATACTGAATCGCTTTCATAATAAGGATTTTTGAAATTGCTGTACCCGGCAGAAATGGAGAGCCCTGCGATATTCACCCCCACTTCCAGATTGTTGCTGTAGCCAAATTCGTCGTTGTTATCTTCCTCCACAGAGGAAGCACCATAGAGATACCACTGGTGGCAGGGATAATAAAAAGATATATTTGCGCCCACCAGACTGCGGTTTTGCGGTGTGTAAAATTGCGATGATTCGTAGGCGAAATCCATAAACCGATAACTGGCTCCCAGATTCAGTTTTGCCGGCTGATAGAGCAAATAACTCAGGGTCAAAGCATAGTTGAGGAAGGGAATTTCAGATAGGGTCGTGTCTTCCCAGATAAGGGTTTCTTTCACTTTCCCGCTGGTATAATCGCTGGAAAAGGTGAGTTTTTGCCACTGAGCTGAAAAATTATTCGTCATATACCAACGGCTCAGATGTTCCCAATGGAAAAAATATTCGGTGCCCCCTCGGAAATTGTTCTTCAGTTTCAGTCCTTTCCACTGCACATCGTACGCCACTCCGGCATCCCAGATGGTTAGCACGGAATCACTTATGGATCCGCCGCAGGTAGTACTTACTTGCAGTCCGGGATGCAAGCGGCAGGTGACCTGCGCAAAGTTGGTATCAAACCACTTTTCCTCAACGGAGTTGCTCTGTTTCCACTTTTTTTGACTGTATTGCCAGAAACTGTTCAGCGCCACATTCAGATTGTCCGTCAGCCGTTTTTGCAGTTTATACTGCTGATTGTAACCATCTGTGGTTACGGTTTCTTCCCGCTCTTGCACCCGGGAAAAGCCACTGACGGCAGACCATTTTACTGCGTTTTTTGCGTTTTGGTATTCCTTTTGGATATCGGCATTTTCCGGATCAAGGCGCAGTGCTTTTTGATAATACCCCATCGCGCTGTGGGGATTGTCTTGCCACCACATCATGCGTCCAAGTCCTGCCCATGCTTCTGCCCATGTGGCATCCAGATCGTTTATAGCGAGGTAGGTTTCTATCGCGTCATCGATCATATCACAAAAGCTCTGCATGCGGGCCAATTGCAGCATGGTGGGGATGTCATTCGGCAGATAGCTCAGCGCCATGGTGCAAGCTTCAACTGCCGCAGGGTAGTCTTCGGTTGTCTGGGCGATGCTTGCCAATCCACGCCATGCTTCTACATCGGTTTTATCTTCATCCAGGATGCCATTGAACAGTGCTTTGGCTGTTTTGAAATCGCCTTTTTGCAGATTGAGCCGCGCCAAAGCAAGCCGGGCATCGTAATCGGTGGAATTCTGTTCCAGCACCTTGGCATAGGCAGAAACGGCTTCACTGAGGTTTCCCTGCATCCGATAGGCATAGCCCAGCAATCGCCAGGATTCGATGTCGCCATCCTGCGCTGTCTCTGCCTGCAGAAGAGCGATGGCGGTGGGATAATCTGCTGCATCCAGAGCTGAATGAACGGCTGGTGCAACGGCATTCAGGGCAAAAGCCACAGAGCAAAGGGCCAGAATAAGAATGATTTTGTGCATCAGTTGTTAACCCGAACAGTGATTAATTGAGTAACGCAGGAATTTTCCGATGTATCATAAATCATGCCATAGAGTGTATGATTTTCGTTTGTGAGGTTGCTGGAATCCAGGGAAAACTGGTAGGGAGCGGCGGCGGATTGGCTGTAAAAATCGCCATCTACAAAGAGTTCTACTCGATCTATGTCCACATTGTCTGTGGCGGTTATCTGCACATTTACGATACCGGTCACGTCGCTCCAATCGGCCGGGGAAGCAATGAATCCGGTGGGATCTTGCAGGTCGATGGTTACCACCTCAAAGTGCTTGAGGGTAGAGCTTTGGGAGAAATCCAGGTCATCGGTGGCCCGGGCATAGATATTGTGCACCCCCTGCGTATCAATGGTGAGGGTGGTTTCGTATGGAGCTTCGCTGAAAGTGTGGGCCAACAGACCATCTACATAGACTTCAATACTGCTGAGAGGTTGAAGGCTTTCGCTGATGATCTGTACAGGAATCTGATCGGAAGTGAACTTTTCCCACAATACGGGGCGCACAATCTCCACGGAAATCTGTGACTGCTGCTCTTCCTGCATCCAGAAAAAATTGAGCAAAGTAGAGTTGCCGGTATTGCCATGACTGTCAGTAGCCTGGGCATAGATGGTATGCTGTCCGTCGTCGTAGTCGGCTTTCTGCAGCATCAGCTGATAGGGAGTGGTGGTGAAAGTCTGTATCGGCTGGCCATCCACATACACTATCACCGAATCTATCGGGTGTGCATCCAACACATCCAGATGCACTTCTAACTGTTGAGAACAGATCGTGGCCCACTCCCCTGGATAAGTAATCGTAATTTCCGGAGCCTGAAGATCCGGCGCGGTTTCATTTTCCACATCACATCCTGTCAGGCCCATAAGCAAAACCAGTGCGAGAATGCTGAATAGCATCTTGTTCAATTTTCCTCCTTATCGCCAAAACCTGTTCTGGCGAATTTATACCATTCGTTTTTTTTTATAAGAAAATCTTTGAGTCCCTGGATCTGTGCATAAATGCGGAAGGGAGCGTAAACCACACCTCCCCAGATGCTCATCAATACCAGGCGTAGCCAGTCCCAGCCGGTTTTGTAGCGCAGCGCATCATAGGATGCCAACTGTTTTTTGCTGGTCCATTGTTCCACAAATATGGTGGCCAGGCAGGTAATGAGGGCCGATGCAGCGCTAGCAAACAGCGTGGCCAGCAGCATCCAGGATTTGTTAAAATAACCATTTATACCGGCGTATAACAAGAAGCCCACGGTTCCAATCTTTATGATGGGAGCCAATAATTCAAAAAAGAGATAGTAGGGGTAGGCAAAAAGTCCGATAGCGCGGTAGGCGGGATCAAAAAGCAGGGATCGGTGAATCTTGAGGGTTTCCGCCAGGCCGCGGTGCCAGCGATTTCGTTGTCGCAGCAAAAAACCCGGATTATCCGGCACTTCCGTCCAGCATACAGGATGGGGTAAAAATACCGCTCTGGCCTTTTTCCCCTGGGAATAAAAATAGCGCCACAATCGCACGACAATCTCCATATCTTCACACACGGTTTGGCGTCCGGCTGCACCAATTTCCCGGATATACGGGCTGGTGTTGCGCTGGGTCAAAAAGCCCCCCACAGTAGATAAATCGGTGCGCTTATACACCGAAAAAGCACCGGACATGATCATGATGCTGTTGAGTTTGCTCATGCTGTAACGGGCAATCATAAAGGATTTCATGTATTCGATGATTTGCCACTGAACCCAGGGATTTTTGGGTAAAACAGAATTGACTACCCGATTGTTTTTCAGGCTCACGCCGTTTGCCACGGCCAGCTGTCCCCCACTCACGAACACAGTAGCGTCATCCACCATGGGCTGCACTGTTTGCTTCAGGGCCTGATTATCCAACACAGAATCGGCATCGATGGTGCATACCAGAGGTTTTTGTGAGAGGTTTATACCCACATTGATGGCATCAGCTTTACCGCCATTTACTTTATCGATGATAATAAGTTTACCATCCATGGCTGTGTAAACATCTTTCACAGGCTGCGTAACGATGGAGTCAGTGATCATCCCCTGCCAACGGGTTTCTGCAATTTTTCGCGGCTCAAATGCTGCCATTAGAGTGGATAATGTCCCATCTCCAGAACCATCATTTATCACAATCACTTCGTAATCCGGATAATCCAGCGCCAGAAGCATCTGCACACTGGCAACGATAGTAACTTCCTCATTATAGGCGGGAACCAGCACCGAAACGGGATATTCGGCAAAGGCGTCATCGGCAGACAGGGCACATTTTTCCCGTTTTACTTTCGCGAGGAAGATAAGAAAGAAAAGCCAGTCGATGAGAAAATAACAGAGATAATAGATGATCAACAGGTTTTCAATAATGCGTATTCCCACAAAGCTCCTCCGTCCTTTTTACCAGTGATTAAAGCAGTTTCCATACCATAGATTTGAGCAGCCCATTACATTACTTCTCCTTTTTGCAAAAGCTCTCATTTGCCTATTATCTCATCAAGGGCATTTCAACTATTGTCCGATGTTCGTCAACGTTGTACTTACAAGCTACCGAAAAAAAGGTGGCACAGCAAAAAGTGCGCCACCCGAGAGGAGTAAGATGGTGAGCTACTCTCCCCTACGTTGTGGGTTCGTTGCTCTCTTTTATCCGCTGCTTTTCTCTGATGATCATGGCATCGTTAAAACTCAGATGCGTACGGAAACGCGTGAGTTTTAGACGCCCAAAGAAGGAATCGACATAGGAATAAAGCACCGGAATCACGAAAAGCGTGAGGGTCGTGGCAAAGGCCAATCCAAAAGCGATGGCCACTGCCAGAGGCTTGTAGTCCTCTGTTGCGCTGGATGATGAGAGAATCATCGGTAAAAAGCCACCGATGGTTGTTACGGTGGTCATCAAGATGGGACGCAACCGCGTAGAACCGGCATTGATGAGGGAATTCCAGCGGTCTGTACCGCGATCACGTTCTTTATTAACAAAATCCACCAGTACCAATGAATCGTTTACCACAATGCCAGCCAGGGCAACCACCGCAATGAGAGTCATCACCGAAAATGGCAGGCCCGTGATGAGCAGTCCCAGAATCACACCGATAAGGGAGAAGGGAATGGTGATCATCACGATAAGGGGCTGCACATAGCTTTTAAACTGGGTAGCCAATATGGTGAAGATGAGCAGCAGAGCAATGAGCAACGCCAGATAGAGGGAATTGTAGGTTTCAGCTTGTTGCTCGGCAGAACCGCCAAATTCCAGAGTATAGCCGGGATATCGGGTGGAAAAATCTGACAAAGCGCCATCTTGATTGGTGATCCCGCTTCCCTTCAGGAGGCTGGTTGCTTCACTGGGTGTAAGGGTTTCCATCCTGCCGTTGTTATTGTAGGTGGTAGTGCTGGCCGTTACCTTCATCACCCGTTTCTGGTTGTAGTGGTTTATCTGTGAATATCCTTTGGTGATAACGAAATCGGCCAATTCCTTGAGGGGAATATTGTCGCCGTTGATGGCAGTGATTTTGAGGTTCTGGATGTCTTGCAGGGTTTCTACGCGGTCTTCTTTCACTTTCAGGATGATATCAAATTCATCCATCCCGCTGCCCCGATAGGTTGAGACGGTTTGTCCGTATGCCGCTGTGGAAACCATGGAAGCAATCTGGCTTTGGGAGATGCCATAGTTTTTTAAAAGATCGTAGTGGGGTAAAATCTGGATTTCGTTCTTTCCCGCCTGCAGATCGCTTTCAATATCGGTGATGCCGGGAATGGCTGACAGCTTCTCGTTGAGATAGACATCGATAGCCGCCAGAGTATTGAAATCTTCGCCCTTCACCCGCAACTCGATATCCTCTGCCCTCGGCGCGCCACCGTGACTTCCCTCTTTAAAGGCATAGGAGCTCACGCCCGGAAGCTGATCGATAAACTGCCGGATGCTGTTGCGAATATCGTTGTGGGTATAGTGCATATCATCTTTATCCAAAAGGTCGATGTTGATCTCGGCATAGTTGCTCTCCACCTGGTTTTGATGCCTTTCTTTCAATTGACCAACGTTGGTAACCACCGCTTCCACATCTACACTTTCCGGCATGGATGCAATGTGGTCTTCGATTTTCTCCACCAGTGCATTGGTGTTTTCCAGCCGATACCCGCTGGGAGCCTTGATATTCAAGACAATGGTACTGGATGCACGGCTGGGGAAAAATTCGAATTTTACCAGTCCCATGCCCAAAATACCGATGCTGATAATGAACAGGACTGACAATCCAAGCATGATCGTTTTTCGATGACCCAAAGCCCATTGTGCTGCATTTTCATAGTGCCCCTGCAACCACACAGTGATGCGGGATTCCGCCTTTTTTCCTCTCTTCTTTTTACTTTGTCCTCCCAGCTCTGCGATGTGGCTCGGGAGAATGAGTAAACTTTCTATCAGGGATGCGGCCAGAGCAATGGCCACAACTTTGGGGAAGATTCCCAGGAATTTGCCCATGCCGCCACTGAGGAACATCAGCGGTAAAAAAGCGGAGATTGTGGTGAGCACCGCAGCTATCACCGGCAAGGTGATTTCCTGCGAGCCCTGTATCACGGCTTCTTTCAGGGGTAAGCCCGCTTCCCGGTGACGATGCACATTCTCCAGCACAATTATCGCATCATCCACGATCATCCCCAGTACCAGAATCATCCCAAAAAGACTGAGATTATTGATGGTAATATCAAATTGATTCATGATAAACAGCGTAAGCAAGAAACTGAAGGGAATGCCCCACGCTGCAAAAAGGGCGTTTTTCCATCCTAAAAATATCAGAAGCAAAACAAAGACAAAAATGATGCCCAGAAGCATGTTGTTGCCCAGTGAATAGATGCTTTTCTTCACGTCCAGAGAACCGTCATTGCGCACTTCGATGTGCAGACCGGTGATGTTTTTTTCAAAGGCGGCGGCTTGTTCACGAATATCTTCCATCACGGTGATGATGTTGCCTTCGGCCTTTTTGTACACTCTCATGGTTACTCCGGCGGTGCCGTTGAGTTTTCCCAAGGTCTTCCGTTCTTCCAAGGTATCGGTAATGGTTGCAACATCCTTCAGCAGGATGCGTCCCCCTTGAGCCGAGCCCCGCAAAACCGTGTTACCGATGGCCTCCACCGAGGAATATTGCCCGATGCAGCGCATGATAAAATCCTGCTTGCCATAAGTAATTGTACCGCCGGGGATATTGTTGTTACGGGTTCTGATGGCTGAGGAAATCTCGTTGAGGGTGATGCCGGTCTGCTCCAGCTTTTCAGGGATTGCTTCTACCCAGATTTCCCGTTCACGAGTTCCGGCAAGCTTTACTTTTGATACGTGATCTACTTCCAATAGCTGATCCCGAAAATCTTCAGACATATCCCGCAACGCGTTGTCTGAAAAATCCCCCGAAAGCACAATGTTACAGATTTCGTTCATTTCCCGCATGTTTATGCGAATCATCTGGGGGTCATCGGCATCGGCGGGTAAATTATTTACCTTATCCAGCTCGGTGTTTAAGTCGTTCCAGCTCTGATCAAGATCTGCGTCCGCCTCCATCACCACCATAATGGTGGCAAAACCCTCTTTGCTGGTAGATTCGATATAGTCGATATCATCCACATCAGAGATTTCGTCTTCGATGTTTTTCACTACCAGAGTTTCCATTTCTGTGGGAGAAACCCCACGGTAACTCACCGTAATGATAAAACGTCCCATCTCAATGGCGGGCATCTCTTCCTTGGGCATCATCACCATGGCAAAGATTCCAGCCACAAAGGTGATGATCATGATCATGTTGATCAGCGTGGGATTTTTTACGGAAAATTGCGCCAGACTCATCATTCTCTCCCGGTTTCGCCAGCACGTATCTCGATGGCGGCGCCATCACTGATGCTGTCCAATCCTTCGGAAATCACCTGCTCACCGGCCTTCACGCCGCTGGTGATAATCACCTTACCATCAATCTGCTCACCGATGGTAACAACCCGTTTCTCTGCAGTATTGGCTGGGGTGGCCACATACAGATAGTGATCGTCATAGCTCTGACGCAGATTTTCCACGGACGTCGCCAACACGTTATCAAAGGTATCACGCAAAATTTGCACACTCACCATCATCCCACTCAACAGCTCACGCTGAGGATTTTGCACAAGGATATCCAAAGGATACAGCACACTGCCAGGAGCCGGGCTCTTTCCTATAGCCGCTATTTTGGCAGGATGCATCCCCTTCGATGCCTTGGTTATGATAATCGCCGACATCCCCGGCTGCAAGCTGGTCACTTCGTTTTCCCCTACCCTGGTGCGAATAATCATCTGGCGGTCATCGACAATCTTGCACATGGCGGTGTTCATTTTGAGATATTCTCCTTTCTGGATGGGCAGGTAGCTTATCCAGCCGCTCACCGGTGCACAAAACCGACTGGATTCCAGGGTGTTCCGCGCCATCTCCAGATTTGCCTGAGACCCCTGATATGCCGCTTGTGCCGACGTATAGTTGCTGAGAGTCTGTTTGTATTCCCCTTGGGAAATGGCTTGTTTTTCGTAGAGAGTTTGAGCCGATTGATTGTTCAATTCCGCCGCTTCCAACGCAGCTTTTGCTGCCAGAAATGACGCCCGTGCCTGATCCAACTGAATCTGATACTGAGGAGCATCCAATTCTGCCACGCTCTGGCCTTCATCTATCCATTGGCCCAGTGAAACATTTACCTGTTTCACGCGGCCGCTTACTTCACTCATCATCACCACTTCAGTTTTGCCTTCCAGCGTCCCTGTGATGGTTACAAAATCTTCAATTGATTGTGGTGTTAACACTTCCGTCATTACAGAAATGGGTTTTGTCACTTTGCCGGAAGACCTGCCAGGACGTCCCGGCTTACTGCATCCTGCAAAAAGAACGACCAAAAAAGCGAGTGCGATTGTGCGTATTTTCATAATTTCTCCATTATTATTTTAAACTGTTTGTGATGACCATTTCATCGGTTGTTCCCAGCTGCTGTAAAAGGGCGGCGCGACTGGTGAGAAAGCTGTAGAGGCTGGCAGTGTAGAGCTGGTTTGCGTTGGCAAGCAGGATGGAAGCGTCCAGCAACTCCGTGGTAGATATGGCGTTGTTTTCAAACGTTACCACCTTTTGTTGATACAGAGAGGCGGAGTACACCAGCGATAACTTGGCTGACTGGGTAGCTCGTGCAGCTGCTATGAGATTCATCACACTTTGCCTGATTTGCAGATCAATATCGCTATCGGTAGATTTTTCGCTGTATTGAGCGGCCCTGAGGCTATGGCGATGGGAAGCGATATCCACGGCGCTATCCGCCAGCGGGAATATGGGCACCGACGCTGAGATGGAAAGGGTGGAAGAGTCGCTAAAGTTATCCTGAAGTTCGGTTTTTTGCCAATTGGTTCCGTAGCGTAAATTTACGGTAGGAATAAAAGAACCGTAGCTGCCGAGATAGTTGTTGTTTTTGATTTTTGTATTGGTTTCGGCTATTTTGCACCGGGGATTGTGTTTTTGGGCATACGTTGTGAGAGTGGTGATTATCTTATCTGCATCTTCGCTGGTGATGGTGCGGAAACTTTCGGTTTGGGCTTCCAGTGTCTCGGGATCGATGTCTGGCAGACTGAAGGAGCTATCAATCTGTAAAAAATGAGCCAAAGCTTCCCGGCTGATATCCAGGGATGTGGCCGCCTGAATCTGTTCCACTTCCCGTTGAGCCATGGTGGCTTGGAGATTTATCACATCGGTTTGAGAAATCACGCCCAATTGGTATTTTGTCTGGGCGATCTCCAATTGGTTACGGGCGTATTTGCTGTTATCCATGGCGATTTTCAACAAATCGGTATTTTTCAGAACGGCGTAATAGCGCAAATCCACCTGGTAGAGAGTGGACAAAATGCTGGATTGCAGGGAGTAGTCCGAGATTTTTTTCGATTGTTTACTGTTTAATATGCCCAGAAGCGCTCTGGTGTTTACTATTGGCTGACTAATATCAATGGATCTGGTTTCGCTATCCACACCATCCCTGGGCATAGACATCCCGGCTGAAGCAGAGCCCTGAGGCAGGTATGCGGCAAAGGATTTATAATAATCCAATGTAGAAGATGAAGCATTCTGGCGCTGCGCTTTGAGTTCCAGATTATTTTGCAATGCCAGGATTCTGGCGTTTTCAAGGGTGAGATCCCCAGCGCTGAGGATTGCCGTCGCAACCAGAAACAGGTATGTTAGAATCTTTTTCATTTCTTCTCCTTATTTATTATGGGAGAAGCATAGAGAAAGATGTTCAGGATATCAACAGCTTGGTGCTGAGCGGGAAAAGAAAGCACCTGAGCGGGATTACTGCTGCAACCACTCCTTAAAGGCGGGGACTTTGCGTTTGCTCACGATGATGTCGTCATCAACCGGAGGTTGTACATCCAGCAAAAGGCGGTTGCTAAAATAGGGATGAATCTTGATGACAGCGCCAAAGCTCAGCAGCATTTGCCGATTGATGCGGTAAAAGAGTCGTGGATCTATGGCTTCTTCGATCTCGTCTAATGTAAACTCCAGCACATATCGTTTCCCGCCTTTGGTCACCAGGTTGGTCAATTGGTTTCTAATGGTAAAATAGGCCACATTTTCTATGGCAATGGGCAGAAGCACCGCCCCGGTTTTCACCAGAAATCGAGATTTGTATTGCACCGGGATTTTTTGCAGAAAGCCTGCCAACCGCTCAATCTGGTCCTGCTGAGAGCGACGAGAGAATCCCGACAATTCTTTGAGTTTGCGCAGACTCCGTGCCAGTTTTTCTGCCGAGATAGGCTTGAGCAGATAATCGACGCTGTTCACTTCAAAGGCCTTAAGTGCGTAGTCATCGTAGGCGGTGGTAAAAATGATGGGCGCAACGATATCCACTTGTGAAAATATCTCCAGACTGATGCCATCCGCCAGCTGGATATCCATAAACACCAGATCGTAATCACTGTTTTCCTGAAACCATGCCACCGCCTGCTGCACGGATTCCAGCAGGGCGATGCATTGCAACGATTCTTCGAAATTATTCAGCATTTTTTGCAGTCGCTCAGCAGCATAAAATTCATCTTCCACAATCACAATTTTCATCACACATCTCCTTGAAGAAGGGGTAATTTCACAACAAAAACCTTCCGGGTTTCCTGGATTATAAACGGCTTCCGGGTGAAAAAGCGATATCGCTTTCGCAGATTGTCCAGTCCTATACCACTGCTATTATTCAGGATGCGTTTTCGTTGCAGCGGATTGGTTACTTTCAGGTAGTCCCCCTCTTGCTCCACTGTTACCACCAAGGGTGTGTCGGCGGTTATCCGGTTGTGTTTCACTGCGTTTTCCACCAAAGTCTGGATGCAGAAAGGCAATACCGGGGAAGTGAGCAACGACTGGGGGATTTGTACATCCAGAGAAAAATTCTCCCGGAACCGCGTGCGCAACAGATAAACATAGGAGCGGGTAAAAGCCAGTTCCTCCTCCAGTGTGATGGTGTCTTTGTCCTTTATTTGAAGGATGTAACGATAGACCTGAGCCAGTTCTTCCACAAATTGTGCCGCCACAGCCGGATCAGATTCGATGAGAGAAAGCAGGGTATTGAAATTGTTGAAAAGGAAATGAGGATCAATCTGGTTCTTGAGGACAGAAAGTTGAGAAACCAGATTCTGCTGTTCAATTTCCATAAGGCGAATCCGCTTTTCTTCCAATTCTCGTTCAGCTTTTATAAGGTGATCAAAGAGAAAATAGGTGAAAATCGCTGCCAGAATAAAGAAGCCTGCGCCGAAGGGTGAGTAGATATTATTATGCATCCTGATAATGCGGGATGTGTGCAGAAAAATAAAGGCAAAGAATGTGGTAAATCCAAACCCCAGAATGATTTTTTTCCTCAAGTCAAAGCGACGATCGATAACAATGCACCACACCACATACCCATACACTACCAGCACCAGAAATATCGAAACAATGCGCAAGGTACTTGGAGAAAAGTGACCATAAACCGTGAGGATAATGGATGAAAGCCACAGGATAAGGGTAACGACAATGATCCAGAAACGCTTGTTTATAAATAAAAAACGGATGAAGACGATAAGCAGGACAAAGAGAAGCATGTAGCCCAAACCAAAGAGCATACGCTGTCCGTGAAACAGAGAAAACAAATAGCCGGAGTAAGGAGAAGTCATCCATGAAATAATGCCACTGAGCAAGGTCATAACGCCAAAAATCAAAAAGGGATAATCCCGATATTTGTAGCGACCAAAGAAGATGAGCAGGGAAAGCACACCGGCCAACAATAATGCATTGCCCATAAAAAAGACGATTTCATCGGAAATTTGCATACTTCGAAGCATGGATTGGGCTTTTTTCACTACAGCAGTTTCGCTACCAATCCGGGTATTTTTCAGCCGCATCAAGTCGTGAGGACGAATATTGTTGAGCAAAAAAACCTTGTAGCCCCGCTGAAAATCAGCTTCTGAAAGGGGAAATACTGAAGCCGGGGATGGCAGCTGATATTGACTGACTGCCTGTGCTGCAGAGGTTTCATGGTACTGGCTTTTGTAGGAACTCAAAGTAACAAAGCTATTATCCATTTCCAGAAGAATATAGGGATTCCGGGGCATTTCGGCTGGGAGTGGCACCCGAATCCACAGTTGCTCTTTCCCGCTGAAAATCCGCTTGAAAGGATTTTCCAAAGGCAACCAGGAGGCCTGCTCTACCGACGGTGTAATCACCTCACCGGAATCATTTACAGCGATGGCATCCAATGTATAAAAGAGGGTATCGGGGCTGAACAGCTCCGATTCCATAGCGGGCAAAAATTGCAGAAGGCCGGCAACACACAGAAACAACAGTATTTTTTTCATCGCTTCTCCTGTATTTCCTATAATCAGAAAGTGACTTTTTGGGCAATGGTTTTTCCTGAATGGGCATATTTCTATGGTGAGCGGGAAGAAGATGAGGTGGTTTCTCGGTCACAAGGCTACTCCCATTGAGCCACACTCAACGTGCGCACAAGTCTCCAGGCGCTTCGCTTAGTCGAAATGAAAGGATCTAGCTCCACTGTTTACCCCCTTCCAAAGTCCACTGATCATTTTTCTCTTGTGCCAGATGACACATCCGAGCCAGATGACATCATGGAAAAGAAAAGAGGAATACTCTCGATCGTGCCCACGCCCATCGGGAATTTAAAAGACATGACCTATCGGGGGGTGGAAGTTTTGCAACATGCAGCCGTTATCGCTGCGGAAGATACCCGGGTGAGTGGCAAATTGCTCAAACATTTCCACATCACCACCCCCATGGTGAGCTACCATAAATTTAACGAACGGTCTCGGGTCAAGGAGCTTTTGGCCAGGATGCAACAGGGCGAGGATGTGGCGGTAATCTCTGATGCTGGCACCCCGGGAATCAGCGACCCGGCGGCGGTGGTGGTAAAAGAAGCCATCGCTCAGGGTATCGAAGTGGATGTGCTCCCGGGAGCCACAGCCTTCGTACCGGCCTTTGTCGCTTCCGGGCTGGATGGCGGCAGTTTTTGTTTTTTGGGGTTTTTACCCGACAAACAACAATCACGGGATCAGCTTTTGCAGCAAATCGCCAACCAACCCATAACGCTCATTTTTTATGAATCACCCCATCGCATCATAAAAACAGCTCAGTTGCTACGGGATGCCCTGGGCAATCGCCCTATCGCCATCGGGCGGGAATTGAGCAAGATGCATCAAACTTACTATCGTCTCACTCTGGATAAACTGTTGGCGGATCCTGAACAGATCACCCTGAAGGGTGAGTTTGTGTTGGTTGTAGCCGGCGCTGGCAAGAACAGCGTAACCGATGATGAACTGCGAAAACTGTTGCAGGATTGCATCCGGAAAGGAATGCGCCAAAAAGATGCAGTCCGATATATCCAGGAAAAAACCGGTGCCCGCAAAAACAGAATCTACGACCTCTCACTGGAATTGTGACACAGAGGCACGGAAAAACCGTTGACGGTGAGTTTACCGTAAAAAAAGTGGAAAAATAAAATTCAGAATAAAGGAGATAGTATGGCACGTGGAGGATTTCCCGGTGGCGGGCAAGGCATGAAAGACCTGATGAAACAGGCTCAGAAAATGCAGCAAGACATGGTAAAAGCACAAGAAGAACTGGCTAATAAAGAAGAAGAAGGTTCTGCTGGCGGCGGTATGGTAACGGTGAGAGTGAACGGAAAAAACGAGATTCTGGCGGTGAAAATCGACCCTGAAGTGGTTGATCCGGACGACGTAGAAATGTTGGAAGACCTTATTATGGCGGCAGTTAACGAAGCGCTGGGAAAGATATCAAAAACCAGCTCTGACGAACTGAGCAAACTCACCGGTGGCCTCAACATCCCCGGATTATTCTAGTTATGTTCTCCGGCTTGCTGGGTACTCTTGTAGAGCAATTGCGCAAACTACCCGGCATTGGCACAAAAACCGCACAGCGTCTGGCGATGCACATAGTTAGCGGAGACAAGCAGTATGCGCTGGATCTGGCCTCGGTGCTGAAGGAAGCTGCGGAAAACTACCGTAAATGCACTGTTTGTAATATGCTTACCGAGTATGATGTATGCAGCTATTGTGCAGACACCACTCGGGACGAAAGTCAGCTCTGCATCGTTCAAAGTACCCAAGACGTCTACCTTCTGGAAAACATGCACGAATATCGGGGTTATTATTTTGTGCTGGAGCATCTTCTCAGTCCTCTGGACGGCATGGGTTTGGAAGAGATTCATTTCGGCGCACTGCAGCAATTGGTAGCCTCCCGCACAATAGACGAATTAATTCTGGCATTGAATCCCTCTACCGAAGGGGAAAGCACCATGAACTTTCTGGCTGATCAATTGGCAGCTTCCGTGGGCTCCATCACACGGCTTTCCACGGGAATTCCCTTCGGCGGTGATATTGAATACACCAGCAGCATGACCCTGGTAAACGCCTTCAAACGCCGTTATCACGTATGACGAATAAACTGCTGCGCATCGGACTGGTACTTGCAGGGATGCTGCTTATTGCATCCTGCGGAAATCGCAAAGCTCCCACAGGCGGTAAAAAGGATACCATTCCTCCTGCGATATTGGCTATCCAACCAGATGAATTTGGTGACATCTATGATGGAAAAATCGTGATCACCTTTTCCAAACCAATTCAGCGAAACACAATTCTCACCGGACTCTATATTCAGCCCCCAATTTTGCGGAAAAAATTCAAGTGGGATGGCTCCCAGCTTACCATCGGCATCTATGAAGAGCTGGAGCGTCAGACCAATTATTATCTCTCCTTAACGCCGGAAATCAAGGGTGAGCACGATAACAATCTGGATGCCAACTACACTTACGTTTTTCGCAGCGGTCGATTGCAGGAAAATGTGATTTCCGGTAGCATAGCCTATGAAGATGCTGAAGATATGGGAAAGAAAATTACCTGCAAGTTAATGACCGCAGACTCGACCCTGATCTATACATCCACGCTGGTTGGGACGGCATATCGCTTTGAAAATCTCAATTTCCAAGACCACATTATCGAAGCTTTTATCGACAAAAATCAAAACCAGCGGTATAATCCCGAATCCGAACCCTATTTTCGGGGAATCACCGAAGCACGGGAATTTTCTACTCTTCCTATGGAGCTTACCTACATAGACACACTGGCACCCACCTGTACAGAGGTAAAAACCATATCAAACAGAGAGTTACAACTCACCTTCAGTGAAGCTCTTGCATCCTTGGATAGTATTGGTCTCTCCACCCGGGATTCGGTTCCAGACTCGGTGATAGTACAATGTTTTGTTTTGCATGAGAATCAGGTGCGACTGATTACATCCACTCCCCTGGATACCTTGAATTACATTGTTCATGTGCATGGCTCCAAAGATTTAAAAGAAAATCTGCGCATCTACAACAAGCTTCCGGTAAAAGGTATTGCGCTGCCAGATACGGTGGGGCCAAAACTCATCAGCATCCAGCCACGGGAAGGAGCAACCATCAGCACCCTGCTTCCTGAGATCGTGGCAGAATTTGATGAAATCATCCCTCGTGACTCCCTTCAAGTTATTTTGGCCGAGACAGAAACCGGGAAAGCAGTGGCGGTGAATATCCTCGATTCACCATGGGATGCAGTGAAGTTGCAGCCAGCCAAACCCCTCAAAAATTACACATCCTACCGCCTCACTCTGTGGGTGAAGGATAGCATGGGCAATCGGATTAAGGACGCTGTCACCACTCTGTTTATACCCTTATCCCGCTGAGAGTTCCCCTCCATCCCTTTCCTCTCGCTATTTTTCCTTGACACATAAAAATGAATCCGGCTCACTTCTCTCATCCGTTCACTGAATTGCATTCAGTGGCAGAAAAAAGAAAACGAAGGAGTAAGGATGAAAAAAAGTATTGGATTAGTTGTGATATTAGCAATCACGGCAACCATTTTTGCCAACGGACTCAGCTTAAACAGCCCGGGACCTGTTGCCCTGGGAATGGGTGGAGCCTTTGTAGGGTATGCAAATGACGGAACCGCCATCTACTGGAACCCAGCTGGTCTTACAGGCCAGGATAATGCCGTTAAAGTAATGGTGACCGGCCTCATGCCAATAGCCTCCTATGAAGCAGATGGAAGTGACTACGGGTATCCTGCTGCTGCCATGGCCGTAGATGCAGAGAGCAAAGACAATCTCTATCTCAGTCCAAACATCTTCGTAAACTATACCAAAGACAGAATGGCTTTTGGCCTCGGTATTTTCGTTCCAGCTGCCCTCGGCATAGAATATGACGGTGCAGACTTCCTGGCCCTTACCGGCGGAACGGAAACCAAATGGATGTCTAAGATTGGTGCCATAAACATCGCCCCCGCCTTTGCTTATCAGATCACCGAATCTTGGTCCCTGGGCGTGGCTGCAAATGTCTATTATGGCACATTTGAGCTGAAACGCCCGGCTATCGTTCCCAATGTTGGTGTGTTTCAATATTCCGAAGAATCCACCGGTTTGGGCTACGGCGCAACCATCGGCTCCAAATGGAAGCTAAGCAAAGTGGTTAACTTTGGCTTTACGGTGCGTACACCGGTAAAAGTAGTCATGAGTGGCGAAGCAAAAAATCCAGCCTTCGCAGCCTATGGCGCACCAAAAAGTGATTTTGACCGCGATGTAACCTGGCCCATGTGGATTGCCGGTGGCTTTGCCTTTAACCTCAATCCCAAAACCGTACTCACTATGGATGCCCAGTGGAGCCAATGGAACACCATGGACAAACTGGTAACAGAATTTGACGAAGCTGCCTGGGTGGCTGCCACCGAACCAACCGGCGACAACGAATTCATCCTGGACTGGAATGACGCTATTCAGTGGCGCATCGGTATGGAATACAAAGCAATGCCCTGCCTTACCTTACGTACAGGATGGTACTACGACCCAGCTCCAGCTCCAGACGAAACCCTCACTGTTCTCTTCTCATCATCCACCAATTCCGCTCTCACCGGTGGATTTACTTGGAACAGGGGCAAATTCCTTGTCGATGGTGGGCTGGAATACATCTACGGCGAAGAACGCAATGTAACGATATCTGCCGATAATAACCCAGGGAGCCATCATCTTGATGTCTTTGCTTTTAGCGCTGGCATCGGATACAAATTCTAATTTATTTTGAAGATATGCGGGACGCTGATTTTTTTTAGTATCCCGCTTTTTTTTGCAGGATGCAAGCTGGATACCCTGATAGCAAGGTAATTCTCTTTTTCAAATAATAAAACGGCGCAGAAAATCTGCGCCGTTTTATGAATCTGATGATGGTTATTTGATAATCATCATTCTGCTTTGGGCCACTGCCCTGCCATCCAGTTTAAGCTGATAAAAATAGAGTCCCGATGCCACCAGCTGATGACTGCTGTCGGTGCCATCCCAGGTGATGGAGTAAGAGAGCTTTCTACTCTCCATTCCTTCATTAGACCGGAATGGAGCCGCACAAGTCCACTGCGGTCGAGATGACAAATCTCCTGATAATTTGTCATTGATAATTTCAAGTTGTTTCACCTTTTGCCCACGAATATTATAGATCTCTATTTGTGCTGTTTCGTGCTGATTCGTGGTTTCGAAATAGATAGTGGTTGCTGCACTGCGGCCAGTGCCGGATGGCTTGAATGGATTGGGAAAATTATTCAACTGCGCAGTAATAGCCGGCGGCAAGTTATGAACACCACTGCCATCCAGACTAAAAACAATATCTGTGGCGCCAACCCCAACCTCGTAATCTGCCAAAAGCTGCTGATCGGCCAAGGAATAAATCCGGGCGTGAGAATTTTGGATATAGTCCATAGCATCGATCACCGCCAAAGTACCATCGTTCACTTGCACATCGTTGCCCCCCACAAATATCCCGTCGTCGGGTGTGGAGATCACGTCATGGCTGAATGCATCATAGGTGTATACACCAGCAGGCCAGGCGTTGCCGCAATACACGGTGTTTGCGCCATCATAGGAGATGCTGTTTGGCGAACCACCCAGATCAAAAGTTTCTTCCGTCTGCAGGGTTTGGCCGTTTATCACGGTGACGGCACCGAATTCGGTGACATAATCCCCTGTACAGATAACGTGAATAGCATCGCCAACCAGGGCAAAATCGGCAGGATTCGTGGCCGTGCTTTGAACTGATTCCACCATAAGATCGGCAAGAGAAATCACCGAGACGGTTCCTGGCTCGTAAGTGTAAGTGGCTACATCAAAACCCGTATTTGCCACCAGCAGATGGTCATCATAAACCACCAATCCTTGGGGCGCCGTTCCCACAGCCACCTGCCCGATCACCTGGTCGGTGGCACAATCAACTTTATAACAGCGGTTACTGCCGTTACCGGTTACATACAAAAAGCCGTCGGCATAGGCGATATCGTTGGGCAATGCACTGTCTTCCAAAGAGATAAAGCTGCTGCCACTGCCATCCAGGGCAATCTTTTGCACAACGTTTTCGTAAGTAACTACCACATAGGCAAAGGCTTCGGTAATGGCCATCTTGTTTGGCGCAGTTCCCGGTACCTGACCCAAAAGGGCAAAGTCATTATCCACCATTCCGCTGTCCAGATCGATTTTACTCAGGGTCTGGCTATTGGAATTTACCACAAAGGCGCTGGCTCCATGCAACAGCAAAACCGCCGACATCATAAACAATAACACTTCTACTTTTTTCATTTATCCTCCCATTTTATCGAATTCTATCGTACATCCCAGGGTGAAATTTCGCCCCGGGGCCGGATCCAACGGGTAGCTCTGATATTCTGCATCCAGCACATTATTGACCGCTGCAACCAGCAATATTCTCCATTCAGACGAAACCTGAAATCTGTATGAACCCTGAATATCAAAGAGCTCGTAGGCTGGCATTTTCCCCCAGCTGTGCCACCTAAGCGGCCATTGAGAACCGGTGCGGCGATAGGTGCATTTCAGCGTCATTTTGCCTGGATGCAATTCGGCCCATACCACGGTTTGCGATGATGGATGGTAGGGCAGTTCCAGACCGTAGGTATTTGCCGGAGAACCGTCCGGAAGGCGGGATCGATCGGCTGATTTTGCCCGCATCCAGTTCATGCCAATACTGCTCCACAAACAGGGATGCAAGGTGATAGACATGTTGAATGAGCTGAGATCGCAGGCGGCGATATTGCCGGGTTTCCAGCCACTGATAGAGCGATACCAGTAAATGAGATCATCAATCTCATCATCCCGCCAGGTTGCTGAAATCTGTTGTTCTCCCCAAGTTGCCTGATAAAAAAGAGTATGGGAATGTGCGGTTTCCGGTAATAGATACGGATTTCCCATGGCCACATTCCCCCCCTGCCAATATAAATCGTAAAAGGAGGGAATGCTGTAAGAACGGCTCATACTGCCGCCGATGCGATGACGAAACAATCCTTCGTACTCCAGAGCCACCTGGGCAAACCACGATGGTGCATCGGCAAATTGCAACGTATCAGATCGGCTGATAGCATCTCGACGCAGAGCTGTTTTCAGGGAAAGCCAAAAGGGTCCGAATCCATGCCGAAGCTGCATCTTACCAAAGGGTGCCACCGTCTGTAACCACACTTTATCGATGGACAACAGTGGCGATGATGGCTTTTTGCAGGCAAATCGCTGCACGCCATATTCACCACCCAGGGTCACACGTCCCCAACCATTCACATCAGCGTAAATCGTTGCTTTGGCGCCATCTCGGGAAAAGGACGTTTTGTCCCCGCTGTCATTCTGGCCATTGCGATACGTGCTCTCTTCATCAGAGCAAAATCCGGAGATCTGTGTACCGAACCACTGTTTTTGCGTGCTCATTCGCAACTGATGCCGCCGCACCCCGCCCTTCAGTCGTGCATCCTGGAACAGCCCGATTTGGCCGATATAACCGGGAACTCCTTTTTCGTAATGCCGATAACTGCCCTGATACTCCGCGGCCAACACCCGGGGAAAATTGAGCTTCCACAGGGCATCCAGATTTTCTGCATCGTTATTGGTGCGCCGTTTTTCATCGGCTGCTGCATCCAGCGGATCGGTGTAGGTAAAATCGTTTTTTGCTTTTTTCAAACCGATGGAGGCTTGCGCACCCCAGATTGGGCTTTGTCTGGATGCCAGAAAACTTTGGCCAACCGCACCGAAGGAGCCGGCAGTGGTCTTTGATGTGAACTGGAGAACGGTATTGGGAACCGTTTTTTTTGTGATAAGATTTATCGCTCCGCCAATTGCGCCAGCCCCCAGATAGGCCGAGCTGCCGGCAGGAACCACCTCTACTTCGGCGATCATTTCAGCCGGGATGGCAGAGATGTCATAGGCCTTGCCATTCATGTTCAGTGGAATGCCATCCAGCAAAACCAGCGTGTGCCGAGCATCGTGGCCGCTGAGAGAAATGGTGTTACTGCGTCCAGGTAAGGATTGGCCCTTGAGGGAAATTTGCGCATTGCTTTTCAGCACAGCAGCCAGAGAGCCGGCATCATCATTCACCCGGATCGTGGTTTTCCCCGGTACATCCAGCCGCACCGCTTCCTCGGTGGCGGCGTCCACCGAGATGCCATCGATGGGAATGGCTTCCTGCCGTAATGTTACTCTGGATGGACATACCGCCGCTCCAATCCGTTGCCGTTGATATCCGTATTTATAAAACAACAACGTATCTGCCGGAGAGAGACGCTTCAAGCGGAAAAATCCCTGAGCGTTGGTCATAACGGCAGTTTTTTCACCTGCCACCACCACACCGGCAATTCCTTCCCCGGTGGGAGAAATTACCTTACCGGCAATATCAAGTCCACAGAGGTTGGATGCCAGCAGCAATAGAATTGCCAGTGACCACAGATTATTCATGGGGCATCTCGGGATAAATCACCACCGGCCGCCCCGATGTGGGATGGGGTAAAATGGTGAGAGGCGTGTCGTACAGAGCACGCAGATTCCGGGTCTGTATCACATCATCTGGCGTGCCATCTGCCAGCACCGAGCCATCCCGCAACATAATGATGCGCTGACAATATTCCGCCGCCAGATTGATGTTATGAGAGATCATCACGATGCATTTTCTTCGGGATTTATGGATGCGGTAGAGTATTTGCATCAGCTCAATCTGGTGGTTGATATCCAAGTTGGCAAAGGCTTCATCCATCAGGATAATATCGGTTTGCTGGGCCAGGGCACGGGCTATAGAAACCCGCTGACGCTCTCCCCCGGAAAGCTGGGAAATCAGGGTATCGGCGTATTGGTGAAGATCCAGCTCATCCATCACCGCTTCACAGATTTCTGCATCTTGAGCAGAATATGCCGCCCACCACTTCAGGTACGTGATGCGGCCCATCAGCACAAAATCCCGCACCGTATAGTCAAATTGCAGAGTAAAATCCTGGGGGATATAGGCCATGCGCCGGGCTCTGGCTTTTGCATCCCAGGATGCAAGGGCTTTTCCATCCAGGCGAACTTCTCCCTGCTGGGGTGAAAGAGAGCCCAACAGCACCTTGAGCAAGGTCGATTTCCCCGCTCCGTTTGGCCCCAGGATGGCTACAAACTCTCCCGGGTAAAAGGGCAGAGAAACTCCCTTCAGCACCGGTTTTTGATGGTAACCAGATACCACGTCAACGCTCTCCAGGAGCGGTTTTAAATCATTATTCATATTTTCCCTTGTCAATTCCTACTAAAATACTATGTTATCCCCAATGGAGGTGATATGCATATATCTACAAAGACCGGATACGCTGTACGGGCACTGGCAGAATTGGCTGCCCATGGCCAGGATAGTCCGATCTCGGTGGCTCAGATTTGTGAACGGCAAACCCTACCACCAAAATATATCGAACAGCTGTTCCGCAAGCTGAAAAAAAAGGGGATTATCAGCAGCGTCCATGGCGCCCATGGGGGCTATAAGCTGGAACGGCCTAACAAGGATATTTCCCTTAAAGATATCATGGCAGCGGTGGATGAGAATTTCAATTATACCTACTGCGATACCGAAAAGGAGACCCTGGAGTACTGTTGCGGCGATCCCTGCGGATTCAGCATAATGTGGGTCGAAATCAAAGAACACCTGGATAACTATTTCAGCTCGATAACCTTAGATACAATCTTAGAAAAAATAGAGGAGAATGCATGAAACGGATTTACATGAACAACTGTCTAACCACCAAGCCAGACCCGGCGGTGATAGAAGCCATGATGCCGTATCTTACCGAAAAGTACTATCTGCCGGAACATTTCATTTCCACCGGCACCCAATTGGAAGAAGATATAGCCGCATTTAAGCATATTGTTGCCGCATCTATGGGAGCCGAAGATGAAGAAATTCACTTCACCAGCGGTGGCACATCGGCAAACAATCTGGCCATCAAGGGCTATCTTTCGGCTAACGCCGCCAAGGGTACACATATTATTTGTTCGGTGGTGGATTACCCGGATATCCTCACTAATGCAGCATTTTTTGAGGATAGCGGCTTTGACGTTACCTATCTCTCAGCCGATGCCGAGGGAGTGATTAATCTGCAAGAATTGGAAGCTGCCATCCGGCCAGAAACCATATTGATGATGACCACTCTGGTAAACCATACCATCGGAACTATCCAGCCTCTGGCCAGGATACGTGAGATCCTCAACCAGGCAGATCATGCTATTGCTCTGCACGTAGATGCTGGCCAGGCATACGGTAAATTACCCATCGATGTGCATGCCAACGGCATCGACATGATGTCGGTAAGCGGACACAAGATTCATGGGCCAAAAGGAGTTGGCGCGCTGTATGTGCGTAAAGGCATCATTTTGGGGCCGGTTAAACACGGCATCAATCGCATGGACAAGCTGGAAACCGGCGCCACCAGCACAGCTGCCATTGCCGGCTTTGCCAAAGCGGTAGAACTCATATTCGCCGATTTTGAAAAAAACAACGCCTATCTGCGGGAGCTTACCGGCTATCTGCTGGAACGCATCCAGACCACCATACCCCACACCATGCTCAACAGTCCTGCTGATCCATCCAGACGTGCGCCACACAACATAAATATCTCCATGGATTACATCGAAGGAGAGGCCATCATGATGATGATGGATTACCATGGCATTACCATTGCCACCGGTAGCGCCTGCTTTTCCGAAGGGCTCAACCCCAATTATGTACTCATGGCCATCGGCCGCACCCACGTGCAATCCCACGGCTCATTGAAGTTTACCCTGAGCAAATTCAATACCCGTGAAGAGATCGACTTTCTGGTAGAGAAACTGGCCGAAGTCGTGATAGAATTACGCAAAAGAAGTCCATTATATAATGAGGAGTAAGAGATGAAATATTCACAGAAGGTCTTAGACCATTTTATGAACCCACACAACATCGGGAAGTTGGAAAACCCTGATATCTCCGCTACTGAAGGCTCGCCAGCCTGCGGCGATCAGGTTTCTATCGACCTCAAGATAAACCCAAAAACCCTTGTCATCGAAGACATTGGATTCCAGTCTTACGGTTGCGCATCCAATATCGCAACAGCATCCATCATCACCGATATGGCCAAGGGAAAAACCCTGGAAGATGCGAAGCAGGTAACTTGGAAAGAAGCAGCTGAAGAGCTGGATGGATTGCCACCAGCCAAGATGCACTGTTCGGTTCTTGCCGTGGATACGCTGCGCAAAGCCATAAAAGAGTATGAGATCAGCCATGGATTGGCAAAAGCCGAAGCCTTCAGTAAACTCACCATCGTCAAAGAACTGAAACAGGTGATCTATCCCAAAGTGGGAGAAGATATCGTGAGCCTGAAGATGGTAAAGTATGTGGGATTTAAAGAAGGCGTTGCCACAGTAGATGTGGATGTTCCTTCCTTTGATCAATATCGGGAAAATATCGCCGAAGAGATTCGTGAACATCTGAAGCAATTCCCCGAAATCACCAAAGTGATCGTAACCCTGTAGTCTCCCGTTTCCGAGGCTTCTCAGAAATGGGAAGCCTCGGTTTTTAAGACAGACAATTAAACTTGATTTCGTCCCGTCTATACAGCTAAAAAGATCTGCGGAAGCAACCGCTTCCGGGAAAATCACATTTTACTTTTACGCAGATGCATCCCTGATAATCGTCATTTTGCCCGGGCCATGACGAAGATGAAAAAGGGACATCCTATAAAAGATGTGATGATGCCTACAGGAATTTCCACACTGGCTATATGCATGGCGATAAAGTCACACACCAGCAAAAACATCGCCCCGCCAATCACACTGAGAGGTACCAGTTTTGCGCTGTTACTTTTTATCAGCATGCGCAGGATGTGTGGGACCACCAATCCTACAAAACCGATAATCCCCGCATAGGCCACCGTCATCCCGGTGAGAATGGAGCAAATAATAAAAATCTGCAATCGCAGGGTTTTGACATTTATCCCCATACTGCCAGCCACCAGTTCGCCGGTGGTGAGTACCAGCAGTTGGCGAGTGATGAAGTAAAGATAGACCAGCAATCCGATTGATATTGCAAAAACTCCCAGGAAAATGCTCCACTCGTTGCGGGTGAAAATGCGTCCCAGATTTCCCATTAATATGGTGAGGATGGCCGAAATATCCTGTTGATTAAAGTACATCATCAGTGATATGAGTGCCGAGAAAAAGAAGCCGATGATGATGCCAGCCAGCAACAGTCGGGTGGTAGAAAACTCCCCTCCCACATGGGCCAGCAGCCACACAGCGGTCATGGTGAGCAGAGCACCGGCGAAGCCAAATACCGGCATCAAAAGTAACATACCGCTTACCGATGCCAAAATACCGCCGAAGGCCGCACCGGAAGAAACTCCCAGGATGTAGGGCTCTGCCAAGGGATTATTGAGCATAATCTGAAACACGTAACCCACACCGGCCAACACACCCCCAGCCAGCAATGCCAGCAAAAAGCGGGGAAAGCGCAATGACATAAGGATGGAGAAATCCGCCACATCATAGAACAAATACAGTGCGGAAATGGCCAAAAAGCCGGCACAAAGTCCGCAAATTTTCCAGGATTGGCTATTCATAAAAAGCCCTCTGCAGCATTTTGATGCCGGATATGCAACGGGGTGTGGCCCGTAAAATCAAATCGGGATTTATATCATCGATGGTAAAAATGCGCTTTTGCTTTACCGCCGGAATGTTTCCCCAGCCTTTGCGCTCCAAGATGGATGCCACCGTGACACCGGGGTAGGTAATTATCATCACATCAGGTGCCGCCGCCACCACCTTTTCCGGATTCACCCGACTGTAATCCCGTGGCAAGGTTTCAAAAATATTTTCACCTCCGGCCAAATCGATGAGCTGTCCTACAAAGGATTCATCGGAGACGCTCATCACCGGATTTCCATAAATCTCCACATACACCCGGGGCTTTGGTGAACTGCGCAGATCATTTAAATGCTGCAACGAATCGATGGCTGACTGCATCCTGCCTACCAGCTGATGCCCCTGCTGCTGATGCTGAGTGAGAATGGCCAGAGAATCGATAACTTCGTAAAGACCACGAAGTGTGGAAGGATAGAAGGCATACACCGGAATGCCGAGTTTCTGCAACTCAGCACCCAGAGCCTGCTGCTCCAGTTTGCTGGTAAATACGTGGGTAGGATGCAGAGACATCAGGGTTTCGATGTCAATACTGCCGAAAGTACCAACCTTGGTGAGGGAATCGAAACGGGCAGGCCAAGAGCATTCGGCGGTCACGCCAACGATGCCATCCGATGCACCCAGTTCATAGAGGATTTCAGCCAATTCCGGGGATGTGACAATATAGCGTGGGCACGACGTATCGGTGGTTTGGGGCATACAAGATGCCAAAATAAACAGCAAAATGATGATCGGAAAAAACTTCATCGCTACCTCCCCTGTGGTGAACACTTGGGCGATAGCCATCACAAAACTCTGTTCTCCGCAGAGGGTTGTTGGCTTAATGGCAGGTTTCCTGACTCGCAGAGGCTTCGATATTTTGCCTTCCCATTATTGGATAACAGTGACAAAATAGCCTTTTTTACTGCTTACAGTGGCGGAGACCGCTCCCGAATTTCACGGGATTCCCTTTTACTCTCGCACCATCAAGCATTCACCGGATGTATTTTTCTCAAATGGGATTCGGTGTCAAGGACGGTATTTGTGGGATGGTGAATTGGGAAGAAAATACCCATCTGTTTCCCTTTCTTTCACCACAAAGGGAAATAATAAAAGGGGGCTATGTGTCTCAGCTTATCCCATAACGGCTTCGCCGCACAGGACAGGCTTCGGGCTTGTCTGGTTCCAAATGCCACAAAGTGCCATTTCTCTTTAGCCGCTGAAACCGCTGAATCCATCCGCTTTCTCCAGCAATTCCCGGATATCCAGCGACAGGCCGAATGACTGCAAATTGCGGCACCCTCACATGAAAAAACAACCCGACCGTTTCAACGGTTTACCTC
>JAGGWK010000076.1 GCA_021157525.1 Candidatus Cloacimonadota bacterium | reverse complement strand
TTCATTACATCTTCCGCTGTTGGAAAACAGCGATAAACTCAATCTCTTCATCGCCGCATCTTGCAGCGTTGGGAAATTTTATGATGCCGGATTTGACTGCATGGCGGAAAAAATAGTGATGCTGGAAGATGGCGGCTCCATCGCATCCATTGCTGCATCCTGGAATTGCGGTGGCAGGAATAATACTCTTTTGATGAAGCATTTTCTCACCAATTTGATAAATGATCGCGAAACCTTGGGTATCTCGATGCTGGAGGCAAAGCTCGTCGCCCAGCCAGAAACAAATTATGTGTGGAATTCCCGGCTTTACCATGTCTTTGGCGACCCTGTATTGCAGATACTCCCGCCATTGAATATAGGAGGATTTACCAATGTTCCCCAGGAATTGCAACCCCGCCAACTGGTTGAGCTGGATGGCGAACTGGGGGGATTGCCCTATTCAGGCGACATGGCCATCCACGCTTACGATTCCATTTATCACATAGATTACACAAATGTACTGCCGTCGGACACATCCCAGGTGTACACGGTGCAATATACCAAACCGGGGAATCGCTATTTCTTTGGCAATTCCACGGCAAATAGCGGCAACTTCAGCACGCGCTTCATCGTGCCTGATGATGCCCGAGACGGCACCGAAGGCAAGCTGGACGGCTATCTGTGGGATGCCGCTTCTGCAACAGATTATCTGGTTTCTCAAGATGAAGTGAATATCAGCAACATCCCGATAGACACCCTGAACACACAACCACCGGTAGTGCATCTTTGGCTGGAAACAGAGACCTTCCAATCCGGGGATATCGTATCCACATCACCCCAGGTGATAGCGGCCATAAGCGATGAGAACGGCGTAAACATCGCCGGCACTCCGGGACACCGCATTCTTCTCATCCTGGATAACAGTACCCAGCCCATCGATGCAACCGCAGGCTTTACCTACGATCCGGAGTCCTGCACCGAAGGAACACTGCACTGGCAACTGAACAATCTGGAAACCGGACCGCACAGTCTGCAGCTGATCTGCTTTGACAACTTCAACAATCCCACCATCCAGGAAGTGGCATTTACTTCTGTGGTGGCATCGTCAGTTTCCATCCATAATATGCTGCCCTACCCGAATCCTATGAAAGATGATGGTTATTTTACCTTTTCCGTGCCGGGAGATACCTCTGACCTCATCGACATCACGGTGATGATCTTTACGATCACCGGAAGGAAAGTGCGTACTCTCCACGCCTATGGCCGGGAAGTGGGGTACAATCAAGTCTATTGGGATGGCAGAGACGGCGACGGCGACCGCCTGGCAAACAACACCTATTTTTACAAAGTAAAAGTAAAACGGCACTCCGACAACAAGCGGGCAGAGAAGACAGGGAAAGTAATCGTACTAAAGTAGATTATTGACAAGATAGATGGGGTTATTTTTTTTGAATGGCTCTGATATTTTTTCAGGATATCAGCAATATATAGTGAGCAAAAAAATAGATTCGGGGGAAAGATGAAAAGCTTCGATATGAAACACATCAGAAATATCGCTCTGGTTGGCGCCACGGGCTCTGGGAAAACCAGTCTTGTGGAACAGATGCTGTTCAACGCCAAGGCGATTAGTCGGTTAGGAAAGATAGAAGACGGTAACACGGTGATGGACTTCAATCAGGAAGAGATCGACAAAGGAATGTCGATGACCCTGGCCATTGCCAATCTTGAATGGAAAAATAATAAAATCAACCTGATCGACACACCCGGTTATGCTGATTTTGCCGGAGACCAACTTTTTGCGACCAAAGCAGTAGAGACAATTTGCTGGGTAGCCAATGGTGCTGCCGGTTTTGAAGTGAGCCTGGAACAATCTATAGAAATGTTAAGCGACTTTGATGTAGCAAAAGCTATCATCGTAAATCGTCTGGACAATGAAGGAGCAGACCTCACAAAATGCCTCGACCTCATCCGTGAAAATTCAGAATTGAATCCTGTGGTTCTCTACCTGCCCATCGGAGCCGAATCAAAATTTGAAGGCATTGTGGACATCGTGAAGAGCAAAGCCATGATCGGTGGCAAAGAAGTAGCCGTTCCTGCCAGCATGACAGAGCAGTTAGAAGAGAGCAAATTAGCCTTGATGGAAGCGGTAGCCGAAACCGATGATGCACTTCTGGAAAACTATTTTGAAGAAGGCGAGCTCAACGACCAACAACTCATTGCCGGCTTGAAGGCAGCCATTGCATCGAACAAATTGCTGCCGGTGTTTACCTGCTCTGCAACCCACAACATCGCTGTAGATGCTTTATTGAATGGCATCTGCGAATACCTGCCATCCCCGGCAGATCGTAATCAGATTCCGGTATTGGAAAAAGGTGAGGCAAAGGTCATTTCTGCCAACCCCGATGGCGAGCTTCTGGCCTACATCTTCAAATCCTACTCAGACCCCAATGTGGGGGATGTCTGCTATGCCCGGGTTTACTCTGGCATCATGACTTCCGGAACCGATGTGTTCATCGCCGAACGGGACTCCAAAGACCGCATCGGCACGATTAACTTCATCAGAGGTAAAAACCGCGATGACGCCAGCGAACTGGTTGCCGGCGATATCGGCGGGCTGGTTAAGCTCAAGGTAGGACGCAGCCTCAACACCATCACTACCACGTCATCAAACCTTATGATTCCTGCACCTCCTCTGCCTACTCCGGTATTTTGGCAAACCATCAAAGCGGTAAACCAATCTGACGAAGATAAAATAGGTGCTGCACTGAACAAACTTCTCGATGAAGATCAGCTTCTGAGCTTGGACATGAATAGTGAAACCTCAGAAAATGTGCTTTCCGGAATTGGTGAGCAACAAATTGGTCTGATCAAGAAAAAGCTGAAATCCCGCTACAAAATTGAAGCTGAGCTGGCAACCCCATCGGTTCCTTACAAAGAGACCATCAAGGGTTTTGCCGACGTAAGCTATCGTCACAAAAAGCAATCCGGTGGAAAAGGCCAATACGGCGAAGTGTATTTTAAAGTAAGACCTCTGGAACGGGGTGAGGGCTTTGAATTTATCAATGGCATTGTTGGCGGAACCATTCCCAGCAAGTTCATCCCGGCTATCGAAAAGGGTTTGAATGAAATTCTGGCAAAGGGTATCGTCTCCGGCAATCCCATTGTTGACCTGAGCGTAGAGGTATATTTCGGCAGTTATCATGATGTGGATTCATCTGAGATGGCATTTAAAATTGCCACCTGGCAATGCCTGAAAAAAGCCTTCGAAACTGCAGGACACATCCTGCTGGAGCCGGTACACAATGTTCAGATCATTATCCCCAATGAATATATGGGCGACGTCATGGGCGATGTTTCCACACGCCGTGGCCGCATTATGGGTATGGAACAAAAGGGCAAAAAACAGATTCTTAATGCTCAGATGCCTCTGGCCGAATTGTTCAACTACTATCCGGCCCTGAAGTCTCTTACCCAGGGACGGGGTAAATTCATACAAACCTTCTCGCATTTCGAACGGGTTCCAGGCGACATTGCTGCGAAAGTAATAGCAGCTGCAAACGAGCGGGAATAACATATAACTCGGGAGGTGGAAACACCTCCCGAGTTTACTCAATAACAATCAGTTAAAGATGGAGGTATCCGATGTCTGGACATAATAAATGGAGCTCGATAAAACACAAAAAAGGTGCCGCCGATGCCAAGCGCGGCAAGATTTTTACAAAAATCGTAAAAGAAATAATTGTTGCTGCCCGTGAAGGCGGCGGTGATGCAGATATGAATCCACGGCTTCGCATGGCTGTGCAAACCGCACGGCAAAACAATATGCCAAACAGCAATATCGAAAAAGCGATAAAACGGGGAACCGGCGAACTGGAAGGAGTTAACTACGACCAATATACCTACGAAGGTTACGGGCAAAATGGCGTGGCCATCGTTGTAGAAGCCCTTACAGATAACAAGCAACGTACCGTAGCAGACGTGCGTCATATCTTCTCAAAATATGGCGGGAACATGGCGGAAAGTGGCTCGGTATCATGGATTTTTGATCAAAAAGGACTCATCACCATCCCCCGTGGAGACCTGGATGAAGACGAAGTAATGATGGCTGCACTGGAAGCTGGCGCTGAAGATATGCAGACACATGATGATGAATTCTTTGAAGTGTACACCGCCTATGCAGACCTTCATATGGTATTGGGAAACCTGGAAAAAGCAGGCTATACCATAGAAAAAGCCGAACAAACCCGTATTCCCAAAAACACCGTAAAAGCCGACGACGTAGCCCCCAAATTGATGCACCTTATCGATATGCTGGAAGATTGTGATGATGTACAAAAAGTGTATGCCAATTACGACATTTCCGATTCTGTAATGGAAGGATTGAACAGCGATTGATCATTCTTGGCGTAGACCCCGGTAGCATAGCCTGCGGCTATGGCCTTTTGCATACGCAAAAACGCAAAATCATAGCAGCCGGTTGTGACGTTATTGCACCCAAAGCAACAGCACCGCTTTCTGAGCGGCTCAAATTTATCTACCAGAAATTTAATGAAACGCTGGAGCAATACCAGCCAGATGTGGCTGCAATTGAAACCATATTTCATGGGAAAAACATTAAATCGGCCTTCGTGCTGGGCCATGCCCGGGGTGTGTTGATCCTGGCCCTTGCGCAACACAACATTCCCACCTACGAGTATGCGCCTCGGGAAATCAAGAGCGCTATCGTGGGTAATGGTAATGCATCCAAACAGCAGGTTCAGTACATGGTGCAGCAGATGTTAGATATCGATCTTTCCAGCGCCACCCATGATGCAACCGACGCTCTGGCCATTGCGTTGTGCCACTTCAATAAACATCGATGGAGCCTGTAGGAGGAACCATGTTTGCTTTTTTACGCGGTATCGTCGCAGAAAAATCCCCCGTTACGGCAGTGCTGGATTGTAACGGTGTGGGCTACGACATCCACATCCCTCTCAGTACCTTTGATCTGCTTCCTGCTGTTGGACAGGAGTGCACCCTCTACATCCATGTAAATACTACAGAAAACGACGGCATTCGCCTCTTTGGCTTTGCCACGCAGCTTGAGCGAACCCTTTTCAGGCACTTGATTTCCATCTCAAAAATCGGCCCGAAACTTGCCCTGGCCATTCTCTCGAGTCTCTCGGTTAGTGATTTTGTCGGCGCAGTGCAAACCCAAAATGCCGGTCTCCTTTCTACTGTGCCGGGCATCGGCAAAAAGTCTGCTGAACGACTTATCATCGAGATGAAGGATAAAGTGGGAGCCATCCTTACCTCCACCCCACTGCATCCCAGAACTTCCGATGTCTCTACTATGATGCAGGAAGCTGAAGCTGCGTTGGTTACCTTAGGGTATCGTCCTGCAGATGTAGCCTGGTGCATAGCAGATCTCGCCAAAGAACAATCCTTTTCCAGCGCCGAAGAAATGGTTAAAGCTGTGATTAAATCACTCTATAAAAAACGGTAACTCTATGACAAATATTCGCAAGGAAGCCTATACCATCATCGTAAAAGTGCTGGCAAAAAACGTCTTCTCCGATAAATTATTGGAGCGAATGAGCAAACGCCTGCAAGATGCGGGAGAAAACGCAAACCTCCTTTATATGCTGGTAAAAGGCGTGATAAAAATGCGGGCCAATCTGGACTACGTGATATCCCAGTACACCGATGCATCCAAATGGGAAAACACTGCCCTCAAGATAAAAATCCTTCTGTACCTGGGTTTTTATCAGCTCCTCTACACCGATTCCGTTCCCGATCATGCGGCAGTGGACGAAACGGTGGAACTGGCCAAAAAGTTGTTTGGCAATAAAATCGGTGATTTTTTCAATGCCGTGATGCGCAGTTATCTGCGAAAACCTCAGATCACTTACCCCGCAGATCCTGCAAAAAGACTGGCCGCAGAATACTCCTTTCCTGTGGAGATGGTAACCACATGGATATCCTACTGGGGCAGAGATAATACCGAGTTACTCTGCATGTATTTCAATGATGTACCGGCATTGCATGTGCGGATAAATACCATGGCCACCAACAAAAAACGGCTCAGCGATTATTTATCTCGCAGGAACATCAAGGTCACTCCAAGCCCCGCTTCTCAGGCAGTATTTACATCAGATCAAGTACATGATATCCTCAGCGACGTAGCCTTCCTGGAGGGCTATTATTCGGTGCAAGACACCTCTGCCGTGATGGTGGTGGAGCTTCTTGATCCTCACATGCAAAATTCGATTCTCGATCTTTTTGCTGCTCCCGGAGGCAAAGCCACCTATATGGCTGAGATCATGGCAAACACCGGCGAAATCATCGCGGTGGATAAATTCCCCAATAAAATCAAACGTCTGAAACAAGCTATAGAGCGACTTCAGATAAAAAACATCAACGCCATCGCCGAGGATGCTTTTCACTATGGCCCGGTAGCTCCCGCCTTTGACAAAGTACTGCTGGATGTCCCCTGTTCCGGATGGGGTGTGTTTCAGAAAAAATCCGAGCTCCGCTGGCAGGCCGGCCAAAACATGGATGAATTGTTGAAACTTCAGGAAAATGCTCTCAAGCTGGGTGCATCCTTTGTAAAGAAAGGCGGATATCTTGTCTATAGCACCTGTACCCTAAACCGACAGGAAAATCAGCAGCAGATAGAAAAGTTCTTGAAGCGAAATCCAGGTTTTGTGTTGGTGCCCGCAGATCAGCACATCCCGGCAGAATATACCGAAAACGGCTACCTGCAGACTATTCCCTTCAAACATGCCATGGATGGCGCCTTTGCCGCAAAATTGCAGAAAATTTAGTGGAGATATATCATGAAGTTTAAATCCTTTGCCCTTTCAGTATTGATCCTTCTAGGCGTATTTGCCCTGGGATTCTTTCTGGCCGATGTTGGCCTCAAACTGGTGGTTGGCCATGGAAACGAAGTAATGGTTCCGGATCTTACCGGGATGCATTTTGACGTGGCCGCCAAAAAATGTACTGACCTGAGACTATACCTGCAGGAGACCGAGCTGGTAAATAGCGATGAAATTCCCAAAGGACGCATCATTTCACAGGATCCTCATCCAAACATACATACCAAGCGGTTCCGCACCATCAACGTTACGGTGAGCAAAGGGCCGGAATTGGTTCGTATTCCCTTTGTGGAAAACCTCAGCGTGGTTCAGGCCAAAGTGAAACTGGAAAATGCCGGGTTAACCTTAGGTAAACAGATTCGCCGCTACTCTGCGGAAGTAAAAAAAGACCTCGTCATCAGCTCTCAACCTCTGGCAGATGAGCTTATTCCCCGCAAGAGTCCGGTGGATGTCATCGTGAGCTTGGGAGATTACTCATCCCTGGATAATAAGAGTGAAAAATGGCGAACTTTATTGGATGGAGGTGGTCAATAGCCACATATTTTCTTCTCTGTTTCTCCCCAAAAAACAGCAGTGAAACTTCAAGGGGAATTGCTTTGAAAAAAGGCAGTTCCCCGTTTTTTACACCCCCCATTATAAACCCTTACAAATCAAAGCATTACATCGCACACAATCACACCGCTTTTCCCCTCATGAAAAAAGCTAACATATTGATTATAAATTAGTTGACACGATACCCATCAAACCGGGTAATTGCACCATAATTTATATGAAATTAATCGGGATTTCAATGGAAATCCAAGGGAAGGAATGAGTATGACAGATTCTAAATACACCGCGAGTAATATCAAGGTACTCAAAGGTCTGGAAGCAGTTCGAAAACGTCCCGCCATGTATATTGGTGGCACAAGTGAACGGGGCTTGCACCATCTTGTGTATGAAGTCGTTGATAACAGTATCGACGAAGCATTGGCTGGCCGTTGTGATCACATCAGTGTCACCCTGAACCTCGATGGCAGCTGTACCGTAGAAGACAACGGCGTCGGGATACCGGTGGGCATACATCCAGTAGAAAAAGTCTCTGCACTGCAAGTGGTTATGACCATTCTGCATGCCGGGGGTAAATTTGACAACAAATCCTACAAAGTCTCCGGTGGATTGCACGGAGTAGGGGTTTCTGTGGTAAATGCTCTTTCGGATACCTGCACAGTGCAAGTATTGCGGGATGGCAAAATATATCAACAAAGCTATCATCGGGGGATCCCCACATCGGAAGTGGATGTGGTCGGCACCACCGATAGAACAGGGACGCGCACCACGTTCATGCCTGATAAAGAGATCTTTGAGACCACGAATTTCAGCTTTGATTACTTGGCAGTACGGCTGCGGGAATTGGCGTTTCTCAACCGTGGTGTACACATCGTCCTCAAGGATGAGCGCAACGGAAAATACCATGATTTCAAGTATGATGGTGGCATCCAGTCTTTTGTAAGTTACCTCAATGAAAACAAAAAAACGTTGATCACCGAACCTATCTACATCGGCATTAAGCGGGATCATATAGAGTTTGAAGTGGCCATCCAATACAATGACGGTTTTCAGGAATTACTCTACAGCTTTGCAAACAACATAAATACCATTGAGGGCGGGACTCATCTCAGCGGTTTTAAATCGGCCTGCACCAGAGCGGTAAATGCCTACATACGCAGCCAAAACATGCTGAAAAACGACAAAGTCACCACCAGTGGGTCCGACATCCGGGAAGGGATGGTTGCGGTGATCAGTGTGAAGCTATCCAATCCTCAGTTTGAAGGGCAAACCAAAACCAAGCTGCAGAACAGTGAAGTGGAAGGTGCAGTTAATTCGGTAGTGTACGAAAAACTGATGGAGTATTTTGAGGAGCATCCCACCGAAGCAAAGCAGATCGCCATGAAGGCAATTCTTGGTGCTCGCTCTCGAGAAGCTGCCCGTAAAGCCCGTGACCTCACCCGCCGTAAATCGGTATTGGAAAGCGGCAGCCTCCCCGGCAAACTGGCTGACTGCTCCATTCAGGATCCCACCCAGACCGAGATATTTCTGGTGGAAGGGGACTCTGCCGGTGGTTCGGCTAAGATGGGACGTGAGCGTACCTTTCAAGCCATCCTGCCGCTGTGGGGTAAGATGCTGAATACCGAAAAATCCCGTATCGATAAAGTGTTGAACAATGATAAAATCCAGCCCATCATTTTGGCTCTGGGAGCCGGTATTGGCGAAGAATTTGATATATCCCGACTGCGCTACAACAAGATCATTATCATGGCGGATGCCGACGTTGATGGTCAGCACATTTCCACATTGCTGCTCACCTTCTTCTTCCGCTACATGCGTCCTTTGGTAGAATATGGCCACGTGTACATCGCCAAGCCACCGCTGTTTTTGCTGCGCAAAGGCAAGCAGAAGCGCTACGTATATACCATGAATGAACGTGATGATATCCTGAACGAATGGGGTAGCCAAGGGGTACATGTACAGCGATACAAAGGTTTGGGTGAGATGAACCCTGAGCAATTATGGGAGACCACTCTCGATCCCGAACGCCGCATCCTCACTTCGGTGAAGATCGACGACGCCATCGAAGCTGACCGCATGTTCGCAATTTTGATGGGTGATGATGTAGAGCCACGCCGCGCATTTATCGAAGAAAATGCACAGTTCGTGGAAGTTGATGTATAGGTGGAGGAATAATGATTCATGATAGATCGCGAATAGAAGTCTTCGAAATCGAAGACGTCCTGAAAAAAGCGTACCTGGAATATTCAATGAGCGTGATAGTCTCACGGGCATTGCCGGATGTGCGGGATGGACTCAAGCCATCACAACGCCGCATCCTCTATGCGATGCATGAGCTCAATCTCACGCCGGGAAAAGGATTTCGTAAATGTGCAAAAATCTCTGGTGACACCTCAGGTAACTACCATCCTCACGGGGAACAGGTAATTTATCCCACATTGGTGCGCATGGCTCAACCATGGTCTTTGCGCTATATGCTGGTAGATGGTCAGGGTAATTTTGGTTCAGTGGATGGTGATCCACCAGCTGCAATGCGTTATACCGAAGCGCGGCTGCAAAAAGTTGCTGTGGATTTGATGTCTGATCTGGACAAAGAGACCGTGGATTATCAGACAAATTATGATGATACCCGTAAAGAGCCCACCGTGTTTCCCTCCAAATTTCCAAACCTTATGGTCAATGGATCTTCGGGGATTGCCGTGGGTATGGCCACAAATATGTCACCTCACAACATTGCAGAGGTGTGTGACGGCATCATCGGCTACATAGATAACCCCGAAATGGAACCCCTGGATATGATGCAATACATCAAAGGGCCAGACTTCCCTACCGGCGCTTACATCATCGGCAAAAAGGGAATACGGGATTATTTCGAGACTGGACGCGGGCGGATCATCGTTCGGGGAAAAGCTGCTATCGAGACCAAAAACAATGGCGCGGAAATGATCGTTATCACCGAGATACCCTATCAATTGAGCAAAACACTCCTCATCAATAAGATGGTGAGCCTGGTCAAAGAAAAACGGATTGAAGGTATCAGTGATATCCGCGATGAATCCGGACGCCAGGGCATGCGCCTGGTAGTAGCGGTAAAACGTAATAGTGACGCCAGTACCGTGTTGCAAAAACTCTATAAATATTCACAATTACAATCCAGTTTCAGCGTAAACAACCGCACTCTGGTTCGCGGTGTTCCCAAAGTGCTCAACATGCTGAATCTGGTGTCAGAATTTGTTGCCTTCCGCCACAATGTAATCGTGCGCAGAACTCAGTTTGAACTAAGAAATGCCGAAGCTCGTTTGCACATTCTGGAAGGCTACCGCATCGCGTTGGATAATATTGACGCTATCATCGCCACCATCCGTGCATCCAGTACTACAAAAGAAGCCAATGGACGGCTTCAGGAGCAGTTTAAACTGAGTGAGATTCAGGCTAAAGCTATCCTGGAAATGCGTTTGCAAAAGCTCACGGGGTTAGAACGTGAAAAGGTAGAAGCAGAATACAAGGAAATCATGGAAACGGTAGCTCAACTGAGAGATGTGCTGGCTCACAAAGAGTTGCGGATGGACATCATCAAGCAAGAAACTCTGGAGATAAAAGAAAAATACAAGGATCCGCGGCGCACTGTTATTTTGGAAGGTTCTGCCGACATCGACACCGAAGATATGATTGCCGATGAAGATATGGTGGTTACCATTTCTCATCAAGGGTATATCAAGCGGCTTCCCATCTACACTTATCGCAAGCAGGGACGTGGCGGCAAAGGTCTTTCCGGCACTAAAATGAAGGAAGATGACTTTACCGAAAGCATCTTTGTAGCCTCTACCCACGCCTACATCCTCTTCTTTACAAACAGAGGTAAATGCCACTGGCTTAAAGTCCATCAGATTCCCAGTGTGGGCCGTTTGGCCCGGGGCAAAGCAATCGTCAATCTGCTTCAACTGGATGCCGATGAAAAGCTGGAAGCCTTCGTTACCGTTCGTGATTTCAGCCAGCCCCATTTCGTTACGATGGTAACCAGCAACGGAACCATCAAAAAGACCAAGCTGGAATCCTATTCACGGCCACGGGCAAACGGCATTATTGCCATCAAGCTGCAGGACGGTGATCAACTGATCGACGCCCAAATCACCGAAGGGGATAACGATATTATTCTGGCTACACGGCATGGTTATGCAAACCGTTTCTGTGAACTGGATGTCCGCCCGATGGGTCGTGCATCTCAGGGGGTTCGTGGTATATCGCTGCGGGATGGCGACCGCGTGGTGGCCATGGTGGTGGTAAAACGTGAAGGAACCCTGCTGGCCATAAGCGAAAACGGCTTTGGAAAGCGTACGCTGATAAGCAGTTACAGCACTACCCACCGTGGCTCAAAAGGGGTGATAACCCTGAAAACCACCGACCGCAATGGCTACTTGATCTCCCTCTTGGAAGTGGTAGATAACGATGACCTGATGATCGTTACCAAAGAAGGCATGATTATCCGCCAGGCAGTAGATCGCATCACTGTGATCGGCCGCAACACCCAGGGAGTCAAGCTCATCGAGTTGAAAGAGGGCGACAAAGTGTACGACATCACCCGCATCATTGCAGAAGAAGCCACTGACGACGAGGATGACACTCAGGACGCTGGCGACATCCCGGAAGAAGTGGTGAAAGAAGATACCGATGAAGTACCGGAGAACACAGACGATCAGCCGGCCGACGAGTTTGACTTTGTCAAAAGTGATGAAGATAAAACCGGGGAATAATCGATTTTCTGAGAATCTCAAGAATAAGATTGAATAATTCTGGCGATTCACCAATGTTGGCACAGGGTAAAACCTGTGCCTTTTTTGGGAGGGAATAATGAAGAAAATGCTGCTCTTTATCGCTCTGGCTCTTGTGGCTGGATGCTCATACCGTTTTATGCCGGTGAACAATCCCGGGTCTGTGGACAGCAACGAGTTTGCCGTGATCGAGACAGACTCCATCACCGTGATTGCCGCCAACAGTTTCTGGAACCAGGCGCCATCCAATGTCACCGACCAGTTTTTGCCCTTTCAGGTAATCATTCAAAACAACACCGCCGCACCGTTGAAAGTCACACCCCAGGATATCACCCTGCAAGATCACCTGAAAAACCAGTACGATGTAGTTCCCATTGAGATGATTATCGGATTTTACAAGCCCTCGGAACTGGTGATAACCTCTGCAATGCCAAACCCTCAGGAACAGGAAAATGCCTGGAATCAGTGGCAGGAAATCCAGCAAAACCTTACCAGCGATTCCTTCCATTTCGGCACGATTCAACCGGGAGCGCGCAAGCAGGGCTTTGTCTTTTTTCACCGCCTTCCCAGCTCGGAGAAAACTTGCACATTAAATGTCTTATCCCAAGAACTGCTGTTCCAGCGAAAATAGATCAGAACACCCAAGAAAACTATTGCTTGATATAGCCCCCTTTACATTTTGGAGCAAATGAAATTAACGGAGAAGTTATGCTTGATTTTATAGGTACACATAAACGGAGTCACACCGCTGGCTCATTGAGAAAATCCGACGTCGGCACTCCCGTCACCCTGATGGGATGGGTGCATCGTCGTCGCGATCTGGGAGGCCTTATTTTTATCGATTTGCGGGATGTAAGCGGCACCATGCAGATCGTCTTCCATCCGGAACAAAGTGCGGTACACCAAAAAGCCGGACGCTTGCGCAACGAATATGTGATCTCAGTAAGCGGCACCGTGGTTGCCCGTGACGAAAGAAACATCAACCCCTCCATGCCCACCGGTGAAGTGGAAGTGGAAGTGACGGAGCTGCTATTCCTCAATGACTCAGAGCCGCTGCCGATTCAGGTAAATGAAAACCTGCTGGCAGACGAAAACCTGCGACTGAAATACCGGTACCTCGATCTCCGCCGTGAACGGCTCAAAAACATCATTTTGCTGCGTCACCGCATCGTGTTTGCAATCCGAGAATTCCTCACCCGGAGAGATTTTTACGAAATAGAGACTCCGATGTTGATGAAAAGCACACCCGAAGGGGCCCGGGATTATCTGGTGCCCAGCCGCGTGCATCCCGGCAAATTCTTCGCCTTGCCTCAGTCACCCCAAATCTACAAACAGCTCCTCATGATCTCCGGTTTTGATCGTTATTTCCAGATCGCCCGCTGCTTCCGTGATGAAGACCTCCGGGCCGACCGCCAGCCGGAATTTACGCAGCTGGATGTGGAGATGAGCTTCGTTACTCAGGAGCAGATTTTTGCCTTGATGGAAGAACTTTTTGCCTACGTGTTCCGCACCACCATCGATGTGGAATTACCCATTCCCTTCCTACGGTTGCGCTATCACGAAGCCATGAATCGCTTTGGCATCGACAAGCCTGACCTGCGTTTTGGTATGGAACTGGTAGATATTTCTGCCATCCTGAAATCCTCGGAATTTAAGGTCTTTAAAAGTGCACTGGATGCCGGTGGCAGCGTGCGCTGCGTCGTTGCTCCCGGATGCGCTTCTTACTCTCGCAAACAGATAGACCGCCTTACCGAAATTGCCAAACACTTGGGTGGCAAAGGCTTAGCCTTTACCAAGGTGGATGATCACGGCCTTACCGCCGGCATTACTAAATTCCTTGGGGACGACGAAGTTAAAGCCATCCTCAAGGCAACCGGCGCCCAGGCTGGCGACCTCATCCTCTACGCTGCAGACAGCGATAAAATCGTCTTCAAAGTACTGGCAGAAATCCGTAATCACTTTGGTCGCGAACTGAAACTCTACGACCCCAAAGCCTACAATTTTGTCTGGATCACCGATTTCCCACTCTTTGAATATAACAACGATGCCCAACGCTGGCAAGCAGCCCACCACATGTTTACCCTGCCCAAAGAAGAGCATCTCCCCTACTTTGAAAAGGAAGCCGACTGGGGAAAAATCGAGGGACAACTCTACGACCTGGTATGCAATGGTGTAGAACTTTCCAGCGGTAGCATCCGTTGCCATCGCCTGGATATCCAGCGAAAAATCTTCGGCGTCCTGGGCTTCAGCGAAGAGGAATTGCAGGAAAAATTCGGCTTCTTCCTCAATGCTCTCCGCTACGGAACGCCACCTCACGGCGGCATCGCACCGGGTATAGACCGCATTGTGATGCTGATGAGTGGCGCCGAATCCATCCGCGACGTCATCGCCTTCCCAAAAACCCTCCAGGCTGCCGACCTCATGAGCGAATCCCCGGCAGACGTAAGCCAAAAACAGTTGAACGAACTCTCCATCAAGCTCAATTTACCCGCTGATGACTAGAGAAAAATCCGTTGCCGCCATCACCTTTGGCTGCAAGGTAAACCAATATGAAACGGCATGCATCCTGGATGCATTCACCATGGCAGGCTATCAGGTGGTTCACTTCGATCAGCCTGCCGATGTGTACATCATAAATTCCTGCACCGTCACCAATCGCACCGACTACAAAAGCCGCAACGCCGTACGCAAAGCGCTGAAACGCAAAGAGCACAATCCCGCCGTTCAAGTGGTGGTTACCGGTTGCTATGCTCAGCGCAATCCCGACGAAATACGGCTCCTTGGGCCGGTGGATCACATCATAGATAACAACAAGAAAAACAAGATTTTAGATGCAGTGCAGGGAGCGGCCGTTGCCTTTGAAGATATTGACAATCAGCATGATTTTGCCGAACTTTTCACCACATCCTTGCAGGAACACACTCGGGCCTTTCTCAAAATTCAGGATGGATGCGACTACTACTGCGCCTACTGCGCCGTTGCCTATGCCCGTGGCCCCAGCCGCAGCCGCTCCCCGGAAAACGTCCTGAAACAGGTGCGCTCCCTCACCGCTCATGGGTACAAAGAATTTGTGCTGGGGGGCATAAATATGGGATTGTATGGTCGGGATGCAAACACCGGCTACCATCTCTCCCATCTTATCCGAGACATCGCCGACATAGATGGCGTGGAGCTTATTCGCCTCAGCTCGGTAGAGCCGCTGCTTTTTACTCCGGATCTGCTGGATGCCATTGCTGACACTCCTCAGGTGTGTCCCCATTTTCACATTCCCCTGCAAAGTGGATGCGATGAGATTCTGGCATCCATGGGTCGTGATTATTCCACGGCTCAATATGCTGCAACCCTGGAGAAATTGCGCCAGATCCGGCCAACCGCCGCCTTTGGCATAGACATCATTACCGGACTTCCCGGCGAAACCGATGACGCCTTTGAAACCACTTATCGCTTTCTGGAGCAACTGGATTTTTGCTATCTTCATGTGTTCAGCTATTCTCAGCGTCCCGGAACCAGAGCCATCTCCATGGCCGGACAGGTTAAAGGGGATAAAATTCACCAACGGACGTCCCGCCTCACCGCCCTTTCTCAGGCAAAAAAGGAGCTCTACAGACAGCGCATGATAAAGCAAAATACCACAGTTCGCGCCGTTATAGAACGGAAAATCGATGCACATTATACCGGATTAACCGACCATTATCTGCGCCTCTATGTGGCAGCAGCCTCCCTGCAAAAGGGAGAGATTGTGCATTGCACAATTGCTGCACCCTACGACGACGGCATCACAGGTACCCTGTTATGATCCAATGCAAAAATATCACTATCGGTTTCGGTGAGGAGACGATATTGGAAAATCTCTCCCTCACCATACCCGAGGGAGAGATTACCATCATCGTGGGGCGCAGTGGCTGCGGCAAAAGCGTGCTCATGAAAACTATTGAAGGCCTCTATATGCCTCGGGAAGGTTCGGTGTATATAGACGGCGCAGACCTCACACGCCTGAACCGTCGCAAACTCCTGGAAACCCGCAGCAACATGGCCATGCTCTTTCAGGGCTCGGCGCTGCTGGATTCCTTTAATGTGTATCAAAATGTAGCGCTGCCACTGCGGGAGCACACCACTCTCAGCGATGCCGAAATTCGCGCCCAGGTGAAGGAAAAGCTGCAACTGGTAGGATTGGATGATGTGCTGGAAAAACTGCCATCCCAACTGAGTGGCGGGATGCAAAAGCGTGTAGCCCTGGCCAGAGCAATCATCCGGCAACCCAAATACCTTATTTACGATGAACCTACCACCGGCCTTGATCCGGTGATGTCCGATGAGATTGTGGACCTGATACTGAAGTTGCAACAAAGCAACCGGCTCACATCCATCATCATCACCCACGACTTTGCCTGCATCCAGCGCATACAGGGACGCATCGTGATGTTGAGCGATAAACAGATTATTTTCGACGGACCCTATCAAAATTTTATCAGCGCCACCGATCCGCGCATCCGGAAATTCAATCGCCATTAAAGGAGAATACATGGGATTTTACAAAGACAAGAGTCGTATCGAATTGATGGTGGGGATTTTTTCCCTTCTGGCTCTGGCCATTTTGGTACTGAGCTATTCCTGGCTCACCGACCTCATGGAAAACAAAAAGTACACCCCTTATCGGGTACAATTTGATAACGCAGGCAATATAGAAAAAGGAAGTCCGGTAACATTACGGGGTATCACCAGCGGTAAAGTGAGTGCCTTGGAACTAGGACAGGACGGCGTGGTGGTGGACATCCTGGTAGAGCTGAAGGAACCCCTGCGCTCTGGCACCGCCTTCAAGATTAAGGAAGTGGACATCATGGGCGGCACCGTGGTTGAAATTGTGCCAGGTAATGGAACTCAGCTGCTTTCTCACACAGACATCCTGATGGGAGAACACAACTACAGCATCGCCAATCTTATCGCTCAGTCATCCAGGATGTTTCAGGATTTGCAGGAAAAGCTCACCCAGCTGAATCAGGAAGGGGATTTGTTTGAGCAAATCTACTCTATCGCAGACACCACCCAGCTCATTGTGAACCACCTCAGCGTGATGATGGAGAAAAACGACGACCGTATTTCCGGCATCCTTGCTCACACCGATAGCACCATGACGCAACTTGCAGACTTTTTAGACACCAACCGGGAAATCGCAGACTCTGCCATGGTTTCTATGCGGCAAGTCTTTTCTCAGGTGACTGCCAGTCTGGATGAAATAACTCAGAGCGTGAGCAATATTCGGGCGGTATCAGACAAAATGGCCGGTGAAGATTCCAGCTTCCAGAGCCTTATTTCCGAACGGAAACTCTACGACAACCTCATTAACGCATCCACCCACTTGGATTCGTTGCTCATCGACATCAAGAAAAATCCCACAAGATATTTTAAAGTGAAAGTGTTTTGATAAAGCAGATTTTTGAGGAGTGCAGATGAAACGGCTAGCCATCTGGTTGATGATACTACTGATGATCACATCCCTTTGGGGATTTGGTAAAAATAAAGTCCAGCGGGAAACGTTACATTGGTCTATGATGAAGACCATGCATTTTGATGTGTATTACAACGAAGGGGATGATGAATTCGGGCAGATCGCCTCCCTGATGGCTGAAGAAGCCTATTATGATATTAAACAGGATTTTCATAGTTTGATTACTGGCCGCATTCCCATCATTTTTTACAAGACACATCAGGATTTTGAAACCACCAACATCATAAATGCCCTCCTTAGTGAAGGGGTGGGCGGCTTTACCGACAGTCAGCGAAACCGAGTGGTGGTTCCCTTTAATGGCAGCTACCGGGAAATGGAAAAAACCCTGATTCATGAACTTACCCATGCCTATATCAACGAGATGAATCGCAGTTTTTCCCGCCTGTCTCCCTCCTCATCGCTGCCCTTCTGGATGAGCGAAGGGCTTCCGGAATTTTTCTCGGTTCACGGAGAAGACGTCTATAACAACATGTTTATCATAGATTTGGTGATGAATGACCAGATCCCCGACATCGAGCACATAGGAGGCTACTATGCCTATCGTTTGGGCGAAGCATTCCTGGTGTATCTGGAAGAACGGTATGGCCGGAAAAAGGTGATGGAGTTCTTCTATTCTGTGCGGTATCTTCATAATTCCGACACTGCATCCAAAAAGGTTTTCGACCTTCCCTTTGAAAATTTGCAGAAGCAGTGGCATGATTTTCTCAAGCGAAAATACTTCCGCTACATTGAGATGTACACTCTTCCCTACGAAGTCTTTACCCAAAAGACCTTCCACGAAAAAGACGGCTCCAGCATGAACATGGCTCCGCGATATTCTCCAAAAGGCGATACTTATCTTTTCTTTTCAAACCGCAATATCCGTACGGAAATCTGGGCAGGATCCCGACTGGATCTCTTCAAAAACCATCGCATCCTCCAGGGCGAAGCCACCGGACGCATCGAAGAATTTCACTTCCAGCGCAACAATATCAGCTGGTTCCCCGATGGCACCCGCTTTGCCTTTTCGGCAAAAACATCTTTCGGCGACAAAATCTATATCGTCGATGTCAAAACCCGAAAATATCTCTCCACCATTCATCTGGATCAGTTCGATGCTATCTACCAGCTGGATGTCTCTCACGACGGCACCCGCATCGTCTTCAGTGGAGAAAAGGATCTGCAAGACGACCTCTACATCCTGGATATCGCCACCAACCGGATTACCCCCATCACCCATGACTTTTATCTGGATTCCCAGCCACGCTGGTCACCCGATGACTCCCGCATCGTCTTCACCTCCGAGCGCACCACCACTGACATCCAGAAACATGTTTGCGGTAAACTCACCCGAAATATCTATTATTACGATCTTGCACAGGATGCCTTTTTTCAGGTCACCGACGATCCCTTTGACAATTATTCACCTCTGTGGAACAGCACCGGTGAGCTGATTCTTTTTGTTAGCGAAAAAACCGTCACCACCAATTACCAGGCCATCTCACTGGAAACCGGGCAACGGGCCGCAGTGACATCCAGCCTGGGAGGTGTGTTTGCCGGCGACTTGAGCAAAAACGATAAAGAGATGGTCTTTCCGGTTTTTTATGAAGGCGGCTGGGACATCTACCAGCTCAATAATCCCCTGGATTCCCTGCATTTCGAGCCCTATCAGATGCCGAAACCGGTGGAATTCACCAATGACTTCCTCACCCGCTTTGGCATCTCACGCTACCAATATTACGGCTACCGGGAACGGAAATTCCGCAACGAGCTTACCCACCGCTATCGCCGCAACATGAATTTTGACCTTATCGAAGAAACCTCTGTAGATAGTAGTGTGGTAAACTTTAACCAGACCTTAGACACCCGACCGGACTCGGTGAAAGTGCCACTGATATCATCCTACAAAACCAAATTCCTGCTGGACTGGCTGTGGGGCGGGATGTCCTATTCTCCCTCTGCAGGAACCTTTGCCCGGGTGCAACTGGGCTTTTCTGATCTCATGGGCAATCACTCCATCGCCATGGATCTGGGCATCACCGGCCAGCTGGAATACTCCAACGTGATTCTGCAATACCTCTATCTGGCAGGACGCCTCGATTATGGCGGCGGTGTGTTTTACCTCAATGACGACATCATTTATCGCTTCATAGATGCTACCCATGACAGCTATTTTCGCGAACATATCCGCCAATTTGGCGGCTACTCCATCCTGCGCTATCCCTTCAATAAATTTTGGCGCATCGATCTGGAAAACACACTCTACATCACCGACTATACCAGAGATTGGTGGAATGGCCAAGACTGGCAGGAAGAATATCTCCCATCCTGGCTGCAAAACTATGGTCTGGATGTGACCGAGCACGACGTGAGCTATGCTCCGCAACTGAGCGTTGTGCACGACAACACCATCTACGGTTCTACCGGCCCGATGTCAGGATGGCGTTTTATGTTGCAGATCAATCGCCACTTTTCTAAGCTGTGGCAAGATTACTCGGTGGCCTATACCGACATCCGTTCCTACAAATTTTTTGCCAAACGCTACTGTTTTGCATCCCGCCTGATGACCGGTGCCGTGCTGGGAGATAGGGATAAACACGAGTTTCAGATGACCTACTACAACGGTGTGCGAGGCTATGATGCAGACAGTGATACCGACGAAGATGAGGGCAGCCGCATCGCTGTGACAAATCTGGAACTGCGCTTTCCCTTTATCGATGAACTCAACATTGCCTTTCCGCTGCCGCTGATGCTGTATGATGTGCGAGGAAGCATGTTTATGGATTTGGGTGCTGTGTGGGATGGTGACGATCTGGAGCTTACCCGTAACAATCGCCTTCATGATCTTAAATGCGGTGTGGGATTGGGGCCCCGTTTGAATTTCGGATACTTTGTGATCAAGTTGGATGTGGCCTGGGAAACCGATGGTAGCGCTTTCAGTAAGCCACGGTATTACTTTACGCTGTCACCAGATTTTTAGGATGTCTGCTCTCAATAACGGTTCTATCCGCGTTCCGTGCG
>JAGGWK010000078.1 GCA_021157525.1 Candidatus Cloacimonadota bacterium | reverse complement strand
ATGGCGCCGGCACCACCAGCGAGCCCACCAATTACACCTTTACCGATGAATATGTCTATTCAACCAATACATCCTATTACTATTGGCTGGAAAGTGTGAGCATTTCTGGTGTGACTGAAAACCACGGCCCGGTACAATTGTACATCCCAAACAACAATCCCGGTTCTCCGGCAGTGCCCACCGCATTTGGATTGTATCAAAACTACCCGAATCCTTTCAATCCCACCACTGCCATTAGTTTCAGCGTACCCTCGACTACCCGCGCAACGCTGACGATCTACAACCAGACCGGCGCCAAAGTAACCACTCTCTTCCAGGGCATCGTTCCTGCCAAAGAAGTGCAAACCCTCACCTGGGATGGCACTGACAGCTTTGGCAAAGAAGTGGCATCGGGCATTTATCTGTATAAATTGCAGACGGAGAAAGATACCTTTACCCGCCGCATGATGCTGATTAAATAGGTACATCTCATGATACAAATTGCCGTCGGAAATCTCTGGCGGCTTTTTTGTTTTTGACAATTTTCACTCCTCATATTCTCTGCAATCAGAGGTACACATGAGATCAAATTATTGGCAATCGTGGTATGGCATTACCACCTTTGGCGAAAGCCATGGAAAAGCTGTGGGCGTGGTGCTGGATGACGTTATACCGGGCATCCGCTTCCCCCTTACCGCCATACAGGATGCAGTAAATCGCAGAAAGTCTGCTGGTAAACCCGGTGCAACATCTCGCCATGAAGCCGATACCGTAGAGGTGCTCAGCGGCGTTTTTGAAGGCAAAACCACCGGCACCCCCATCTGCCTGCTGGTTCAAAATACCGATGCCCACCCCCGGGATTATCAGTCCCTGGAAGAGATCTTCCGCCCCGGCCACGGCGACTTCTCGTGGTTTAGTAAATTTAAGATTTTTGATCATCGGGGAGGCGGTCGCGCCTCTGGACGCGAAACTCTGGCACGGGTAGCCGCAGCGTCCCTTGCCGATTCCTTCCTCGGCGCTGTCAGCTTTCATTTTGCCACCCTTCGCATCGGTTCATACGCGTCATCGTATCAGGATGCATACACTCCAAACCCACTGCATTGGCCCGATGCCGACACGCTGCCTGATGTGCTGCAGTATCTGGAAGAACTACAATCTCAGGGCAATTCTGTGGGAGGTATTATTCAATGCGTCATCTCCGGTGTACCCGCCGGATTGGGAGACCCGGTATTTGAAAAGCTGGAAGCAAATCTTGCCAAAGCGGTGCTCTCCATCGGTAGCATCAAAGGGATCGAGTTTGGTGACGGTTTTGCTCTAGGCGCACTTCATGGCTCACAGGCCAACGACCAGATGGACGATGGTGGATTTTTGAGTAATCACAATGGCGGCATTCTGGGAGGCATCAGCACCGGGGAAAAAATCGTCTTTCGGTGCGTGATAAAACCCACACCATCCATCGGCATACCCCAGCGTACCGCAAACCGCCAGGGAGACGCTGTTTCCATCCAGATAAATGGCCGCCACGACACCTGCATCATTCCCCGCATCATCCCGGTGATCGAAGCCATGTGCAAACTGGTTTTGGCAGATGCCATCGCGCACCAACGTCTGATTTCCGGCGAATCGGCCACACTGGCACAATTGCGGGAATCCATCGATAAAATAGACGAAGACATCCTCATGGCACTGTATCGGCGGATGCAGATATCGGCCCACATCGGCGCCCTGAAAGCTGCTACCGGCGCACCCATCTTCGATGGCACCCGGGAGGAAATGCTGTTTGCATCCCTGCATGAAAAAGCTCGCTTGCTCAACCTCAGCCCCACCACGGTAGAAGCTATATGGCACGCCATCCTGTGGGAAAGCAAAGCCCACCAATGATCATTCGATCGATACCGTTCCTTAGCCGTGATTTTGTGCATCATCATGGCAAAAGCAAAACCGGATGGTGGAAGGAATTTCGTCTGGATTTTTCACCAAACCCACTGGAATTCCCCTTTGAGCTGGTGGATGAGAAGACAATCCTCACTCTGCGTGATCCGGCAGAAGGAGGTGTTCATAGTATCGATTATCATGAAAAAATGCGGATTTACCAACATGCAATCGAACACTGTAATTGTCTGGTAGATTGTGAGATAATGCAATATCCCGATGATATGTTGCCGGCAGAAAATCTGATACTTTCCTACCACGAAACCGATGAGCGGATAAATCTGAAAAAGCTGGAGTACGTGCTATTTCTCAGCAACCGGCTCAAAGCCCGTATTCTGAAACTGGCGCTACCGATAAATAACTATTCCGATTTAATCAAGCTGCCCTACTACATCCGACAATCAAACAAACCGACCCTGGTGGTTGGCATGGGCCGGCTGGGCAAAATTTCGCGCATCCTGTATCCTTTTTTGGGTTCAATCGGCACCTATGTAGGACTGGATGGCCATGAAACCGCATCGGGGCAGCTCAGCGAGACCGAAGCTACTCAGTACAACCTGCTTTCACGCACCACCCAGACCGCTATCGGTGGCGTTATCGGTGGGCCCCAGGTGAACGGCTCTCTTGGCCCGGCTCATTACAATAACCTGTTTCAAAAGCGCGGCATCGATGCAGTGTATATGCCTTTTCCTGTTGAGAATTTCAATGAATTTCTCCATTGGATGGAGTGGAGCAATTTTCATTTTTCCGTGTATGGATTTTCCTGTAGCATGCCCTTCAAACATCGGCTTGCCTATGTTTCTTCCGGCAGCTTGCGCGTTGCCAACTGCATCATTCCGCAACACAACAAAGTATATAATACCGATGCCGACGCCTTTGCCAGAGCCTTTGTGGAGCTGGACGTGCAGCCTTCAGACTCCATTTTGATTTATGGCAGTGGTGGCGTGGCAGAGACGGCTATCCGGTCAGCATCTCATTTCCCGCACCTCTATCTGGCTGCACGAAACAAATTCCGTCGACAGGCTCTTTGCAACGAGTATCCCTGCCGGGGAATTTCCCAGGAGGCTTTGCCCCACAGGAAATTTGATTTATTGATAAACTGCACACCGGTAGGGATGCGGAATGAAGACCTTCTCACCCTGCTTCACATCAATGCTCCGCAAAAAGTCATTGACGTGCCGTACAGTAAAAAACCAACTCCCCTGATAACGTGGGCTCGGGCACAGAGGGTGCCCAGCGTAGATGGAAAACAGTTTTGGCAATGGCAGGCCCAACGCCAGGAAGAACTTTTTTTAGAGGTATTAGAAAATGATGAATCCCGTAGAATTGATAATCAAGAAGCGTAATGGTGAAAGCCTGAACCGTGAAGAACTCACTTTTTTTATTGAGTCTTACCTCAGCGGCAGCATCCCCGAGTATCAGATGGCGTCACTATTAATGGCCATATTTCATAAAAGCATGGAGCCCGATGAGATTCAGACCCTTACGGAAGTGTATATTGCTTCTGGAGATCGCATCACTTTTCCCAAAGACTGGCATACGGTAGATAAGCACTCCACCGGTGGCGTTGGCGACAAGATATCCATCGTTCTGGCGCCTATTGTTGCAGCGTGCGGCGGCATTATACCCATGATCTCCGGTCGCGGTCTGGGTCATACCGGTGGCACGCTGGACAAACTGGAATCTATCCCGGGATTACGTACCGATTTCTCGGATGCAGCTTTTCGCTCCATCGTAGAAGATGTGGGTTTCAGCATCATCAGCCAATCGGAGCGGCTGGTTCCGGCAGATCGCCGTATCTATGCCTTGCGAGATGTCATTGGCACGGTGGAGAGTCTGCCTCTGATAACCGCCAGCATCATGAGCAAAAAGATTGCCGAAGGGGCACAGAACCTGGTAATCGATCTGAAAGTAGGCAGTGGCGCATTTATGAAAACCATCCAGCAGGCCAGGGATTTGGGCGTCATGCTAAAAACCGTCGGCAACAATCTGAATCAGAAGGTCTCGGTGGTGTTCACCAACATGAATTCTCCCCTGGGAAACTTCATTGGCAATGGTTTAGAGATTTTTGAGTGCATTGAATATCTTCAGGGTAAACCGCAGTCAGGCATCCACGAAATCACCACCGCACTGGCCGTGGAAATGCTCTTGATGACAGGCATTGCTGCATCCAAGCAAGAAGCTGAAACCAAGATTCTGCACGCCATAAATTCTGGCGCAGCATTGGGTAAATTGCAAGATTTTATCACTGCCCAAGAAGGGGATCCCCGGGTTTGCGAAAATCTTTCACTTCTCCCTCGGGCAGCCCATCAAATACCTATCTACGCCGAGGGTACCGGATGGATCGAACAGATCGACAGCCAGAAAATCGGTTACGCCCTCATCGATATCGGTGCAGGTCGGCGAACCCTGGATACGGCACTGGACTACGGTTCGGGAGCTTACCTTCCCCTGAAGATTGGAGACTCCATCCAAAAAGGGGAAACCATTGGTACGGTTTACTCATCGGATGTCAGCCAGGGAGAGATGGTGGCTCGAAAAATTGCAGAATCTTTTAAAGTGTGCAAAGTCCCCAAGAAGCGAGAAGTTATGCTTCTTGATCGGCTATGAGACTGAGCCTCATTCAGTTTCAAAAAACTTGACACTTCAACTACCGAAAATACTTTGGTCGAATCTTACCTGTGATATTACGTAAGATGCTGATAATAAAAGAGTTATAGGAGATAAAGGAGCAAAAGATGGCAGTACCAAAAAGAAAAACATCAAAGGCGCGCAGAGATAAAAGAAGGACCCATTACAAAGCGGCAATGCCTACCATTTCCACCTGTTCACATTGCGGTGAACCAGTTCGTCCACATAACATCTGTGAGAAATGTGGTCATTATGCTGGTAAAAAAGTGATAGATATCCAGGAATAAATGCGTATAGCTTTAGATGCCTTTGGCAGTGATAATGCACCTTTCCCGGAAGTGGAGGGTGCAATTCTTGCTATTAAGGAGGACGTTTGTAAAAAAATCCTCCTGGTAGGTCGGGAAGAACAACTGAAAAAGGAACTGGACAAATACTTCTACGATCGAAGCCGCATTGAAATTGTACCAGCTTCGGAAGTGATAACCATGGACGACTCACCTGCCAAGGTGGTGAAACAAAAGAAAGACTCTTCCATGGTACGGGCTGTAGCTTTGCATCGGGATGGTTTGGCAGATGCCATGGTAAGCGCGGGAAATACCGGTGCCGCCATGTCGGCCTCTCTGTTTAGTTATGGGCGCATCACCAACGTTTTGCGTCCGGCCATCGCCATCACTTTCCCCACTACGAAACATCCCGAGATCATTCTGGATGTAGGGGCAAACGTCGATTGTTCGCCGGAAAACCTGCATCAATTTGCCGTTATGGGATCCCTCTATTCACACTTCTTATATAATATCCAACGTCCAAAGGTTGCCCTGTTGAATATCGGTGAAGAGAGTAAGAAGGGAAATTCCGTGGTAAAAAAAGTATATCCCTTATTGGACGCAGACGAAGCGATCAATTTTATTGGTAATATAGAAGGCAAAGACTTGCTCAAGGGTGTTGTGGACGTCGTCGTCTGTGATGGTTTTGTCGGCAATGTCATGCTGAAAACAGTGGAAGGCGTTGCGTTCTCAATATTTGATATGATGCGAGAGCAGATGCAAAAAGACTGGATTGCCAAGATTGGCGGACTTCTTTCTTATCCAGTGTACAGCTACCTCAAAAAGAAGTTGGATCATTCCGAATATGGTGGATCTCTTTTGGTTGGGCTCAATGGCCTCTCGGTGATCTCCCATGGAAGATCAAATGCCAAAGCCATCAAAAATGCTGTCCGCTTCGCTGCAAAGATCGGAGCTTCCGGTTTCATCAAACATTCGCAGGAATATTTTGAGGAGTATAAAACATGATTGAAAGATATTCAGCAAAAATAGCAGGAACCGGTCGTTACCTGCCAGACAAAGTAATGACCAACCAGGATTTGGAGAAAATCGTCGATACTTCTGACGAATGGATAAAGACCCGCACCGGAATGTCTGAGCGCCGCGTGGCATCAGAAGAACAGGCATCCAGCGATATGGCTCTTGAAGCTGCCCTCCAGGCAATAGACCATGCCGGGCTCCGCCCAAAAGATATCGATCTTATCATCGTGGGAACCATCTCCCCGGACCACGCATTTCCCTCAACCGCCTGCATCGTACAAAATAAGCTGGGAATCAAACATGTTCCGGCCTTCGACATCTCCGCAGGCTGCCCTGGCTGGATATATGCCAGCAATATTGCCAAACAATATGTGGAAAACGGTATCGCCAAAAATGTGCTGACCATCGGAGTAGAACTGCTTACCAAGATTTTGAATTATGAAGATCGCGGCACCTGCGTTCTCTTTGGTGACGGCGCTGGAGCTACGGTGATATCTCGGGCCGAAAGCTCAGACATCTCGCGCATTATCGATAGTGACATCACCGCCGACGGCACCTACTGGGATTTGTTGATTCAACCGGCAGGAGGCTCTCGTATGCCCGCCAGCCACGAAACGGTGGATGCTAAGAAACACACGGTGTACATGGATGGCAATCGGATATTCAAACTGGCTGTACGCTCAATGTACGACAGCTGTGATAAGGTGTTGAAGCGCAACAACATGGACATCAGCTCTATTGACTGGCTGCTCACCCATCAGGCAAATCTCCGTATCATAGACGCCTTGGGTCGCAAACTAAAAATCGACCCCAACAAAGTAATTATCAATATAGAAAAATATGCAAATACTTCCTCAGCAACGATCCCTATCGCATTAGACGAAGCAATTCGCAACGGAAAAATCCGTAGAGGCGATATTGTGTTGATGTCATCCTTTGGTGCAGGGCTTACCTCGGGAAGTATCCTGATCCGGTATTAGGACAAAAACATGAAGAAAATAGCCTGTATTTTCCCTGGTCAAGGCGCCCAATATGTAGGCATGGCAGCCGATTACATCGCTGGTAATGCCCGGCTGAAAGCGGTAATGGAAGCTTTTGACCAGGCCCACGGAACATCCTTGCAAAGCATCATGCTCCAGGGTCCTGAAGAAGCATTAAAAGAGACCCGATTCACACAACCCGCCATTTTATTTCACAGTGCTGTCGCCTATGCAGCTCTGCAGGATGCCATCGATTTCGAGCCCGCCTTCGTGGCAGGTCATTCCCTGGGAGAATTTTCTGCCTTGGTTGCAAACGGCACTCTCACTCTGCCAGATGCCATGCATCTGGTACACAAACGGGGTGAATTTATGATGAATGCTAATGGCGATACTCCCTTTGGGATGGCCGCTATCGTTGGCCTCACACCTCAGGCGGTAAAAGAGATTTGCGTCCAGGCACAGGATGCAGGAATCGTGATCGCTGCCAATTTTAACACTCCTGTGCAAACCGTGATTTCCGGTTCCCTTGCCGGCGTTACCAAAGCATCTGAGCTGGCCAAAGCAGCTGGTGCAAAACGGGTGATTCCCCTCACCGTGGGTGGCCCCTTCCATTCACCTCTGGTACAAAAAGCCGGAACATGGCTCCGGGAAGAAATGGAAAACATCAACTTCGCCACCCCCACCATCCCAGTGGTACAAAACGTTCATGCCAAACCGGAAACCGATCCTAAAACCATCAAAGAAAACCTGGTGAAACAGGTTACTTCTTCGGTTTTATGGGTGGATACCATGGAATTTATGCTGGCTCAGGGCATTGAACTCTTTATCGAGTTTGGCCCAAATCGTGTATTGGCCGGTATGATGAAAAAAATCGATAGAAAAGCAAAAGTCCTCAGCATCGACACCCCAGCGGATGTTGTTGCGGTAAAAGAATATCTGGAGCAGAATAATGGTTAAAGATAAAATTGCAATTATCACCGGCGCAGCCCGGGGCATTGGTTTTGCCATAGCCCGGCGTTTTGCCGGGGAAGGCGCCACGGTTATCATCATCGACCTGGCTCAGGATGCCGTAGATGAAGCTGTTGCTCAGCTTACTACAGATGGTTTTTCCGCAGCCGGCTATGCTGGTAATGTGGTAAATGGCGAGCAAATGGCAGAGATTTTCAAAACAATTCATGCGCGTTTTGGTGCCATAGACATCCTGATAAACAACGCTGGCATCACCCGAGACGGCCTCATCATGAAGATGAAAGAATCTGACTGGGATGCGGTTATCGCCGTAAACCTGAAAGGCACCTTCATCTGCACGCAAAAAGTGAGTCGCTATATGATGAAACAACGGCACGGCGTCATCCTCAATATCGCATCGGTTATTGGCTTGATGGGTAATAGCGGTCAGGCAAATTATGCAGCTTCCAAAGGCGGCATCATTGCCCTTACAAAATCCACGGCCAAAGAGCTGGCATCCAGAAATATACGGGCTAATGCCATCGCACCGGGATTTATCCGCACCCCGATGACAGATACTTTAAAGCCCGAAGTGGTAGAGAGCTACGCCAAAGCCATTCCTCTGTCTCGCATGGGAGAAGCGGTTGATGTAGCTAACACTTGTCTATTTCTTGCCTCAGACCTGGCAAGTTATATAACCGGCCAAACCATCCAGGTGGATGGTGGCCTTATAATGTAAAAAAGTCATTTGGAACAATAGGAGGAACAAATGGATATCGAACAAAAAGTAAAAGAAATCATCATTGAAGAACTTGGTGTAGAAGCAAGCGAAGTAACTCTCGAAGCAAATTTCATCGAAGATCTTGGTGCTGACTCACTTGATACAGTAGAACTCATCATGAAATTCGAAGAAGAATTTGAAATCGACATCGCAGACGAAGAGGCAGAAAAGCTTACCACCGTAGGCAAAGCTGTTGATTATCTTACCAGCAAAGTAGGTTAATCGAATATCGTGGTGGAGCATACCGCTCCACCATCCTTTTTTAAAAAGATTACAAACGAGGTTTATAAATGAGTAAGCGAAGAGTTGTCATCACGGGATTAGGTATGCTGTCTTCGGTAGGAAATTCCGTAGAAGAATCATGGGAAAAGCTCGTTGCCGGTACATCAGGCATAGATCACATCAAATCCTTTGATGTAACTAATGACTTCAGTAGCCGCATAGGCGGTGAAGTGAAGGGATTTGACCCTCGTGAACACTTCGAAAAGAAACGAATTAAAAAGCTTGATCGCTATACCCAGTTTGCACTTGTGTCTGCACGTCAGGCAGTACAGGATGCAGCCCTGATAGATGCTGAGTTTAATCACGACCGCGCTGGTGTGATCATTGCCTCCGGTATAGGTGGGATGTTTACCTATGAAACCGAAGCCGTTAAACTGGCCCTTTCCGGCCCCCGACGCGTAAGCCCATTTTTCGTTCCAAAGATGATCTCCAACGCAGCATCAGCTGAAGTTGCTATCGAGTTTCAATTCCGGGGTATGAATTTCAATGTCACCTCTGCCTGCGCTTCGGCAAATCATGCCATGGGTACTGCCTTCCGTGCAATTCAATATGGCGATGCCGACATCATGCTGAGTGGTGGCGCAGAAGCTTCGGTCACACCTCTCACCCTGGCTGGTTTTTGCTCATTAAAAGCATTGAGTACCAGAAACGACGACCCCACAGCAGCCTGCCGACCCTTCGATAAGGAACGGGATGGTTTCCTGTTGGCCGAAGGTGCCGGCGTATTGGTATTGGAAGAGCTGGAACACGCCCGGGCTCGTGGCGCAAAAATCTATGCCGAGATTGTAGGATATGCCGCCACCTGTGATGCCTATCACATCACCGCACCGTCACCTGGCGGAGAAGGCGGAGCACGAGCCATGCAGATGGCCATCAAAGATGCTGGCATCAAACCCGAAGATATTGACTACATAAACGCTCACGGCACATCTACTCCACTCAATGACAAAAACGAAACAGCTTCTATAAAATCCGTTTTCGGCGACCATGCCAAAGAGGTATCCATCAATTCGACCAAGTCGATGGTAGGTCATTCTCTGGGAGCTGCCGCCGGTATGGAAGCCATTGTTTGCTGCAAAACCATCAACACGGGTATCATCCATCCTACCACAAATCAGACATCGCCAGATCCCGATTGTGATCTGAATTTCACGCCAAACACCGCTGTAAAAAAAGAGGTAACCTATGCCCTGAACAATTCCCTGGGCTTTGGTGGACACAACGGCGTACTCATCTTTAAAAAATATCAATAACTCCTTTGGCAGGCAGCATTCGCTGCCTGCCGGGAATTGCATCCTGTGAAAAAAATACTGAATCTCATTCTGGCAAACACGCGACTGAAAGGTGATATCCCTTCCATCCGAGAGATTGAAAAGCGTCTCAATTACAACTTCAAAAAACCCGACATTCTCATTGCAGCCATCACTCACACCTCTCTGGCACCCGCCGATGAAGAGGTCTCGGTGTTTGAGCGCATGGAATTTTTAGGCGATGCCATCCTTGGCCTGGTGGTTTCGGAAGAGCTCTTTATTCGCTATCCTTTCTACAATGAAGGGCAACTTTCCAAACTCAAAGCGAAGATCGTTTCCCGCAAATACCTGGCCATGATCGCCCGACAATTTGATCTGGGTGAGTACATTTTTCTCAGTGAAGAGGCATCCTCCAGCGGAGGAAAAACATCCATTTCCATTTTGGCAAACACCATGGAAAGCATCATTTGCGCTATTTATCTGGATGGCGGCATCAAAGACGCCCGCACCTTCATCACCCAGTGTATCATGAAAGATTATCTTTCCCTGGTTACCAAAGATCCGCTGGTAAACTTTAAAAGCACGCTGCAGGAGCACCTTCAGGGCCAATCCCATCAATTGCCGCAATATCGCATTGTTGAAGAACACGGCCCAGACCACCATAAGGAATTTGTGGTTGGTGTATTTTTGGATGATCAGTGCCTGGGCACCGGTACAGGGCCCAACAAAAAGGCGGCACAGCAAGCGGCCGCCAAAGCAGCCTGCGAATCTTTGCAGCTGCTATGAAAATTCTCCCGATTTTTATCCCCCATCTGGGATGTCCATTTCGCTGCATTTATTGCGAACAACACAGCATCACCCACACCAATGCCATCGATTTCCCCGCCATCGCCTTGATGATACAGCATTTTTGCCAGCGCCACAAAGCCATTGATAAGGAAATCGCTTTTTTTGGCGGTACCTTTACCGCCATGACGGTGGCGCAGCAGGAGCATTTTTTTTCTCTGGTGGCTCCCCACATGGATGCAAACACGCATATCCGCTTCTCCACCCGCCCAGACGCCCTTTCTCTCTCCATCCTTTCCCGATGTAAAGAGGCCGGAGTGCGCACCATAGAGCTGGGCATCCAATCTTTTTCAGACAAAGTATTGCGCGCCTCCGAACGGGGATATTCTGCCAGCCAGGCGATAGACGGCTGTCGCATGGTGCAAGACGCCGGATTTGATCTGGGCATACAGCTAATGCCCGGTTTACCAGGTGATTCTGCCCTCTATCGGGGGGAGACACTCCAACAAACCCTGGCACTTTCGCCATCCTACGTTCGCATCTATCCCACATTGGTTTTGGCCCATACCGCCCTGGCTACGCTATTCAACGAAGGTTCCTATACTCCATTGAGCCTCGAAGAAGCCATCCACATCTCCGCCCAGTGGCAGGAGGCTTTTTCCCAAAGCACCATCAAGGTAATTAAAACCGGACTCCATGCAGATATTTCACCACAGGATGTCGTTGCCGGCCCGTTTCATCCGGGATTTGGCGAACTGGTAACCATTCACAGGCTCTATCAGAGGATTATCCAAAACTACATACCAAGCACCACACTGTGCATCTCACCAGCGGCACGCCCCCTTTTCTTTGGTTATGGACGCAGCCTCATCAATCGCCTTAAAACCACATTTGCGTGCAATGAATTGGGGATTTTTGTCGATCCCGACCTCTCACTTCTGGAGATTCGAATCCAAAATCGAGAACCGGGAGAATTGTTGTCATGATTCTGATTTTTATCGTCATTGCCATCGTTGTTTCATGGTGGTATTATCGCAGTACTCAGCCACCCGTTTCTACCAGACAGCGCTTGGCGCTGGCTGGTCTCAGGGGACTGAGCCTTGCCATTTTACTCATACTTTTGTTCAATCCGATCCTTCATTTTTTCACCACGTCCCGCACGCCGGAGCAGATGGTGTTTTTGCAAGACCGTTCCCAAAGTATGGTTATCATCACTGCAGGCAAACCCAAGTACAACCTTTGGCAGGATGCATCCAACCTGGCCGCTAAAGCAGCTCAAGATGCTGGCTATACCCTTACATACCGGGATTTTCCTGAGCCCGGCTATGGCCAGTCAACTCTTTTGGTGCCGACATTACAGAGCATCCTGACCGATGAAAAGTTGCAGCCCCTTTCCCGCATTTTGCTGGCTTCAGATGGCTACCTCAAAGACGAAAATTTGGATGCTATCCTCACGTCACCGGTTCCCATCGATGTGATTATTCCGGAAAATCCGGCAACTCAGGCGGATCTCGCCATCGACGACATGCAGTATAATCAGACCACCTATCAGCAGGACGAGACGCCTATTGCACTCACTCTCACTGCAGAAAATTACCGGGGAGAAGCCACCGTTACCCTGCAGTGGGCTGCAGCGCAGGAGCTTTCTCAGAAGGTCGATTTTTCTCAAAATCCGATTCAGCAACTCTTACTGTCACCACAATTTATCACTTCCGGCTTACAGCAATTTACTGCTCGTATCTGGGCAGATTCTCTTCAGGAAGCCTCGGTGAATAACAACCGTTATTCCGGTGCAATTCAGGTGATCACCGCCAGGGAAAACATGCTTATCCTTACCGATCAATTGCAGTGGGATGTTAAATTTATCAAGGATGCCATTGGCAAAAATCCCCATTGGGATGCCACTGTGCTGCGATATCATAAGGGCTGGTGGCTGGGAAATACATCGGTTGAGCTGGCATCGTATATCGCGTCTGCTGCCGTGATTTGTGTTGTAAACTCACAGGATCTCAACTTTGATGCATCGCAGGTTTCACTGCTCTCGCAACGAGTTCAACAGGGTACCGGACTGATGCTTTGTGGTAAACCGGTTCCCAGTCTGGATCAACTGAATCCAGCAACTATGTCGGGGATCTCCCGTGCCTTTTCATCTACCTTCACCATCAGTTCAGCTGGCAAAGAGATCGATATTTTCTCAGCCTTTTCTGCTGCTGAAACCATTCCTCCCGTTACCTACTGGTACACTCGTCCTCGTCTGGAAAGCTCCCTCCTCGCTACCATAAACAACGACCGGCGAAGCCCGGCGATAGTCCGGCGCGTCTTTGGTCAAGGCACCATAATGCAGTTTTGTTTTGTGGATTTGTGGCGGTGGCAATTGCGTGAAGGGGACAGTGGTTTTTCCTCCCTGATTGATGGCCTGTTTCAATATTTGGCAGCGACATCAACCCAGCGTTTTGCCGTGCAAGCATCACAGCCAGCCTATTTTTTAGGCGAGTCTGTTGATATCACATTGCATGCCTATAATGAAGCATTGCAGCCAGTAAAGAACATCACTGCTCTGGCAGAGATATGTCGCGGTGACTCCCTTGTGGTGGCTGATTATTTTGTTCCCTCCGCCGATGGATATAGTATTTCCCTGAGGGATTTGGCGGCTGGCTCCTATCGCGTGACGGCCACAGACGATGCTTCTGGTGCTTCCGACAGTACTGCCTTCGTTATTTTACCCCAGAGTCCTGAAGTACGGGATATGGGTATCAATGACGCCATGCTGCGGTTTATCGCTACCACAACCGGTGGTCGTGTCTTGCAGGATGCATCATTTCCTCAGGCGGAGATCAGCTCATCACAAAGGGAGCATAGGATACCGCTATACCGAAAGTGGTATATCATCCTGTTGTTTATCGGTGGATTTTCTGGTGAGTGGCTTTTGCGTAAGCGCTGGGGGCTTTTGTAAGGCGAAGGTGTAGCACAAGTCAGACAACGTCAGGGAGTGCATCCTGGCAAAAAAAAAGGGAGCCCAAAAGGCTCCCAATATGTTTTCTAGTATCTTTTTCTTTCCTTAACACGTGCGGCTTTACCTGTTGCTTTACGCAGGTAAAAGAGTTTTGCTCTGCGAACACGACCGAAGCGAACCACTTCGATTTTGTCGATATTCGGTGAGTGAAGCGGAAAGATACGTTCAACACCAACACCACTGCTTGATTTGCGAACAGTGAAAGTCTGGGATATTTGCATTCCACGGCGTTGAATAACGATGCCCTGAAACACCTGAATACGTTCTTTGGTACCTTCTTTGATCTTATAGTAAACCTTGATGGTGTCGCCAACTCTGAATTCCGGATGATCAGTTCTCATTTGGTCTTTTCCGATTTGCTGAACTATGTCCATTCTTCCTCCTTTATTTTTCGGAAGTAAGCCTGTCCAAGACAATTGCTACTGCACTTCGTACCGACAGATGGTTGTAATTGTTAACCCCTGCAATCGGCATTAAAGTATAATCTGCGTTGTCATGAACTGCCTGAGTTAACCCATTACCTGTTCCAAATAGCATCAGAACTGGTGCGTTGAGTAATTTACAATCCCCGAAGGTCATTTGGTCGGGGATGGTAGCAGCCGTTGTCGTTATTACTAACGGACATTCTACTTCCTGATTTTGTATTGTTTGTAGCGCGAAATCTATCGTTTTCTGGTGGCTCACGATGGAGAGAGCATCAACCCGATGTGGGTTATAGGTATGTGCAACATCGCTCTGCCAAAAGGTGAGGATTCGATCCAGAAACTGAGATTGAGATTCCAGGGGTGTGATGATAAAAAATCCTTTCACGCCGTAGGTCCTGCAGCTTCGGGCGATGTCATGAACATCCAGATTTGTGATGGATGTGGTTATCAGATCACCAAATTTATTGGTTACCGGGTAATGAACCAGCCCGACGTAAAGCGGGGCCTTCATGATCGATCCTCTTTATTGAGTAGATCCGGTCTTATTTGCCGAGTTTTCTCCAGCGCTTTTTCATGACGCCAATGGTCGATTTTTTTGTGATTTCCAGAGAGTAACACATCGGGGACTTTGTTGCCCATAAACTCTGATGGACGAGTGTAGTGTGGACATCCAAGCAGGCCATCCTGATGAGAATCTGTGAGAGCAGATTCTATATCACCCAGTACACCTTCCTGCAGCCTGGCAATGGCATCCACCATCACCATGGCAGGTATTTCTCCACCCGAAAGCACATAATCACCGATAGATATTTCATCGGTCACCACGGAATCACGAATTCGCTGGTCGATCTCTTTGTAATGTCCACAGAGGAGGATAATCTCTTCCGCAGCGGCGTATTGTTGTACAATCTGCTGCGTGAGGAGCCGTCCCTGCGGAGTAAAGTATATCACAGGAATCCCGGGATGAGATTGTACCTTTTGCACAGCAGCGTAGATTGGCTCCGGTTTCATCACCATACCGGCGCCGCCGCCATAGGGATAATCGTCCACCTGTTTATGCTTATCAGTGGCAAAATCTCTGATATTGGAAAGGGAAACCGAAAGGGCGTTTTGGCGCAATGCGATCCCTACCATACTTTCTGTGAGGAAGTGTTTGAACATATCCGGGAAGAGGGTGAGAATATGAATATTCATAGCTCCAGCAATCCTTCCAGATTTACTGCGTAGATAATCATCTGGTCTGGGTCAATGGCTTCGAGGTAATATTCCACAACGGGAATGAGAACTTCGGTATCATCATCTCTGCAGACCACCAGAATATCATGAGCTTTGGTTTCCATCACATCGTCCACGGTGCCAATGATCGCATTCCGGTAGGATACTTGCATCCCAACAAAATCGAAGAGACCTTCGGCTTTTTGTACTCGCTCGAAATCTTCTCGAGCCAGCATCACTTCCGCAGGACCCTGTTCTATTGCTTCCAACACATCGTTTTTTTCGGCAAAGGTAATTGCATATCCGGCATCATTCCTGATGCCGGTAATCGTCATATACCGCACGTTATGGCTTTTAAAGACCAGGAATACTTTGGGGACATTGAGGAATGCAGAGATAAAGGATGCGTTACCGCGAAATGCAACAGATCCATCGCGATTCAGAGCCTTTCCCAGTGTCCCAATTGCAACTAAATCAGATAGTTGCATTACTCGATAATTTCGAGCACCGCCCTTTTGCCTTTACGGGCAGAAACAGCGTTGATGATTGTGCGGATAGCACCGGCTGTGCGACCGCGTTTACCGATGACTTTACCGATGTCGCCTTTATCGGCCCGTAGCTCGTATATGGTAATTTTATCGCCACTGATTTCTTTGATATCAATAGCGCCCGGATCGTCGACCAGTGCCTTTACGATGAATTCAATAAGTTCTTTCATACGTGACTCCTTCAATTAGGAGGAGATTTCCTCCGGTTGCTCAGATTCCACAACAGGTTCAGTCTCGGTAACATCTTTTCCTGTGCGAATCATATGCCATTTTTCAAGTACGCCAGCCCGTTTCAATAATGAACGAACGGTATCGGTGGGTTGAGCACCTTTTTTTAGCCATTCGATCGATTTGTCAATATCCACTTTCAGGGTCAGCGGGTCAGTTTTGGGATCATAATATCCAACAGACTCAATATATTTTCCATCTCTTTTGACGCGTGAATCCACAGCGACAATGCGGTAAAAGGGTTTATTAATTGCACCCATTCTTGTCAGCCTAAGTTTTACCATTCCAACTCCTTATTATAAATTAAACACATTTTTTATCCAAAAAGAACTAATTTTTTCTATGCCTATCTCGTCAAGCATATTTTTAGAAAGGTAACATATTTCCTTTCATAAACTTAGGATTGCTGAATTTCTTCATCATTTTTTTCATCTGCTCAAACTGTTTCAGCAGGCGGTTTACCTCCTGCACCGAGGTTCCACTCCCTGCCGCTATGCGCTTGCGCCGACTACCATTTATCAATAATGGCTTATCTCGTTCCCGAGGTGTCATAGAAAATATAATTGCCTCAACCCGTTGTAATTGACCGTCATCCACCTGCATTCCTTTCATGGCTTTGTTGTTCATTCCCGGGATCATTCCCATCAACTGATCCAACGGCCCCATGTTACGAATTTGCTGTAATTGCTTCAAAAAATCATCGAAGGTAAACTGATTTTTCTGCATCCGTTTTGCCATGGCTTCGGCTTCTTCCATGTCCATAGAAGCTTCGGCTTTTTCAATCAAGCTCAGAACGTCTCCCATCCCCAGGATGCGGTTTGCCATCCGGTCGGGATGAAACTCTTCAAAGTCAGAGACTTTTTCTCCGGTACCCACAAAACAGAGAGGTTTGCCGGTTACCGCTTTGATTGAAAGAGCAGCACCGCCGCGGGCATCACTATCCATCTTTGTAAGGATCACCCCGGAAAACGCCAGCTGATCATGAAATTCCCTGGCGACATTCACCGCATCCTGCCCGGTCATGGCATCGGCTACAAAGAAGATATAATCGGGTTCCACAGCTTTTTTAAGATCCCGAAGTTCTTTCATCAAAAGGCTGTCGATATGCAGACGGCCAGCAGTATCAAAGATCATCAGATTCACATTATCAACTTCAGCCCGCTTCATCGCCTTCTTGGCAATTTTCACCACGTTCTTCGATTTCGGATCGCTAAATACCGGAATCGAGAGCTGTTTACCCAGCACCTCCAGCTGGTGAATTGCTGCCGGACGATAGACGTCGCAGGCAACCAGCATGGGATTTATCCCTTTCTTCCGCAGCTTATTTGCCAGTTTTGAGCAAGTGGTTGTTTTTCCTGATCCCTGCAAACCAACCAGCAGGATTTTGGTCATCCGGTTATCATGCAGACGAATGGAAAAATTGGTATCTCCCATAAGATGGATGAGTTGTTCGTGAACAATTTTCACCACCTGATGCCCGGGAGTAAGGCTCTTCATCACTTCGGTTCCCACTGCTTTGGCAGAAACCTCGTTGATGAAATTCTTCACTATCTTAAAGTTAACATCAGCTTCCAGTAACGCTCTGCGCACTTCCCGCATGGACTCTTTTATGTTATCTTCTGTGAGTTTTCCGCGGCCTTTCAGTTTACGAAAAATTGTATCAAAGCGTTCGGAGAGACTATCAAACATGCTTCCTCTTTATTGTCGTAATGATGCGATTGCCCGGGTATAATCGGGATTGCCAAAGATATGGGAACCGGCCACCAACATATCGGCGCCAGCATCGATCAGAGCCTCTGCATTGGCATCGGTTACCCCTCCATCGATCTCGATCTTCAGTGTAGGATTTATATTGGATGTCAGAAGTCGTGCCTGAGTGATTTTATCATACACCAGAGGGAGAAATTTCTGGCCGCCAAAACCGGGGTTCACGCTCATAAACAGCACAAAATCCAGATCGGGCAAAACAGGCTGGATGGTGCTGATCGGCGTTGCCGGATTGAGAGCAATCCCAGCCTGAATTCCTGCATCCCGTAGCACATAGATATGCCGATGAATATGGGTAACTGCTTCTTGATGGAAGGAAACATACTCCACGCCGCATTGAGCCAGAGGCTGATAATAATCTCCCGGATTTTGCACCATGAGGTGCACATCCAGGGGAAGCTTGGTAAGGGCGCGTATCTGGCGTATAATCGGCATCCCAAAGGTAAGGTTCGGCACAAAATGCCCGTCCATCACATCCAGGTGCAAGATGTCTGCGTCAGCTGCCTCTATGTTCTGTATCTCCCGCTCCAGATGCATAAAATCTGCAGAAAGAAGCGAGGGTGCAATCAGTATTTTTCTCATGATCTGCCCTATCCGGTTCGAATGTAAAACACGATATCTTTGATGGAAATTCCCAGATGCCTTTTGATCGCCCCCACAATACGATACTTTTGCAAGATGAGCTCCTGCATCCAGACGTTATTTGTTACGCTGATGAAGAGCACACCATTTTCCAGCTTTTGTATCTCTGTGCGGTCAGCCAAAAGGTGGCCCACGATGCGGTTCCAGCTCCAGGCAATTGTCACCAGCTCTTTATGCTCAGCACCGGCAATGCGATAGATCAATGCCTGGATTGCATTGCCGGCTCTGGATATTTTCATCTATGCTTCTTTGGTACCTACCAGCGATAAGCCCCACCAAGCCAAGATGGCAATGGTAAGGGTCATCCAGTATGTACGGCCCAGCGCATCATAGGTGCCGCTATACTTGGAAACCACCAATGCGGGAACAGAAGAAACAGCAATAAGGATAATGTATCCCAGCAGAGTAGGCAGGAAATTTTTCCCTTTTGCGTTGTTAATAATGTTTATAGCCAAAATCGCAATAGCCAGCAACACAGCCAATCCCACGACGATGAGAAGGCCGTTAAAGAAGGACAGTACGATGGACTCGCCGATGATGGTGGGCAACATGCGCAATGGCACGATAAACACCATAAGGCAAAGCACTACGCCAAAAGCTCGATACATCATGGCGATCAATTTTCTATTTGGCTCTTCCCGGCGTTGGTGAAAACGCAGGTAAAGGTAGCATCCGATGAAAGCTGCTAAGAACACGATCAGGAAGAATGGAACGCCGAATCTTGGATTTTCGCTTGCAAAACCTAATGATCCAAAGGCAAACCATACAACCAGCCAACTAATTACATTCACTACCGCTTTAATTTTTTTTTTCACTGCAACCTCCGTGCATTACTCCTTGTCTATCTTCACTTTCAAAGATGCTGTAATTTGATGTCCAAGAACTACTTCCACATCAAATTCACCAAGCTCTTTCAAGGGCTTGTCGATCTTTATTGTCGATTTATGAACGTCAATATCTTTTTCGGCTAAGGCTGTCACGATATCGGCATCGGAGACAGAGCCAAAGAGATGTTCATTTTCATCAACCTTACGGATGAATGAGAGCTCAGTGCCATCGATTTTGGCTGCAAAGGCTTTCAGTTGGTTATCCCGCTCAAGGCGCTCAACTTCTGCCACTTTCATAATTGCTTCAACCTTGGTAAGGTTGTGCTTTGTTGCCAGGATGGCATAATCTTTGGGCACCAGGTAGTTCCGTGCATACCCGTCTTTTACATTCACAACGCTGCCTGCAGCACCAAGTTTTTCTATATCTTTAGTCAGAATAATTTTCATGAGATTCCTCCCTATCTGTGATTTTTCTAAAATTGAACCATACATCAAACAAGCCTATTGCTGCGACAAACAGAAAAAAGCCATTTAACAAACCGATAAATATCAGGACGGTGGTAAGCCATCGCATCCGCCTCAGTACTGCTCCAGCTACAAAATCGATAACTGCGATACCCTGGATAAGGAAGAGACTTCCCATCATTACAAGGAGATTAATTCCGTAGATGCGCAGGGCAGGAACCAGTGCACCAACCATTCCGGCGATAACGACATAGGTCGTTTCGAAGGGAAAGCGCGTGCGGGCGTGGTCCCAGGAGATCAATCCTTTTTTCCGCAGAATTAATGCAGCCAGATAGATGGCGATCATTGTCTGAATCATCCATGTGGCAGTAAAGAGATCCATCATCAGATTCGTCATCGTGGCGATCTGTTCGTTCATCTGAGGAGTGATGGCTTGTTGGGGCATCAGCGACAACAGCATATCCTGGGCACTGGTTTCTGCATCCAGGATGGATTGTTGAAATGCGCTCTTAAACAGCAACGTACGCACCAGGGCATAAGCTGCTTCTAACAGTGCTACAAGGCTGAGAGCTATTTCGGCTTTGAATCCTTTGCGGCAGAGCTGCAAAAAGAGCAGCAATCCGGTCATAGAAAACAGAGCGCTGAGCAGCATCTCGGCTGTAATCACCTGAAAGGCAAAGAGCAGGATGCATCCGGCCAGCATGATACCGGCGAAGGATTTCCAGCCATCTTCATTAAGATGTTTGGCACCTAATGAGCTTGTAAAGATCACTCCCACAAAGGGGAAAAAGGCAGTTAAGATAGCTGCCAAAACCGCTATAATAACCAAGGCTACTTGTGTTTATCCGTAAAGGGGATAAGCGCCATCTGGCGTGCTTTCTTGATTTCCACCGACAGTTTGCGCTGATGTTTGGCGCAGGTTCCGGTAAAACGACGAGGAGAAATCTTTCCACTTTCTGCAACAAATCGTTTCATAAGATTTACATCTTTGTAATCGATAGCAACTTCTTTATTTTTGCAGAAGAAGCATACTTTTTTGCGGAAGAAAGAGCCACCGCGACGGGGACGAAAACGGCGATTTCCATCAGAACGCTGTCCTGGTTTTGTCTGTCTGTCCCGAGGTTTGTACTCTCTCGTTACTTCCTTTTTTTGTATTTCCGGGGTTACTTTTTTTTCTTCCATTCTATCTATCTCCTATTATTTAAAAGGGAACGTCATCATCGCTGATCTGTCCCGCCGGCTTGGATGTGGACTGATATGAATCATGGTGATCATCCGGTTGGCTGGCAGGAGCAGCAGGTTGCGCTGCGCGTTCAAGAAAACTGACCTTGTTTGAAACAATTTCGGTGATTTTCCGGTTTTGGTTATTGCTGTCGGTATAGGTGCGGGTTCTCAGGTAACCTTCGATTAATACAGGGCTGCCTTTGTGCAGCTCTTCGCCGCATTGCTCGGCTCGTTTGCCCCATACGGTTATATCGGTATAGCTCGATTCCTTCATCCATTGTCCGTCTTTTTGATAGCTGCGGTCGAAGGCAATCGGTAGTTTTGCTACCGGTGTGCCATTGGGAAGATAACGTAATTCAACGTCGCGAGTAAGGCGGCCGCTGATGATCACTACATTGATACGGGGAAATCGAAGTTGCTGAGTCATACACTCCTCCTTAACTAGCTTTTCACCAGGACATTTGACCGAATGATACTCTCACTGAGCCGATAGATACGTTCAAGCTCCAGAATAGCATCGGCATCCAGATTGAAGTTATTGATGAAGTAGTATCCTTCGGTATTTCTTTTTATCTGATAGGCAAGCTTGCGTTTGCCCCATTCATCGGTGCTGATTACTTCACCACCGTTTTCTTTCACGAAAGTGAGAACTTTCTCATTTTCTTTCTTCGCTGCATCTTCACCCAGTGTAGATGCAATAACAATCATGCTTTCGTATTTACGAATCATGGTTTCCTCCTTTGGTCTTTGCTGAAAAGAGTTTTCTTTTCATAGATCCTGAACGGTTATCTGTTCAGAATAGGACTGCTTCCTTTTGCTGAACTCACTCAACATCCCGGTGAAATCCTGTTCCACATAGACAGTGAGTAATTCTGTAGTGAATGCATAAGTATGGCTCAATATACCGCACTCTTCTGCAGAAAAATTAGAAAGAACAAAATTACGAAGTTCAGACGATGTCGGTACATCTATCCCAATTCGCAACCGCTTGAATTCACCAGAGCCCAGTGAATTTCCCACGGATTTGAGGCCATTATGACCACCGTATCCACCGCGATGACGCAGGCGGATTTCTCCCAGAGGCAGGTTAATGTCATCCACAACCACCAGCAGCTCTTCTATCGCGTAGCTGGTTTTCACAGATGTCACCGCATTTCCACTGAGATTCATGTAGGTTGTCGGCTTCATCAAGAGCACATCACCACACTGGGCCACCTCATAGAGCTTGTGCTTCCTGAATTGCACATTCTGCTGAGCAGCAAAGGCATCCAGTACATGAAAACCCACATTGTGCCGGTTTCGTTCGTACTTACTTCCCGGGTTGCCCAAGCCAACAATTAATCTCATCACTCTATCGTTTTTTTCTCTTATTCTGCCGGTTCTTCTACTACAACTTCTTCGTCTTCTTCAGCCACTTCTTCCTCATCGGATCCCCGTGGAACACGAACAGCAACCAGTGTGGTAGCACTGCTCATACTGGTTTGAAGTCCATCAGCAAGTTGGATATCCCCGAAATGAATCGCTTGCCCCAACTGGAGGTTGGTCACATCGATTTCGATTTCGTCAGGGATGTCCTTTGGCAGACAGGTAAGCTCCAGGGTATGATGCAGGATTTCCATCAAACCACCGGCCTTGATGCCTTCAGCTTTTCCTACATAATGCAATGGAATATCGATAGTTATGGGTTTCCCCGCATGCAGCTCAATAAAATCCAGATGTCTGAATTTTCTTGTAACTGGGTGAATCTGTTGGTCTTTCAAGAAGGTCTTGTAGTTCTTTCCTTCCAGTTCAATATCAAATATTGCAACCTCGCCGATTGATTTTTTGACTAATTTCAAAAACGCAATCTCGGGAAGGGAGATCATGATACCTTCTTTACCGGCACCGTAGATGATTCCGGGGATTAATCCACTGTTACGCACGTTCTTCACATCTGATTTTCTTTCAGTTGTACGTGGTTCAGCTTTGATTTTTAAGTTCATTTCTCCTCCGTTGTATACCACTCATGTGGATTATCTAAATAAAACACTCAACGACTCTTCGATGTGGATTTTCTTGATGGAAAGAGCCAGCATCTCTGCAATGGAAAGCTGCTCGATCTTTTCGCAAGAAGCTTTTTCCGCGCTCAATGGAATCGAATTGGTTATAAAGAGTTTTTCTATTGGTGAATTTTCTATGCGTTCTACTGCTTTGCCGGCAAGGATGCCGTGGGCACAGGCTGCATATACTTTTTTCACCCCTTTTTTGGACAGGAGCTCCGCCATCTTGGTCAAGCTCCCTCCAGTATCAATGATGTCATCAAACAGGATAGCTGTTTTTCCCTCCACATCACCGATGATGTTCAGAATTTCTGCATTCCCATCGTTGCCGGTTCTGCGTTTATCCCCTATTGCCAGCGAGCAATTGAGGCGTTTTGCAAATTTCCGCGCCCGTGCCGTTCCGCCAGTGTCTGGTGATACCACCACCACATCCGAAAGATCGAAGGTGGATTTAAAGTATCGGGCAAAGGTAGGAATTGCATCCAAATGATCTACCGGAATGTTGAAAAATCCCTGAATCTGATCCGCATGTAAGTCCATCGCCACTATCCGATGGGCGCCTGCTGTTGTGAGCAGGTCTGCCACCAGCTTCGCCGTTATCGGCACACCTGGCTGATCTTTTTTATCAGATCGGGCATAGCCAAAGTACGGGATTACACAATTTATGCGCTGGGCCGAGGCACGTTTGAGCGCATCAATCATTATCAAAAGTTCCATCAGGCTATCATTCACTGGATAGCAGGTGGGCTGAATGATGAAGGTATCTGCGCCGCGCACATTCTCGTTGATCTTCACAAAGCTGTTATCGTTCGAGAACTTAAACACATCAGCATCCCCTATTGGGATGCCGGCAAATTTTGCGACTTCCGAAGCCAACTCTTTGTTGGCGTTTCCGGTAAATATTTTTAACTTAGAATACATTTGTTTACTGCTTCACCCCTTACGGTTCTACCGTTGATTCGGCAGCGCTCAACGCTTCCTGCAACGTTTCTTTGTATTTTTCGATGATGATTTTTTCTACCGTGTTCCGAGTATCGGTATTTATGGGATGAGCAATGTCTCGATACTCACCATTGCTTACCCGGCGACTTGGCATGGCTACAAACAATCCATTCTGTCCTTCGATAACTTTGATGTTGCGGATGATGAATGCGTCGTCAATCACAATGTTAACAAAAGCTTTTAGTTGGTTACTTTCCCTGATAAAAACCTTAACATCAGTAATGTTCATCTTGTTCTCCTTTTTGTCTTTGTTATGTAGTTCCAATAGCCTTGATTGGAATAGAACTCGGAAAGACTTTCTGCGGTAGCCCTATCGGGGCAAAAACCAATAATGGTAGGTCCACTACCCGATAAAATAGCTTTTTCTGCTCCATTATTCTCCAAATGGCGGATAATGGTCATAATTTCCGGGTACGCTTTACAAATCCCTATTTGCAACCTGTTAAATGCATAGCGCATATCATGAGTCTGTAGCAGGTTTTTCCATCTTTCTTCAGGATGCATGTCTTCCACCATGCCGTAGGCCTCTCCACTGGGGATGCCAAAGCCGGGGTTGACCAAGAAGATATGGGATACATCCAGGTCATCCTGAGGACTCAGCTTCTCGCCGCGGCCCACACCCAGGGAAGTACCTCCATCCAGAAAGAAGTTGATATCGCTCCCAAAACGGGAAGCAATTTCATGCATTGCATCCTGAGACAAATCGAGCCTCCACAGGGCAGAAACCGCTTTGATGGTTGCTGCTGCATCACTGGATCCACCACCCAAACCGGCGGCAACAGGAATCCGTTTCGTAAGTTCTATCGATACACCATATTTCACGTTATATTGCTGTTGTATAAAGAACGCGACTTTGTAAATTAAATTATCCTCTGTATTTACAAAGTCTCTGTTGGCCAAAATCCTGATGTCCCGATTTTTTGTCAAAGTATAATTTAGTTGATCATGGAGATCAATTTCAGCAAAAATAGTCCGAATGGAATGATATCCATCCGGACGTTTTCCTAAAACATCTAAAAAGAGATTAATCTTAGCGTTTGCTGTTGTTGATATAGCTTTTTTGCTCAGATTTTTTTCTGCGTTTATTCTTTGAGCCTTCATTGTAGTAGTAATAGTAATAGTAATAGTAGTATTCACTTGCACTGTAGTATTTCTGAGGAATGACCCCGTTTACAATACAGCCATCGATATCGATGCTGATGTTGTCTAACAATTCTTCAGCCCGTTTCACCGCTGCCTTGTCAGCCTGATTTATACGAATCACCAAAGTCCGGATATCCACTTTTGCGCTGAGAATGAGGGCGTCGGTAACCGCGATCACGGGAGGCGCATCCAACAGGATATAGTCATAGTGCTGTTTCAGTAGAGTTATCATTTCATCCAGTCTGGATGATGCGAGCAATTCGGACGGGTTTGGAGGTATCAGCCCGCTGGTAATGAGGTCCAGATTCGGAATTGTGGTTTTACGAATCAGTGGTTCTAATTCCATAGAACGGTCCATCAGGAAATCGCTGATACCGTTCTCTTTATCATAGCCAAAGAAACTGTGTAACACAGGACGGCGGAGGTCAAGATCCACAACAATAACGCGGGAATCCATCTGAGCCAATGTGATAGCCAGATTGGAGAGGATCGTCGATTTCCCTTCTCCTGGACCTGAGCTGGTGACAAGAATTGTTTGTGAACCACCGGATTTTCTTACGGCAACGATACTGGTACGCAACGTTCTGAAGGCTTCCGAAGCCGAGGCTTTGGGAGCGTAAGAAGAGATCAGTCGCGACTGCACATACTGCAGATGGTCTTTTATTTTCCCTTTAATTTGGGGATCTTTTTCGGCATTTAATTGCTTTTCTATCGTTTCGATGTCTGCGTCAAACACATGAATGAAGGGTATCGTTCCGAGTACCTTCATCGTCACATTCTGCTTCACATCGTCAAACGTGCGTAATTTTGTATCCAGAGAATGTATGAGCAATGCCGCTCCGAATCCCAAACCCAAGCCAAGTACCAATCCGATAAGATAGTTCATCTTTTTATTGGGCTTAATTGGGCGACCTGGTATATTGGCTTCTTCTATGATACGAACATTACCGATCTTGGATTTCTCAGCGATCTTTGCATCTTCATATTTTTCCATTAACATGGAGTAGATTTTCTCATTAATCCTGAAATTCCGTTGTAAACGAGCTAACTGAATCTCGGTATCTGGCAATACAGCCATCTTCTTGTTGTACTCATCAACAGCCATTTCCAAACTGGTTACTTTGGAGTGGCTAATATTCTCTTCGATTGCTCCCTGAGATATTTTCGCTATCAGGTCACTGCGATACACCAATGGATCGGTGGTACCGGCTTTTACCAGAATAACGCGCTGGATTTCTGTATTCAGTTGCTTCTTTGCACTCTCTATCGAGCGATTAAGATTCACTAGCTCGGGATGGTCTGGCGGGTAATCGGATTTGGTGAGCAAATTGACATACCGTGTCTGATTTTGCACAATCTCCTGACGGAGCTGTTCCAGCAGTGGCGTGGTCAATACGGCATTCACATCAGACAGAAGTGTGTCTTGCCTGGTAAGTTCTTTTTTCAAAAAGGCCAGATGATTAGATGCCACCGCATAATCCGTCTGAGCTTCAGCCAGCAGTTTTTCCAGTTCGGACGACTGCTCGATGAGCTTCGTTGTTTCTTCAGAAAGTATGGAGATTTTGTTATCGATTTTGTAGGCCCGCAAGTCTTCTTCAGCCAATCGGAGTAACCGCTCTTTTTCATCCAGCTGGTTTTCCAGAAATTCCCGGGTTTTACGAAATTCCGTCCGGGCGTTATTGGTGTCATCCTGAATAAGAGCGTAGGCTGTTGCGTTAGCCATTGCCTGAGCTTCCCGGGGATTGGTGGATTCATAGCTGATGGCAAGAATGTCGGTTTCCCGCTCATTATCTATGGAGATTCTGCTCTTCAGGTATCCAATCGGGTTCACCGGTTCTTCTTCGGTTCCGTTTATGGGAAACGTAGAATAATAGACATCATTCTCCATAATTTCATGAGCAATCTTCATCACAGGAGTACTCTGGATTATCTGAATATTGTTGTTTATCGAGGTACCCTGATTGCCCATAGGTGAAAAAAGGAAATCGGTGGATTTGCTGGTTTCCAGTAATATCTTGGCCGAGGCCTGATAGATACGGGGTGCACGATACGTATAAATAACCGCAGCCAGGAAAACCAACACAAATATCGTTAGAGACAGCCATTTAAATCGCTGAATTATATGCAGATAATCACTGAGTTTTATTTCCTGCTCGTCATAGGTTTCTTGATAATTCTGATCCATCTACTACCTCAGCTATATGTTGTTAATTAATATATACACACTAATGACCGATGCCACTTTCGATAAGAAATCTGCCGTACGGGTGAAAGCATAAAAAATCGATCCGGAAACAATTACCGTATCTCCCGGTTTCATCTGAGGGATCAGCTGACTGTCTCCCGTTTCCATGTACTTCTTCAGATTTACCCAGATGATCTTCTCACCATCTTCGGTGGGACGGATGATGCGGACTTTCGACAGCTTAGCATCTTCGGTAGGCCCTCCTGCCGACGAAAGCAGCGTGAGTAAATCGGTATCATCAGGAACAACATAGAGTCCTGGTTTTTGCACTTGTCCCCAGATGTAGGTGATAATCTTCAGCTGCTCAGAACCGGAAAGGGTTCCGGAATAGAGATATACCGAGCCATTATTAAAAGATCCGGGGGAGGTCATGGTGGGCGCAACACTGGATGCAGCATCCGGTGTCTCGCCAAATACCACCTGTCCTGCCAATAAAAGAACAGATAAAATCAGGGCAATTCGTTTCATATCTTCTCCTTTTGGGATTTTGCACATATTTCGTGAGGCTACCTGGCGTCAAGCACTTTATGGCATCACAGAAAATTCAGTTTCATGAGATTCTGAGCCAGAGTAAACCTGATAGGTTTTGTTAAACAACGTTATAATTTCGGGACCCGCTCCAAAGGCATCAATTCGCCAGAAATAGGTTTCCTCGGTATAGGATGGACCATCATACTCTTTTATGGGGTACTCCAGATCCAGAGGTGTGTAGCACCACAACAGGTGATGATACTGATCAAAAAGGAGCAGACGATAGGCGGCAACAGAACCGCTTCCATCCAGATTCCACTGAAAAGTAACGTTATCCAGGCTATTGACTATCTCATAGGGATAGGGCTCGAGGGTTACCAATTTCTCCGTGAGTTTGTACCCTACAGTATCAGACTTTGCCCAGTTTCCCGCAACATCCACGGCCTTGATGTAATAAAACCACGTGGTGGCGAGGGACGTCCCTGAAAGTGAGCTGAAGTGATCCACATAGCGGGTTTGGGTGGGGGATGCAATAGAATCTATTTTCGTCGCAAAATCGTATTCCTCACCATTGGCTTGCAGATACTGCTCGTAGGCCTGATAATCGCTGAGATTGAACCGGAATATTTCCAGATAATCCACATCGTCATCCAGGATAACGCTCCATTGCAACTGAATCCAGTTGTTATCACTCAATGCATCAATACCGTTATTTTCCAAATCGGGATCATTGGTATTGTAGTAGTTTATAGTATCTATGAAGGTACCCATATTCACCATATCGCCAGTATCGCCCAGATGATGAATCATGTGGGGTTGGGATGGTGGAGTAGTATCAGCTTCGCTGGGACTATCGCCTGAGCATCCAGCAAAAAGCAAAACGGCCAGACTGAGAAAAATCCATATTACTTTCATATCATCTTCCTTTGGGTTAGAAGCTCACACGCAATCCAACCCGATTGGTGTTGCCCAAGGTATTTGTGACAAAGGCATAATCCACGAGAACACGATAAATCCGCACCGAAAGGCCTGCGGAAACTTCATCCCCATTGTCATCAAAATATTGATTATTTACATAGCCGCAGCGGGCCTGAACCTTCCCTTGATAGTCAAATTCGCAACCAAAACGATCGGTGCCATTGTAAACATATTCAAAGTCTGAGCTCAGAATAAGGGTCGATTTAATCGCAGGAATCGGTTGCTCAACCATCACGCCGAGTTTTGTATTTTGCAAAATATCATCGGTATGTTCCGAAGCCACATCCCAGGTAATCGACGTGTTCCCCACATTCTGAAAATTAACACCCACGGCTATATCGCCCAACCAGTCCACATCCACCAGCATCCCCAGATTGGTGCGGCCTAAGAGGGAAAAATCGAATCCGGTGCCATCTCCCACATTTTTATACAGAGTTCGTTTGATGTATTTCATGCTGCTGCCAAAATACATATCCACCGGAATTTCAAAGAAGAGCCATCCGATATCGATGTCTTTGTGCAGATGTTTGGCAAAGGCAAATTGAAACAGATCATCGGTGCTGGTAAATTTATCATCCGGGATGGCAGTGAGGTTGAGCCATGGAAATGCAGCTCGCTGATCCACTGTACCCACCAGATGTTCTTCATTGAACACCGGGATGTTATCGATGGTGAGTCGCGTCCAGCCAAAGCCGATAGTCACATCATTGGGCAGGGGCTGGCAGTAGGTGATGTTGTCGTAGGATGCAAGACCTTCATAGAGAAAGGCGCGGGTCAGCATCACCTGAGGGTCTCGCAACTGCGCTATGCCTGCGGGATTCCAATGAATTGCGGAGCTTTCATCTGCGATAGCGGCAAATGCCCCACCCATCCCGATAGGCCGCACACCACTACCGATGGCAATAAAATCACCGGCGTAGCGTCCTGCCCAAACCTGTAAAAGGAGAACCAGAAAGAAAAAGCTGATTATGATTTTTTTCATATTACTTCAAGATCGCCATTTTTTTTATTTTTTCTATTTTCTTCGAGCCGCGTTTGGCAGTTATTTTGTAAAAGTAGACACCGTTTGACAGGTTAAATCCCTCTTCATCAGTACAATCCCAGCCACTTACGGTGCGGGGAAATTCATGATATCCGATGGTGGAGGGAATATGCTTAAAGGTCTTCACCAGGCGTCCGCTCACAGTGTACACCTTTATCGTTGCATCGTCGGCATCATCGGTAAGAACGTAGGTAAAGCGGGTTCGCCCGGCGTTTACCGCCTTGATGGTTTTCGACTTCACGGGGTTTGGGTAGTTGGCCACATTGATAATATCGAAGGAGGTGCTCACCTCAAAATCGATTTCCCGCACCGCATAATTTCCGTTGCAATCGGTGCAATCCACACTGATTTTGTGGCTGCCTTTGTCCAGATTGTTCAACTGATATTTGATGGGAATGTTGGTGAGATTTCCCTGAGAAAGGGAGATTGAATACTCTTCTGCACTCACCGTCTCACCATCCAGTGCAAGATGCAGCTTATTGTTAAACATGTCGATACCGTTTGCGTCTGAGAGGAGGAACGAGATAATGCCGTTGCGAGAGATGTACCCGCCGTAGGTGAATTCCTGGCCTTCCACATTGGCGTCGATGTAGGGAGGGATTTCGTCAGCATTTTTCAGGATGGTAAACGTTCCCAGCCGGTTGGTATTGAAGCGCACTGTTTTGGCATCGGGGTACACCTCGCCACCGTAAAAGATCCATTTATCAAAATCATCTTCCCAGCGATAAACAGCATAGGCATCGGTGCCAACCTGGGTGAGGGAATCGGTGGGATGGTAGTGAAAAGTCAGCTCGATGCGGTTGTTGTTTGGCAGCAATCCCGTAGAATCGGCCAACATCTCTTCGTTGTAAATCTTCAATTGATACGCATCGGAGCGACTGCTGTCTGCCAGGATAATTCCGCTCACCGCTTCCTGATTCACCGGGGTTTGCATCCCGATATTTTGCAGAGAAAAGACTGCATCCTGAGGCAGGATTGCCGCGGGAATCTGCACATCCAGGTTACCATCCAGACTGGAGAAGGCGGAGGCTGCGAGGCCGGCGGACACCAGGTTTACTTCTTGATGTACGCCGGTAACGATGTTATTGTAAAGGTTGATTTCCGGGAAGCTTTCGCCAGAGTCATTCACCAGGGCCTGGAACTGCACCGATCCGCTCAATAACGGAATGATGAGGGTTTCCCAGCGGGATTCGAAGGTGCCAAGTGGCGCGATTTCTTTTTGTGCCAGAAGGGTATGACCTCCCACCTGGTTGTACACTTTCAGCATGCAGGCGCTGCCAGACTCGGAGCCGAGATTGGTTACCAGCACCTTGATTGCCGGTTGATTATCCTGCTCTACAAAGTTCAGATTTTGCAGGGTCAGGTCGATGCCTTCGATGAGAATCATTCGTCGGAAGGTGGTAGTTTCCACCTGTTGCTGGTCGTCGGTAATGGTGAAATCGATCTCCAATTTGTAGCCGCTGGAGTAGTTTTGCGCCCCGGAGGAAATGGGTTGCTGCAAGCGATAGCGATTATTTGCCACCTGCGTCATGGGAATGGTATAGATACCCGATGGAGTATGTTCGGGATTGAAGGGATCGGCGTACACGCTCCACACCTTCACCTGGCATGCCACAGCAGCCACTCCTTCGTCATCAAAGATATCGGCTTCTATCTGGATGGAATCCGCCACCGTCGGCTGTTCGGGAATGATAGCGATGTTTGCCGCATTCCCTTTTCCAACGGTCACATAGGTTTCTCCAACAATTTCGCCATCATCGCCGGATGCAAACAGTTTGATTCTGCGGGTGTAAATATCTGACGTAGCGTTGGGCATGGTGTAGCCATTTTTGTAGAGATTGCCATTGGTAATGGAGATGGTGTCGTTGATGGCGTAAATCGTTTCGGGATAATAAAAATTTGCCGAAATGGGGCTGTCATCATCATCATAAATTCTGAATTTTCCTTTGGTTATCCCATCACCCACCGGGGATTTAAAGATAAGGGTGTCACCCTCCTGAACCGTGTAGTCATTCAGCAGTACCTGCCGTTCTTCGGTGGGAATCAGCATATGTATCATCGGATCGCCCAAGTAAGCACATCCGTTTATCAGAGCATTTTTTACCGCGTACGAACTGGATGAGGTATAGAATTTTGCTTTGGCGTAGGTCACAATTTCACCGATGGATTCCACGCCGTACCGGAACATCCCCTCGGTAATATATTTGGCAAAATCATCAATCCAATTGGCGTAGCCAAAACCTGTGAAACCAATATGACCGATAGCGCCTTTGCCGGGAGCAAGTGTCAATTCTTCGCCAATGCACGAGCTCTGGGGATAGTTAAATGCTGAACCGAAACAGGAATAACTTGCTACCACAGGCAGATTTTCGTTGTTCATGGTTTGCACATCCGCTTTATTCAGCAGGTTGTAGTCAGCCCACACATAGCCGCCGCCATGACCCATAAACTGTACGTATATGCTGCCATCGTTAATGGTGCTGATAAGGGTAGTGGTATTCCCGGCATAGGATGCAGGTAAGTCATCGGTATTGCAATACACCCGTGTGGCATTGAAACTGGAAGGAATATTGTTCTTACGCACGCGTTCACTTTGCTTGGCAAAGAAGGTACCTTCACTGGGATTTCCCCCGGCAGCAAAGGTGATATTGCTGTGCCACAAATCTTCGTAATTGGGCTCTTCGATGTATTGAATGGTTTTGGCGGCAATGTCTTCAAGTTGACTCGCTTTCCACACATTTATCCTGCCGATGCTTACATCGGGAACCATGTCTGTCCCTACGATGCATCCAAACCAGTTGTCGCTGGCGATGGCTCCGCGTTTATCCGCCCAAATCTTGTGGAAGGGTATCAGATTATAGCTGCGATTCGGGCTGTCGTCCCGCTCGTCTGTGATGCCATCCCCTAACAAAAGCACATGGGTAAGCCGTGGCTCAGCCCAGTTGTTATAGGCATAGGAGATAAAATCTTTGATGGCTTCGGCAGAGCGCACGCCCCCATTGAATTCATCGAAGATGTCTTGCACACTCACCACTTCCACGGCTTTTCCCTGCTGCTGCCAAATGTCTCGCAGCGCCTGGGTACCGGCATCCTGCACAAATTCCGGGATGGTAATGATCACATAATCGGCCTGATTCATGGCACCGTGCAACTGTGAAGGTACATCCAGCATAATGCGTAACGGCTTCTTTTTCTGCGCCTCGGTAACGGCGATATATTCGGCATTGGGACTGATTACCGTATCTTGAAACGTCACTTTGAAAGGAGCGCCATTGGGCTCGAAAAAGGGTTCGATCTGGATGTTTTCCATGATCCCCGAGCCACGTTTGTACACCGAAATATCCGGTGATGAAAAATTTTCCAGTTCAAACTGGAACAGACCCACAGGCTTGTTTTGTGGCTTGGTAAAGCGCAGATAATCGCTGTCGGTTTTATATTGGCGCCAATAGGTAAGGTCAAAATAATCCAGCAATACCTGCTCATAAGGCGCATCGGGAAGCCCGGGAAGGCTCACATACAACAGATTTTCTCCATTGTTGAGGTAATTATTGGAAAGCTCATTTTCGCTGGTAAAACGCTGTTCTCGCTGGCCGTTCCATTGGTGTATATCCACTCTGGATGCATTCACCCGCACGATGGCATAGTGGTCTATCGCATTGAGGTTAATCGGGCCGCCGGGATACCATAAGGAGTACGTCGCACCCCAGAGGGAACAATCCACAGAAAATTTGCGGCGATCCACATCCTCGGGATATTCCAGATTGAAGGAATAAGTGGCCAAATCAGGTGCGGAGATGCGATCCCAAAAATAGATGTCTTCCTTGTAAAAATAGGGATTATAGGTTGTCTGAATCCCCAACTGATCGATCAGATTTTGCTCTTCAAAATGCAAGGTTTGCTGATAGGATTCCGGGACGGTAAACAGCCCGGGATCAGTCACTTCCAATCCGCCATTTTCAACCGCCAGCCGGCTACCCAAGTGATCGGTGACTGTAAGGACATAGACGTTTTCGGCAGTGTAATCATCAGTGTACTCATTATCACCATAATGGCGATCACCGAAAAATTCGAAATAATCATCGGCATCAAATTGCCCATCGGATTCACCGGGAAAATAGAGTGGTACCGTGCCGCGATAATCGGTGAGCTCTAACTTACGGGGATCGACGGTATCCCAGTCAAAACCCAGCAAAACCCCGGAAGTATCGGCATCTGCGGCATCTTCCAGGTCTTGGCGCGTAATCTTGTACACCCCCTCGGTATCCACCACCAACTGAAACCGGGTGATGGTCGTTTCGCGGGTAGAAGCAGTTTGTGTGGCTTTTTCCCGTGGTTTGCGCCACAAAGAAGAAAATCGATTGTTCAGGAAAAAATCATCGCCGATGGCATCGATAAAATTGGAGCCATCAGCATATCCTCTGGATGCATTTTCCACACCGATGATGTTCACCCGCAGCGTCATCTCCGTGGTAACGGTAAGAACGCCGTCTCTGGCATTATATTGAAATGGATTGATATTGATGGAATTGAAATGGCGGTCTCCCAAAAATGCCGCAGTTCCTTTGCGGATGCGCTTCCCCGGGTACAACTGACGGGAGCGATATGCTGCGGGATCTGGAACCACGACCGTTGAGATATCATCGCCATCCTCTACCATCCGGGAAACAGGCACGATGGTACCGCAGGAGACGTCTTTGGTATGGACATCCTGAACGGTAACCCTGAAATCACCATCTACCGGCAACCCCAGAGATGCAGAGAAAAATGGCATCTGCGGATATCCCGGTTCACTGGAATAATCAGCATCAGCACAGATTATCTGCTGAAATTCGTTTCCATCAAAAATAACCTTTTCCAGATGATACTCGGGTAATTCAAAGCGAAGAATCAGTTGTGATTCCGATTGATCCACCACTGTTACCGGCAGCGCCGCTACAGATACTACAAGAGCCAAAGACAACAATACAAGACACTTACGCAACATGTTGATATTCTCCAAATTTATAGGTGAGCATTTGGGGGTATTGCTCGTTTTTTGACAAGGTTAAATTAGCATCGGGAAGCAATAAAGCGTAAAAGACGCAAGGTTGCCTGTTTGCGGATGGATTCCCGATCTCCGCTGAGCTCTACCATCCGGGAGATGACTTTGTCTTCCACTGCTATGGCGAAATGTACGGTACCAACCGGTTTTTCTTCACTGCCTCCATCGGGCCCGGCAATACCGGTTACGGCTCCTGCGATGTCGCAACCAAAAAGCTTTTTGCATCCTGCCGCCATGGCTTCTGCGGTTTCCATGCTCACGGCACCATGTTGCTCCAAAATCTCACCGGGCACGCCCAGAACATTCTGCTTAATGCCGTTGGAATAGCTCACAATGCCCCCCAGAAAATAGACTGAGCATCCCGAATGCCGAGTGATGACTTCCTGAACCATTCCTCCTGTGCAAGATTCTGCCAGCGCAAGGGTAAGCTTTTTGTTCTGAAGACTTGCATGGATTTTCAAAGTGGTTTGCTCAATGCTTTTATCCAACTCCAGCTCGCTTGTCAGAGGCTTTGCCTTCCAGGCTTTCATCTTGCCATGACGCACGTTACCTATGGCTTTTTCACTGGCCGGCAGATTTTCCTGACGCCGATCCAGCACCTTGATGTGATGCATAACAAAGGTTATCTCTTCCCCCTCGACCACCCGCTGTTTATAGGTAACCACATCACCATTTTTTACTTCATACCGTTGGGAAAACACATTTTCGCCGTTTACCTGCACAAATCCCCGATCTATAATGTACTTTATCCTGGTGTAATCATTTTCCACACCAGCAGCTTTGAGCAGCTGATACAAAAAAATCGAATCGCCTCTATCTAACCAAAATTTCATATCAATAACTCTTTGCGTAAATCACGCGTTTTGTACTGGGTTTCCCGCACACGATGCAGCGTCCCTCTTCAGCTTCTTGTGCCAGCGGGATGCAGCGAATCGTCACTTTCAGGTCTTTTTTCACGTTCTCCTCGCAGGATGCATCTCCGCACCAGTGAGCCAACGCAAAGCCGCCGTGGATTTCGGGGTTTTCTGCGTTTTTGGGGGTAAAATAGTCACAGAAAACATCATGATCATCCATGGAAATGATGTTTTCATTCATGAAGGTTTCTGCTTTTTTAAAAATATTGTTCTGGATTTCGTCCAGGATGCCGGTGACGTTTTCCACAAAGTCGGTCATTTTCATGCCGGATTTCTGCCGCGGCTCCATGTCCCGCCGTCCCATAAATACCGATGCGGCAGCCACATCTCGTGGCCCCACTTCCAACCTGACCGGAACACCTTTTTTGATCCATTCCCACACCTTCTCGCCGCCTCGCAGATCCCGGTCATCCACCTTCACCTGCAAAGCCCGCTCGTGATACCGCATATCTTTGAGAGCATCTTCCAGTTCCTGCACAAAGGCCATCACGGTTTTCTGCTCTTCTTCATTGCGATAAATGGGCACCACTACTACATGTACCGGCGCTATCCGCGGTGGCAAAACAACGCCGTTATCGTCCCCATGGGTCATTATCAGGGCACCGATCAGACGGGTGGTTACGCCCCAGGAGGTGGTCCAGGCAAATTCTTCAACCCCCTCTTTGCTCTGAAATTTTATATTGGATGCTTTGGCAAATTTCTGGCCAAGGAAGTGAGACGTTCCGGCCTGAAGTGCTTTTTTATCCTGCATCATCGCTTCAAAGGTATAGGTAGCTTCGGCACCGGGAAATTTTTCCGATTCGGTTTTCCGCCCCTCGATCACCGGCATAGCCAGATATTCCCGGGCAAAATCGGCGTAGAGTTTCAAGATCATCATTGTTTCATCCTGAGCTTCCTGGCTGGATGCATGAACGGTATGGCCTTCTTGCCACAAAAACTCGGTAGTGCGTAAAAACAGCCGGGTGCGCAGTTCCCACCGAACCACGTTTGCCCATTGATTGATGAGCAGAGGCAGATCGCGATAGGAGCTCACCCACTTGGCAAAGGAGGCACCGATAATGGTTTCTGATGTGGGACGCACGATGAGCTCTTCCGTGAGTTTGCCAGCCGGTTTCAAGCCGCCATGGCCATCGTCTTCCAGCCGTGAATGGGTTACCACCGCACACTCTTTGGCAAAGCCTTCTACATGTTCTGCTTCTTTTTCAAAATAACTCTTTGGAATGAAAAGGGGAAAATAGGCATTCACATGTCCGGTTGCCTTAAATTTATCGTCCAGAGTTCTCTGTATGTTTTCCCAAATCCCATAACCCCAGGGCTTTATGACCATACATCCCCGCACTTCACTATTTTCAGCTAAATCTGCAGCCTTTACCACCTGCTGATACCAGCCAGGATAGTTCTCTTGGCGAGTCGGCGTAATTGCAGTTTTTTCTTTTTTTGCCATTGATGCATTCTCCATTACTTTTGATAACTGATTCCCAAGCTTTTCAGTGTGGCCGCCTTGTCAATCTTAAAAAACCACAATGAGAGTACTTGACATCCAGGCCGGAAGAACAAATGAGGATAAGCAGGAAAGGTAAAAAATGACACAAAACAGAGAAACCTACGATGTGATAGTGGTTGGCGCAGGCCATGCCGGGGTAGAAGCAGCTCTCGCCGCCGCCCGCATGGGAGCCGACACGCTGATTTTTGTTATCAAAATAGAATCCATTGGCCGAATGTCGTGCAACCCCTCCGTCGGCGGCCCGGCAAAAGGTCACCTGGCCAGAGAAATTGACGCCTTGGGAGGCGAACTGGCAAAAACCGCAGACCTCTCGGGCATCCAGTTTCGCATGCTCAACCGCAAAAAAGGTCCTGCCGTGTGGGCACCTCGCTCGCAAAATGATCGGGAGCTCTATAGCCACCTGATGCGTGCCGCCCTGGAATCTCAAAGCAACCTCACCATCAAGGAATCTACCATCGACGAACTGATCCTGAGCTCTGACGGCACTGCAGTAGAAGGAGTAACATCCCACCTGAAAGAACATTATTTCGCACCCAGAGTGATCTTGACGAACGGCACATTTTTACGGGGAACCGTGCATGTGGGGGATGTGAAATACAGCAGCGGCAGAGCCGGCGAACCCGCCGCCGAAAAACTCTCTGCATCCCTGGAAAAAGCAGGTTTGAAACTGGCCCGCTTTAAAACAGGTACCCCGCCACGAGTAGATTTACGTACCGTAGATACCCACAAAATGAAAGAGCAACCCGGGGACGAACCTCCCATGGGATTCAGCTATTTCAGGGACATCCAGCTCAAAAATTCAGTAAGTTGCTATCTCACCTTTACCAATCCCGCTACCCATAAAATCATTAAAGACAACCTCAGCCGCTCATCTCTCTACGGCGGATTTATCGAAGGAGTGGGCCCCCGCTATTGTCCATCCATAGAAGATAAAATAGTAAAATTTCACACCAAAGACCGTCACCAGGTATTCGTGGAACCCGAGGGACTCACCACCCACGAAGCCTACGTAAACGGCGTATCAAACAGCCTACCGCCATCCGTGCAAAAACAGCTCATCGCCACAATCCCGGGATTGGAAAAAGCGCAGATCATCCGCTATGCCTACGCCATAGAATATGACTACATCATCCCCGATGCCCTCTGCCCCACCATGGAAAGCAAGATCATCACCGGACTTTATCTGGCAGGGCAGATCAACGGCACATCCGGCTACGAAGAGGCCGCCGCTCAAGGCCTGGCAGCCGGCATCAATTCAGTGAAATCCCTGGATAACGCCGACCCCGTGATCTTCGATCGTTCCAGTTCATACATGGGGGTTTTGTTGGATGACCTGGTGACCAAAGGCACAAACGAGCCCTATCGACTCTTTACTTCCCGGGCGGAATACCGTCTGTTTCTGCGTCAAGACAATGCGGATGAGCGCCTGATGCCTCTGGGCTACAAATTGGGTCTTGTGTCAGATGTTCGCTGGCAAAGATATTTGCAACAACAGGCCGTGGTAAAGCGGGAGTTGCACCTCCTGCGCACCCAGAAAACGAGTCCCAACCAACACCTGAGCGAGCCCACCAAACTGGCCAATATCCTCAAGCGCCCGGAAATTACATTTGACGATTTAGCAGACTTTGGGTACCAAGTCCCACCAGATATGTCGGCTGATATCGCCACAAAGCTCACGTTAGCATTGAAGTACGAAGGCTACATAAAAAGGCAATTGGCAGATATCGAGAAATTTGAACAAATGGAAACAATGGCCATCCCGCCGGATGTCGATTTTATGAGCATCCAGTCGATAGCATGGGAAGCACGGGAAAAGCTTACCCGCATCCAGCCTCGCTCTTTGGGCCAGGCCGCACGCATCCCGGGCATCAACCATACAGACGTCACAGCATTGATGGTATATCTGAAAAAAAATAACAGAGGATGATTATGAAACGAATTTTCTTCGGCGCTTTTTGCCTGCTGCTTCTGGCAGGATGCATCACCCATCAGGGCTCGTACAAAGAAAAAAACGAGCTCGCCCTCAAGCAGATGAAAACCATGCCCCTCCCCCGCTGGATGTATCAGCGGCCAACTGGTAACTATGTGATCGGCCTCTCCCACAAAACCAAAAACCCCGCCGCCATGCAGGATGCAGCCAAACAGAGCGCAGCAGTAAATCTCAGCCGCAATACCGATGCTATCGCCATAGTAAACACCGCCACGGCAAACAGCTCTCAGATGCTTTCCAGCGGAAGTGCCCACTTCAATCTTGTGGTATCAGCCTCTCCCCAATTACTCAAACAAAAATTCAACGCCCTCAACTTGGTGGACGAATGCACCTACTACGAAAATTATATTGGTCTTTACTCCACCACCGCAACATCTGTGGGAGAACAATGGACTGCAGAAACCACCCAACCACGACCATCCTGGGCTGATGATCTGGGGCTGAAACTCACCGACACTCAGGTAATTTCCCGGGCCTTCGGGCGCTCTTCCGATATGATTTTGGCGTGGGACAAAGCCATGGATGCAGCCCGGCAAAATATCGCCCAATATCTGGAGAAAGAGGTGATGGGCGGCGTGATATCCACCGGCACCAAGGTTGAAAAAAAGATCTCCGTGGAAACCCGGATAAGGGTAGGAAAAATGTGCGTCTCCCGCTCTCATGTGGAAGCTCAGATCGCCAATTCTCTGCTCTCGTACTTTGTGTATGTAGAAGTCGTGATGGATCGTAAATGAAAGTTATCGCCGTTATTCCAGCCCGTTATGCTTCAACCCGTTTCCCCGGAAAGCCCCTTGCTTTGCTGGATGGAAAACCCATTATCCAACATGTTTTTCAGCGGGTGACAGGATGCGATTTTTTCGACGCCGTCATCGTCGCCACCGATGATCAGCGGATTTTTGATACGGTAAAAAACTTTGGTGGCGAAGCGGTGTTTACCCGAACTTCCCATCCCAGCGGCTCCGATCGCATCGCCGAAGTGGTGCAGGATATGGAAGTGGATGTGGTGGTAAATGTGCAGGGGGATGAACCCTTTATCGCCACCCAACCGCTGAAAGAACTGGTGGCGGTATTTGCCGATCCCGCCGTGGATGTAGCATCCTTGATGCATCCAATACATGATAATGTGGCGAATCCCAACGCCGTAAAAGTGGTGTGTGATTGCGATGGAAATGCTCTCTATTTTTCCCGGGCTGCCATTCCCTTCGATCGGGATGCAGCCGGTTCTGCTGCTTATTTCAAGCACATAGGCGTGTATGCCTATCGCAAGGATGTGCTGTTGGCCTTTACCCGGCTGGCACCAACACCTCTGGAACGGTGGGAAAAACTGGAACAGTTACGGCTGCTGGAACACGGCTATCGCATCAGGATGATAAAAACCGCCTACACTGCCATTGGCATCGACACTCCCCAAGACTTGGCGGCAGCGGAAGAATATATCAAAAAAGGCCGGAATTAACCGGCCTGTTTTTTCATGCCCCAAAGCTGATAGTCAGCACCCCCTTTTATTCCCCCTTACAAGAGGGATTGATCCATGCTCCCCTTGAAAGGGGAGAAAGATTTGCGTAGCAAATCAGAGAGGTTTTTAATCTTCTTCTCTGAAATACTTGATCCGCTCTTCGTCGAACAGGCCTCTGTAAGAATCCCTCAGAGAGACGGCATTTTTCGTCTTCCTGAGACTTTCTCACAAAGGCAATCGACGAAGGATGACAAAATGACAACAGGTTCGTACTGTTCTCCATGTCTGCGGCACGGAGCCGCACATCTGATCGCACGCGCAGCATTGCGACCAGAAGGAAAAACCCCCTTTTATTCCCCCTTACAAGGGGGACGGATTCACTTTCGGCAACACCTGGCAGGTTAGTAAAAACCTGCCAGGAGGCCGAAAATCCTATTTTATCAGGATCATCTTGTGGGCTGTGGTACGCTGAGGCGTAACCAGCTGAGCAAAATAGACGCCACCACCCACCGGCCGATTGTCGGCATCCCGGCCATCCCATTGAACGTTATAACTTCCCGGCGCAGAGACACAATCCACCAGAGTTGCCACTTTCTGACCTCGGATATTGTACACATGCAACTTTACGGCTCCCTGCTGTGGTACGGTAAAACAAATGGTTGTGCTGGGATTGAAAGGATTGGGATAGTTGCTGATCTGGTAATCTACCGCCGGCACCACCGGCTGATGAGCATACGCCCAGGGCTCTGAATCAAACTCATAACATCCCATATCGATGCGGGCTTCGCCATTGCCATCGCCATCCCATACTCGATGATTCTCCAACATATCCCAGGGTGGTAAAAACATCCCCGTGGTATCCGGCGTGCCGGCATCGATGCAAAGCGAACCGGCGGCCAACTGGTACGGATCATCACCGACAAGCACAAACTGCGGATCCACATCGATATTGCCCTCTTCCCAATAGACCACATTGGCTCCAAACTGGTTGAAGATCGCATCTTCACCACCCAAAATGTTGTTGTGCGAACACCAGAGATAACTGGTTATCTCCGGATCGTAAAACAGGGCGATTTCATAGTCTCCGATATTGCGCATAATGTTGTTGCGACAATAAATGTTCCCCTCAAATTCGCACCCATAGGGTGAGACATTATCGATAAGAGTGTTGTTGAAAAAGTTGATCTTGGTATAGGGCATAGACTTGGCGTACACTGTGCTTTTTCCATT
>JAGGWK010000052.1 GCA_021157525.1 Candidatus Cloacimonadota bacterium | reverse complement strand
CTGCGGCAGCTGGAAGTATCCATCCTGCCTGGTGAATGCTACACCGCACTGCAAGACAGACTGTCCATCCTGGGTGCTGATGAATTACTCAAGACTCTCACTGATCTGGCGGAGGGAACAGCCGCACTCTGGCAGCAAAACCACGATTTGGCAACTTTCAGTCACAAGCTTACCCATCCCGATTTTTGTATCGATTGGCACAAATCAACAGCAGAAATAGTAAATCGGGTGCGTGGATTGGCCGAATCCCCCGGTGCTGTCGCTCAATTTCGCCAGGAACCCATCAAAATCATCGACGTGACGCCGTTGAATCAAAAAACCACATCATCACCAGGATGCGTGATTGACGTGCGTAAGAATCAAGGCATCGTGGTTTCCACGACTGATACCGATCTGCTGATTACCCGGGTGCAACCGGCAGGAAAAAAAATCATGCCCGCCTACGCCTACCATTTAGGAGCACAAATTGAAAGCGGAGAATTATTCTCAAACGGACTTTAACATAAACACCAAAGGCAAAGGTCTGGTGCTGGTGTTGGCTACCGTCAGTCTCATCATCATGATGGTTCTCACCACGTTGCTCTGGTGGTTTATCTCACCCCGGCTCCACGAGATCAGCGATGTGCTTGCTACCTTGTCTCTCACCGCTCTGCGCATCTTTTATCTGGTGCTTACCATGGGGATGCTATTGGTGTACCTCACCTGCTATCTGGGTCGCAATTTCCTCATAGCCCACTTTGCCGTCCGTAGTTTTATTACCGTACTTTTCCCGATTTCTGTGTTTTTTGGCAAGATAGTGGGAATTTCTGAGGAACGGTTGCGAACCTCTTTTGTGCACGTAAATAATGCTTTTCTGCAATCCATCAGGAAACGCTATCCGGCTGACAGAATTCTCATCCTGCTGCCTCACTGTTTACAACACACCAGCTGTAAGATTCGTATTACCATAGACATCCATCTCTGTGCCCGGTGTGGCCGTTGCGATATCAGCAGGCTTGTTGATATCGCAGACAAGTATCATGCAAAGATAGCCATTGCCACCGGTGGTACTCTGGCCCGGCGCATTGTGTTGAAATATCGCCCTAAGATGATCATCGCCGTTGCCTGCCAGCGAGACCTGGTGGACGGCCTGCGAGACGTCTTTCCCATCCCGGTATACGGTGTGCTGAATGACCGGCCGGAAGGGCCTTGCATCAACACCCGGGTGGCTACCGAAAAGATAGAATACGCCTTACAGGCATTGAGTATTCATGAATCAACGTAAACGGGATAAAAAGAAATTTGTGCGTCAAAATCTGCGGATAAAAAACGTCGGCATCGATGTGCTGGATTCCTTTGTGGAGCATGACATCGTAGAAGACAAACGATCCCAGAAGAAGCTATTGGAAAAGAGTGAAGTATCGCAAAAATCTGAAACAAAGCTCCGGCGCGGACGGGTGATCGAGGTACTTTCAAACAACCGTTGCCGGGTGGAAGTGGGAGGTCAGGTGCTGGAATGTGCCATTGGCGGCCGTCTGAAGCAGATCAATTATGAAACCCGCAGCATCATCACCGCCGGCGATTATGTGCATGTTGACATCACCAATCTTGGGAGCACGTCCATGGTGCAGGTGGAAGAAATCCTGCCCCGCAGCAACGTACTTTCACGTTTTTCCGAAGGCAGTTTTCAAACCGAAGTGGTGCTGGCCGCCAATATCGATCAGGTGATCATCACCGCCTCCATTTGTGAGCCGGATATCAATTTTAATCTCATAGACCGTTACCTGTGTCGAGCCGCTCTGGCCGGGCTCATCCCCATTATCTGCATCAATAAAATGGATCTGGCAGATGATGCCTTTATCGCCGATGAATTGACCTTTTATGAAGATCATGGATTTCAGAGTATTTTGGTTTCTGCAGAAACAGGTCGCGGAATGGATGCATTAAAATCGGCGCTGATAGGCAAAGATTCCCTCTTTTCCGGTTCTTCCGGAACGGGAAAATCGACCCTTATAAATAGATTGGAGCCGGGGATAAATCTGCGAACCGGTGAAGTGAGTGACTACAATTTTAAAGGGATGCATACCACCACCAGCACCAAGCTTATTCCCTGGAGTTTTGGTGGCCATCTGGTAGATTCTCCCGGCATCAAAACCTTTGGACTGCATCGATCTGCAAAGGATTTTATTCCCCGGATTTTCCCCGGATTCGATAGCTATTACATCGGATGCAAGTTTCATAACTGCACCCATATACATGAAGATGGCTGTGCCGTAAAAGCAGCGGTTATGCATGATGATATTCCCCAGGATCGCTACGAATCTTACCTGAACATTATGGCATCTTTGTAGGAGGATCTTGTGAAACATATCGGCATCTTTCTCAATCCGCAGTATGTAAGCGATGAACCGGTGTTTGCCTTGTTGGAAAAGCTTCATTGGGAAAAGGATATTAATTTTTACAACACATCACCATTATCCACCGAGCTTCCGGCCTTTATTCCCGATGTTTCTCGGTTGGATGGATTTCCTCTGAACTGCATCCTGGTTTTTGGCGGAGATGGCACTATTTTGCGCGCTGTAGATCAGTCGCTGAAGTACAATGCTCCCTTGCTGGGAATCAATATCGGCAGCCTGGGATTTTTATCGGATTGCAGCATGCAGGAGCTGGAGAAATCAGTAGATGATCTTATCAAAAACCGATTCAGTGTGCAATCACGGCTACTGCTGAAGGTGCAGCTCAAACGAGGTGGCAAGCTCACATTTAAAGGCCTGGCCCTCAATGACGCTGTGATTTACAAAGGGAATGTTCCCAAACTGATCGATGTAACCATCTCCAGTAACCGTCGTCTTGTGCTTGATACCCGCTGCGACGGCATTGTGGTTTCTACTCCTACCGGAAGTACCGCCTATTCCCTCTCTGCCGGCGGTCCTATCTTGTCGCCGGAAATGGAAGCTATCGTTATCACGCCTCTTAATCCCCACGTGCTCACGGTGCGTCCCATCGTCTTCTCTGCAACCGATCTTCTGCGGTTTCGCATCAGAGAAACCACCGATGAATGTATTCTGCAACTGGATGGAAAAAATAATGTGGCCATCTCTGTAGAGGATGAAGTGTTAATAACAGCGGCAGCCCAAAAAGTGCGATTTATCAAACTTTCCAATAAAACTTTTTTCAGTATTTTACGCAAAAAAATGCATTTAGGACGAAAATGATCACCCATCTCAGTATCGACAATTTTGTGCTGGTAGAGCATTTAGAGCTCAGCTTTTCCGCTGGAATGCAGGTGCTCACCGGGGAAACCGGCGCAGGAAAATCTCTCATCGTGGGAGCTATCGAGCTGATCTTTGGCGCCCAAATCCGTCCCGGCACATTGTTTGACGAATCCCGGCCTGCCGTGCTTGAAGGGAGCTTTGAGATTGTAAATTCCAACGTGACTCTGCAGAATTTACTCCGACGATATGATATTCCCACCGAAGAAAACGAACTTTTTGTGCGCCGGGAAATTCAGACCAATCTCCGTTCAAAATCCTTTATCAACGGACGCCGGATAGCTAATGCCATCGTGAAAGAATTTGGTTCTGCGATGCTTGATTTCCATAGTCAGCGGGATCAGCAGAAGCTTTTCGATCCCGCCTACCAGTTACAGATGCTGGATCGCTATGCCGGCCTCACTGCCGAAGTGGAAGCTTTTGGCACCGCCTTTTCTCAGCTGAATCAGCTCATAGCTACGCTGCATAAAGCCCGGAAGCGGGAAGCTGCTCTGGCGGAAAAGCAGGAACTGTATCGGTATCAAGCTGAAGAGCTCACCGCTCTGGGGTTGCATCCGGGCGAAGATGAAGCCCTTCAGGGAGAGCTGGAATTATTGAACAATGCCGAGGATATTCTTACTCTGGCGCAGGAAAGTGCCGAAACCCTTATGGAGCAGGAAAATTCGGCTTTTGATCGCATATCTTCTCTCCTGGAGCATTGGCAGCGCTATCAGGATGCCAGCCCGAGTATCGCAGCGGTGGTATCTCATTTGCAGGACACATTGGCGCATCTGGAAGACGCAGTTTCCGCATCCAATTCCCTCATGGAAACCATAGATGTTGATGTGGAGCGGCTGGAACAAGTAGAGGCGCGACTGGATGCCATAAATACCATGAAGTCTAAATTTCGAAAAAACCTCCCTGAATTGCTGGAATATCTGGCGGAAGTTGAGGCGGAGCTGGATGCCTTTGCATCCCATAAAAACGAGACTGCTGCTCTGGAAAAAGCGGTGGAAACGGCAACAGAAAAAGTGTTGCATCAAGCCTATGTACTGAGTAAAAAACGGCGTAAAGGGGCCAAGGAATTTGAAAAAGTGGTGATGGAAAATATTTGCCAGTTGGCCATACCCGATGCTCAGGTGAAGATACTGTTTGACAAAGATAGCCACTTTGAAAAAGAAATGTATAGTTTGATGGACATCACAGAGACAGGGGCTGACACCATTGAGTACTATTTTTCTGCCAACAAAGGGGTGCGGATGCAACCTCTGCGAGTGGCAGCTTCGGGAGGGGAATTATCACGCTTTTTGCTTACCCTCAAGAAGGTGCTTTCTGACAAATTGGCTCAGCGCCTCATTGTCTTTGATGAGATTGATAGCGGCATTGGTGGTAAGACAGCCGAGCTTTTAGGAAATTTTATCCATGCTATCAGTCACGATCATCAGGTGTTATGTATCAGTCACTTGCCGCAGATAGCGGCCTGCGCCGATCAGCATTTTGTTATACGCAAAGAGCGAAGCAGCAAAGCGACGGTGATTGTGGTGGATGCAGTGGCCGATGAGCAGAGGCGAGAAGAGATAGCCCGAATGTTATCGGGATCGACATCAGAGCTGGCTTTGCAACATGCGGCGGAAATATTAGAAAAAAAGGAAGCAAAATCATGATTAGAGTTCGGAAAAGCCTATTGTACTTTATCACCTTTTTGGTGTTTTTGTTTGCTATAGTAGCGGGATTGCAGCGTATCGGAGCGTTGGACAGACATTCTCCCGGAAAGAGCGTCGATTTCTCCTCAGTGCAAAACATCTTTGACAATGCAAAAAACAGCACAAAAGCAGAACTTCATTTCACCGTTTCAGATGTTGATGGATTGCGGAAAGCCGTTTCCAACACTGTTTTGAAACAGGATGGAACCATCGAATATTCTGCATCTGCAGCCAATTATTACTCTGCCATCCTTACATTTGACAACGAAAACCTGGATGCCGTGATGACGCAGTTCCGTGGTTTGAAAGGTTTGGATTCGGAGCAGGTTTCTACTGAAACGCCATTAAATGGTAACATCAATGTAACGGCTCACCTGGCCAATAAAAACCTGGTGAAAAGCCGTCTGGAAAAGGATTTAAAAAGTGCATCCCGCTTGAGTGATCAGATGATAGCCAGCCTCAGCGCACGTTTGTCCCGGGTTCAGTCAGAGATAGACAGTTTAAACTCTGCGGTGGCTTCCGGAGAATACAACACCAATACTGCCATGCTGATGCTGACAGCAGTGCATCCTGATATAAATGGTGGCCAGAAGATGTTACCTCAGATCAAACGATTTAGTGAGACGATGCTTGCTACTTTGCTAACTGAAATTGTCATCTTACTGCTTTTCTATCTTGTGATTCTGTTATTCCTGAAGCTTGCACCATGGTTGGGCATCAAACCCATACAATCGTCTTCATCTAACTATAATTATCATTACAACCGCACGCCTGCAAAAAAGAAGATAAAACGGGTGTACAAAGATGCTGATGGAGAACGAATCGAAAAATAAAGAACAAAGGAGGTAGCTATGAATCCATGGATGATCTGGGTTGGAATTGGAGTGATTTGTATAACAATCGAAATCTTTACTCCGGGATTTTTCTTTCTTAGCTTTGGCATCGGTGCAGTACTTACCGGAGTGGTATCTTTGCTGATCCACGATTTGGCAGCCCAAATAAGCGTGTATGCGGTGGTTACTTTTTTGTTGTTTATCAATCTGCGGAAACTCAGTAAGAAGCTGGAATCGAAAAACAGTGTTCCCACCAATGTCTTTGCCCTGAAGGGAAAAATCGGTGTGGTCATAAAAGATGTAGGTGTAAATCAGCGCGGCTATGTGAAGATTGGTGGGGAAGAGTGGTCTGCTCTCACGCACCAAACGGAGCGTCTTGCCGTTGGAACGTTGATAAGGGTTATCGATGTGGAAGGCAATAAATTGATCGTGGAAAAGTCTGAATCTTTAGAGGAGGAATGATTATGTGGTTATGGATAATAGTAGTCTTTTTTGTGTTGATATTGGTATCTAAGGGTGTCGTTGTAGTGAAGCAAGCTCAGGTGATTATCATCGAGCGTTTTGGAAAATACAGTCGTACCCTGGATAGTGGTTTGCATATAATCTGGCCGGTTATTGACAAACCCCGGGAAATTCGTTGGCGCTACACAAAAACCGACATCAAGGGCCATAAATATGTGCAGATCAAAAATGAAATCCGGCTGGATATCCGGGAAACGGTGTACGATTTTCCCCGTCAAAATGTAATCACTGCCGACAATGTTTCTATCGAGATTGATGCGCTTTTGTACTTTCAGGTTACCGATCCCGTGAAGGCGATGTATGAAATTGCCAATCTGCCTCAGGCTATCGAAAAACTAACCCAGACAACGTTACGTAATGTCATCGGTGAATTGGACTTAGACAAAACTCTCACATCCCGGGATACCATAAATTCCAAACTACGGGACATCCTGGATGAAGCTACCGACAAATGGGGCGTGAAGGTAAACCGTGTTGAATTGCAGGACATCAATCCTCCAAACGAAATAAAAACTGCCATGGAAAAACAGATGCGGGCCGAGCGTGATCGCCGGGCCAAGATATTGGTTGCAGAAGGAGATAAACGGTCGCAAATTCTGGTAGCAGAGGGTGATAAGATATCCCGTATTACCCGGGCTCAAGGTGAAGCCGAAGCGAAGGTGCTGGTGGCCAATGCCGAAGCTGAAGCAATTCGCCGCATAGCAGATTCCCTCAAAGAGGGGGATACCGATCCCGCACAATATCTCATTGCCCTCAAGTACATTGCTGCCTTTAACGATGTGATAAAAAATAACGATAAAACTCTGGTGGTTCCCTACGAATCTTCAGCTATGCTGGGTTCCGTAAAGGCCATGGAAAAGATATTTAAATCGTAAAAATCGTGAGAAAAAGAATGACAAAATGGGCGCAAAGATTTTCGCGTCTGTTTTGTAGTTAGTGTAAGAAAATGAAGGAGATAAAATGTCTGAAATTTACGGAATCTTTGCACGAGAAATTCTCGATTCTCGTGGAAACCCAACGATAGAAGTGGATGTAGAGCTGGACAGCGGTGCTTTTGGCACGGCAATGGTTCCCAGCGGCGCATCTACTGGCGAGCACGAAGCCATCGAATTACGCGATGGTGATGACCGTTATGGCGGAAAAGGCGTATTAAAAGCCGTTGAAAATGTAAACGAAATCATCGCACCAGAGCTGATAGGTCTGGATGCGCTAGACCAGATATCCATTGATGAGGTGATGATTGAGTTGGATGGTACGGCAAACAAATCCCGTCTGGGCGCCAATGCCATGCTGGGAGTATCCCTTGCTGTAGCTCGCGCCGCAGCAGATGAACTGGGACTGCCACTCTATCGTTACATTGGTGGAACAAATGCCCGCACCCTTCCGGTGCCAATGAGCAACATCATAAACGGTGGATCCCATGCCGATAACAACGTTGATCTGCAGGAATTTATGATCATGCCTGTGGGTGCTGATACTTTCAGTGACGGGCTTCGAATGAATGCCGAGGTTTTCCATGCATTGAAAAGCTATCTGAAGAAAAACGGTTTTAGCACTGCCGTGGGGGACGAAGGTGGATTTGCACCAAACTTTGAATCCAATGAAGCTGCTCTGCAAGCCATAGTGAAGGCTATCGATCTGGCGGGATACCGTCCTGGAAAAGACATTGCCATCGCTCTGGATCCTGCTGCCTCGGAATTTTACAAAAACGGGAAATATCATTTGGATGCAGAGGGAAAGGTTCTCACTTCTGCAGAGATGGTCGATTTTTATGCCGATTTGATAGATAACTACCCCATCGTATCCCTGGAAGATGGTTTGGCCGAAGATGACTGGGATGGCTGGAAATTGCTTACCGAGAAGCTGGGAAACAAAATTCAGATTATGGGAGACGACCTCTTTGTAACCAATGTAGATCGTCTGCAAAAAGGGCTGGATATGGGTGTGACAAATTCCATCCTGATAAAACTGAACCAGATCGGCACACTTACCGAAACCCTGAACACCATCGAACTGGCAAAAACCCACAATCTCACCTGTGTGATCTCTCACCGCAGTGGTGAAACGGCAGACACCTTTATCTCCGACTTGGCGGTAGCGATGAACACCGGTCAGATAAAAACCGGCTCCTTGTGCCGCAGTGAGCGTATCGCCAAATACAATCAACTATTACGCATCGAAGAAGAACTCGGCGGATCGGCCCGATATCTCGGGATGGACGCTTTTTATAACGTTTAAATAGCATTGGTCGGTAGTGTATTTTTCACTGCCGGCCTTTATTTTGGGAGGATATATGCGTTGGTGGTGGTCTATCTGCATCCTGGCCATAGTGGCTGGCTGCTCTACCGAAGGAAAATTGAAAATCTACAACAACACGGCTCATACGCTTTATGTGGCGGTGGATGGGGAATCCTTTGAACTCTCCGGATATACCCTGGCCAGCGAACCGGAAACCCGGGTTTTTACCTATGATACCGGTAAGGCGTTTCTCTTCGATGAAGGGGATGATGTGCCGGTTGACATCTATCTGGAGGGGGAGACCTTCCTCATGCCCAACGATTCCACTCACACCGAGGTCGTTATTCGGCCGGATAAAACCACAAAAATCTTCACCGCTCCTACTCACGCATCTATCAAGATAGAAAATTCCGGAGATCAGGCTGTGACGCAGGTATTTTTTCGCACCGACCAAAGCCCTGTGTGGCACGTCTTTAGCAATAGCGCCATAGCATCCGATACTGTGTGGTTCAAACAGATCGCCTTCAGCACTGAGGATGATGTGTTTGTCTATTTCTTTCGGGTGGTAATGGAAGACGGCACGATGATAGATTATCCCGATGGTGGCCAGGGAGTTGAGCTGGAGCTGGATGATCAGTATAGTATCGTTTTGGAGTGATAATAGCTGAGACTGGAGGGTCGCCCTTCCTTTAAATTTATGCGCCTGTTGAGCATGCTCAATGGGAGTAGCGTCGCGATCAGAGAAAATCCGTCATTCTGAGGTGTCTTGCACGTTGTTCTTTTGACGAAGAATCAGGATTTTCAGTTCATGCCGCCCTTCCTTTAAATCTATGCGCCCGGTGAGTGTACTCAATGGGAGTAAATTATCGCTGTAAGATACCTCAGATCGTCGATTTGTTCGTCTTCCTGAGTCTCTCTTACAGAGGCAAGCGACGAAGGATGAAAGTAAATCCGTCATTCAAACCCCCCTTTTATTCATCCTTACAAGGGAGATCAATCCAAGCTCCCCTTGCCAGGGGGAGAAAGATTTGCGGAGCAAACCAGAGAGGTT
>JAGGWK010000031.1 GCA_021157525.1 Candidatus Cloacimonadota bacterium | reverse complement strand
CTCCTGATATTGCTACTCCAGTGGCATCATCTGCAGGATTTGGATTTGTAGGGTCACCCGGAGCATCAGGATTGGGAACAGTATATAATATGTCTCCAGGTGTTACTCCTCCTTGACCAGATTCAGCTACAACAGTAGTGGTTTCATCTTTAATTTGGTATTCATTCTCATAAGAATAAGAGCCTGCTGTGTATGCTGTAGTAATTACATCATCTACAACTACCGCAAAAGTATGAGCTTCAGGTCCACCACCCGAAGCCAAAGTAATATCATCTAGAATAACAACCCCATTAACCAATACATCGATAGATCCTCCGCTCCATCCATCGCCGTAACTGTCGACCAACTCAATGGTATAGTCCAGTCCAAACACCATACTCCCCGTAAAAACTAAAGTAAACAATAAAAATAGTACATTCCTTTTCATAAAAAAACTCCCCTTGTGTGTACATCTCCACACGTTAAAATTACCTAGACACATTTTTTTTCGTTACGACGTTAAAAAAACCAACCCAAGTGTAAAATCACAGATGATAAAAGACTCACGACATTTATTGTTTATTCTATTTTCAAATGGAGTTTGTGGATCGAATTGCAATGAAAAAAATGGCAATCCAAAACTCTCAAACATTCGTAACCGATAATTTGAAAATGAAAAAAGCTGTCAAAGAAAAATTTTGCTTATGGTTTATCGGTAGTATAAAGAAATAAGAAGGGATGCTATTTTCATGGATAATACATATTTCTATCTTGTTAGTTTTCAACGTCTTACTATTGTTTTAGAAAACACCCACCTGTATTTGCATCGCCTGTAACAACAGGAAAAAAAATTAATATTGGCGACCAAAGAGCCGCCATTCTCCGTCATCCAATTGCCAGTAGGAAAACTCAGCGCACTCTTCCGGCATGGAATAATACACAGTTGTGCCCTCGGCATCACGCAGCACCAATTGGCCGGTCACATGAGCCTGAGGTGAATGTACATCCACATCGATATTCTCAAAATCCAGATTCTGATACTCCATCATATTCAGTTCCCATTTCAGCTGCACCGTTAGAAAGGTGTCGCCGTCGTGAAAATAGTCTGGATGGAAATAGCTCATAAAGCCATCCAGATCGTCCAGAGCGAAGGCGGTTTTCATGGCGTCCAGATGGTCTTTGATCTCACTTTGTGCCACATCACCGGGAGATGACACATCGCAGGAGACCAGCAGCAACAGGCAGCAAAGAGCCAGAGTTATCCGTGCCATTGCAGCGTTACCACGTGTTCAATATGATAGGTTTGAGGGAACATGTCGAAGGCTTTTGCGGTAACCAGGTGATATCCGCCTTTGGCGAGGATGGCGCAATCACGGGCCTGAGTAGCCGGATCGCAGCTCACGTAGATAATCCGGGGAATCCGTGCCTGAATAAGCTTTTGCAAGCTCTCGGCATCCACTCCTTTGCGTGGCGGATCAAAAATCACGGTGTCGACAGGGTGTTCACTCAGCAATCTGCTCATGGTTTCTTCCACATCACCCTGCAATATTTCCACATTTTCAGCGTTGTTCAGGATGCGGTTTTTCCGCGCGTCGTCGCATGCCTGGGCGTTATTTTCCAGGCAATACACTTTGCGGGAAGCATCAGCGCAAAAGATGCCGATGGTACCGGCCCCGGCATAGGCATCCACCAGGTTTTTCCCGCTGCCAAGCTGGGATTTCACGTGGCCATAGAGTTCTTCTGCCACGTTGTGATTCACTTGAAAAAACGAGCGATAGTGCAGATGAAATGGTTTACCACCAATTGCGTCATCGAGATATGCAGAGCCAAAAAGTATTTTTTCGCGGTTGCCCAGGATGCGGTTTCCCGCCTCGGCATTGATGTTTTGCACGACTCCTTTTATGGTGGGGAATTGTTCCAGAAGCACCCGTACCAATTGGCGGGAAAAGGGGAGTTTGCCGGAATGAGTAACCACTATCACCTGTAAACTTGCATCCACAGAAGAACGGCGCACCCCGATATGCCGGATGCATCCGGCATGCTTTTTTTCATCATAGGGTTTTACGTCGGCAGCTTTCATAAAGGTAATCACTGCCTGAGCGATGGCGTCAAACTCCGGTGGCAGGAGGAGGCATTTTTTGTGAGGAACGATGGTGTGAGATTGTGCGGCAAAAAGCCCCGCCACAGGCACACCGGCTTCAGACCCCACCGGGAAATAGCTTTTGTTACGGTACGAATGGATTGCCTCGCCGCCGTAGATGGGCAGTGATTTCTCAATCGGCAGATGGCGAAACAGCTCGTCGACAATTTCCTGCATCCAATACAACTGCGTAGCATAGGGCATGTGCAGCCAATTGCAGCCACCACAGGTTTCAAAGACTTCACAGTCCGGTTGCTGCCGCTGCGGCGCCGGGGTCACGATGCGCTCAATGGTTCCAAAACTCACGGTTTTGCGCTCTTGAGTGATGGAAACGTCCACCACATCACCCGGCATGGTGCCCGATACAAATACCGGTCGGGAATCGGCGAATCCAAGACCATGACCGCGATTGACGATTTTCTCTATTTTCAGATTTGTGATTGTTTTCAAATTTTTCCCTTCAGGTGCAAAAAACGGAGCTTCCACACCACGCCAATAGCTTCTCGCACTATTTTTTTACTCATTTTTGACTGCCCGCTGCGGCGATCGGTAAATACAATGGGCACTTCTTCGATATTGTAGCCCTTTATCCAGACCCGATAATTCATCTCGATCTGAAAAGAATAGCCGTCAGACAGGATGCTGTCCAGGTCGATGGATTCCAGCACATGACGGCGGAAGCATTTAAATCCGCCGGTGGGATCGCAGACAGGCATCCTGGTGATGCAGCGCACATACTTGCTGGCGCCCCAGCTGAGCATGAGCCGGTACAGCGGCCAATTGACCACGTTGATACCGCTTTTGTACCGGGAGCCGATCACCAGATCCTTGGTTTGAGCTGCTTCCAGCATCACCGGCAACATGGCGGGATCGTGGGAAAAATCGGCATCCATCTCAAAGATAAACTGATATTCTTTGCTCAGAGCGTAGCGAAATCCGGCCACATAGGCCGAGCCCAGTCCCATCTTGCCGGCACGTTTTAAAAGATGCACCCGGGGCTCCGATTTTTGCAGTTCTTCCACCAGCGCGGAAGTGCCGTCGGGGGAGTTGTCATCCACTATCAATATCTCAAATTCGGCGCTCTGCTGCAGCACCGCATCGATGATATGCAGGATGTTTTCCCGCTCGTTGTAGGTGGGTATTATTACCAGTGCATTCATCATTTTTTATCCAAATTATTTTTCAGTAATTGCGCTTGGGGAACGGCGCGGAAGGATTTCGCCGGTGTTCCCAGCCAGATTTCTTCCGCCGGCACATCACGGCTTACCACACTGCCGCCGGCGATGCAGGCATCCTGATGGATGGTTTTTCCCGGCAGGATGGTAGCATTTACGCCGATACGGCTGCCGGTTTTCATGGTGATGCCTTTGAAATGGTCGAACCGGGCGGCATCCCGGGCCATGAAATTGTCATTACTGGTAGCCACGCAGGGGGCCACAAAACAGTAATCTTCGATAGTGGAGTAGGCGGTGATGTAGCAATTGGTTTCCATTTTGTTACGATTGCCGATGGTGGTAAAATTTTCTATCGTCACGTTTCGGCCGATAATATTCAGGTCGCCGATTGTCACGTTTTCACGGATGGTGGCGAGGTCAGCGATGAGGTTATTATTTCCTACCGTTGCCTGCACATAGATCACCACATTGGCGCCGATCTGACACAGGTTTCCTATGGTCGTCGGCTTGAGGTCAGAATCTACTTTGAAGATGCTTCGGGGTGAGCTGAGTGGCTTTTTGCCGATGATGGTGTTGTCGTCTATACGCACATTGTCGCCGATGCAGCTTCCTTCGTGGATCACCACATTATGGCCGATGAGGCAATTTTCGCCGATGCGCACATTATCCAATATCACCGCATTGATGCCGACTTTTGTGCCGGCACCCAGGGTAGCGGATTCCGCAATAAACTGATTCATGTATCCTCCGTTTTCGGTACTGATCGAAGTTTTGGGATGGGCAGTGCTACGTAAAGTTATTTTTAGGTAAAAAGCACAAATTGGGTGAGTAAACCGCCATTGGAAACAGAGAAGCGGGGAACCAGATCCGGATAGGATTTCAGCACATCCTGCATCATCAGTACGCCGATTGTGAGGTCGGGACGCTGCTTTTTCCAGCTTGCAAGGAGGGTGTGCAACGGGGCAAAATTATGGGCGATGCGTTTTCCGTAGGGAGGGTTAGACAGGATGCATGTATGCATGGGGATGTCAGTTACATCTATGCTGTAGATATCTTTTTCCTGCCACTGTATTGCCGGAAGATGCGCATGAGCTGCGTTGTATCTGGCAGCATCGATGTTTTTTGGCAGGATGTCGCTCCCCAGTATCGGGGCCGAAGTCGATGATGGCTGCTGATTCTCCTGAACAAATTGCTGATACCGCTGAGCAGGAAAATCCTTCCACTGCTGGTAGCTGTAGGAGCGGAAATTCTGAAGAGGGATTTTCTGCGCCATCATGGCCGCTTCAAGGGGAATAGTTCCCCCGCCGCACATCAGGTCCCACAGCGGAACAGAACCATCCCAGCCACTGGCCAGAATCATGGCTGCGGCTATGGTTTCCCGCAATGGTGCTTTGGCACGATGAGGCATATACCCACGTTTGTGCAGATGCATACCGGATGCATCCAGAGAAATCTGTACTTCGTCACGCTGCACTACCACCACAATCAATTGGTCGTCTGCCGATTCCTGCCGCGCCGTCATCAGGCATCCCGGTACTGCGGCTTCGATGATTTTCTGCAATCGCTGAGCTATGGCATCTTCATGATACAAACGGCTGTGATATGAGTGCACCCTCAGACAAAATCGTGGAGACCCAAGCAATTGCCGCCACGGCATCCTGGCTGCATGACGCTCCAGCTCCCAGAAAGACGATGCATGAAAGGCATCCTGGCGAACCAATATGCGGCTGATGGTACGGCACCATGCATGAACTTTAAAAAGGGTGGTGTAATGGCCAACGAAATTGATGCCGCCCTTTTCGGGCTGAAGGTTTTTTATACCCAGAGCTGCAAGCTCTTGCTGAGCGTATGGCTCCAGGCCCGGCTGAACTGCTGCAAATAGTTTAAAGGGTTTCATAAAGGTAAAAAGCCCCGCTGGTCGCGGGGCTATTGTTTATATGTTGTGTGATTAAACAACGCCCTGATCGAGCATTGCGTTGGCAACTTTCATGAAACCGGCTATGTTTGCCCCTTTCACGTAATCGACATAATCACCGTCTTTACCATATTTTACACACTGTTCGTGGATGCTGTCCATGATGGTGTGAAGATGTCCGTCAACTTCTTCACGGCTCCAGTTCATGCGCAGACTGTTCTGAGACATTTCAAGACCGGAAGTAGCAACGCCACCAGCGTTGACTGCTTTGCCGGGTGCAAAGAGGGTTTTTGCGGACTGAAGAACATGAACAGCTTCAGGTGTGCAACCCATGTTAGAAACTTCAACAACGCATTTCACGCCGTTAGCAACAAGGTTCTGAGCATCTTCTTCGCCCAATTCATTTTGAATTGCGCAGGGCATGGCGATGTCGCATTTTACTTCCCATGGACGTTTGCCAGCGAAGAATTCTACGCCGAATTCATCAGCATAGTCTTGAACGCGGTCATTGTTGGATGCACGCATCTGAAGAAGGTAATCAACTTTTTCGCCGGTGATACCGTCTTTATCGTAGATGTAGCCATCAGGTCCGGAAAGAGTAACAACTTTTCCACCCAGTTCGTTGATCTTGATTATTGCGCCCCAGGCAACATTACCAAAACCAGAAACGGTGACGATTTTGTCTTTGAATGTTTCCTTTACCCCTTTCAGCATGTCTGCGCAGAAGTAAACGGCACCGAAGCCAGTAGCTTCCGGACGGATCAGAGATCCGCCCCAGTTGAGGCCTTTGCCGGTAAGAACGCCGGTAAATTCGTTACGAAGTTTTTTGTACATACCAAAGAGATAACCGATTTCCCGGCCACCAACACCAATATCACCAGCAGGAACATCTGTGTTTGGCCCGATATGGCGGAACAGTTCGCTCATGAAAGCCTGGCAGAAATGCATGATTTCGTTATCCGATTTGCCTTTTGCGTTGAAATCAGAACCACCTTTACCGCCGCCCATAGGCAGAGTTGTAAGGCTGTTTTTGAACGTCTGTTCAAAGCCGAGGAATTTAAGAATAGAGAGGTTTACGCTGGGATGGAAACGAAGTCCACCTTTGTATGGTCCGATTGCGCTGTTAAACTCAACACGGTATCCGCGGTTAACCTGAACATTACCCTGATCATCAACCCATGGAACACGGAACATAATGGTGCGTTCAGGTTCTACCATACGCTCAAGGATTTTTGCTTCTTTGAAGCGGGGATTTGCCTCGCATACATCCCAAACAGAATCGACAACTTCAGTAACGGCCTGCAGAAATTCCGGTTCCCCGGCATTTTTGCGAGCGACGTCATCCAAGAAAGCTTGCTTTGTCATGATACCCTCCACTTAACTAATATATTTAAATTTGAGTCCTTAAATGGAAGGGGCTGTTTTATTGTCAAGTTTTGTGAACACTGATTAGATATTTTTTTCTCGAATACACATTTCACAGGGATATATCAGATCGGATGACCGGTGCATGGGTATCTCTATCAGCATATGCAATGATGCGTTACTTCTTATAAAATACGATCACTTTTCAGACCACTTATCTGGCATCCAACAGAAAAAAGCCCCCGGAAACCGAGGGCCTTTTTTGCTTATTATCGTCTATACTACGCCTTGATCAACCATAGAGCGGGCTACTTTGAGGAACCCGGCAATGTTGGCACCATTTACGTAATTGATGAAATTATCCTTCTTACCATATTCCACGCACTGATTGTGGATAGCTACCATAATTCTGTGGAGATGACCATCCACCTCTTCCCGTGACCAGCCCATGCGCAAACTGTTCTGCGACATTTCCAGTCCGGAGGTTGCTACGCCACCAGCATTTGCCGCTTTACCAGGGCCGTACAGCAGTTTGTTTGCCAAAAATACTTCGATAGCATCTGGGGTGGAAGGCATGTTTGCACCTTCAGTAACACAGAGGCATCCGCTCTTAACCAGAGCCTTGGCTTCCGCTTCATTGAGCTCGTTTTGGGTTGCACAAGGTAAAGCCAGATCCACTTTTTCCGGAATTGCCCATGGACGTTTTCCTTCGAAGTACTGCACACCAAATTCCTGTGCATACTCTTTAATGCGACCACGACGGAGATTTTTCAATTCCATGACATATTCCCATTTCTCCCCGGAAATGCCGTCTGGATCGTAGATGGTTCCACTGGAATCTGATAACGTAACCACCTTACCGCCCAGTTGATTGATCTTTTGGGTGGCATATTGAGCCACATTCCCCGAGCCAGAGATGACTACGGTTTTCCCCTCAATTCCTTCGCCACGGGTTTTCAGCATCTCTTCTGCAAAATAAACAGCACCATAACCCGTTGCTTCCGGACGGACGAGGCTACCGCCCCAATCCAGTTTTTTACCGGTAAACACGCCGGTAAATTCATTGCGCAGCTTTTTGTACATACCAAACATATAGCCGATTTCCCGGCCACCAACACCGATATCCCCGGCTGGAACATCGGTATTTGGCCCGATGTGACGGAACAGCTCTGCCATAAAGGATTGGCAGAAACGCATCACTTCGATATCCGATTTTCCTTTAGGATCAAAGTCTGATCCACCTTTACCACCACCCATAGGAAGGGTCGTTAGACTGTTCTTGAATATCTGTTCGAACCCAAGGAACTTCAATATGCTCAAATTTACACTGGGATGAAAACGCAAGCCCCCTTTGTAGGGACCAATCGCTCCATTAAACTCAACACGATAACCGCGGTTAACTTGCACGTTTCCGGCATCATCAACCCATGGAACACGGAACATAATGGTGCGTTCAGGCTCGATAAGCCGTTCCAGGATCTTCTCTTTTACAAAGCGTGGGTTTGCTTCATAAACGGGCCAGATGGATTCAACAACTTCGTGCACAGCTTGAAGAAACTCCGGTTGGGCAGGATTCTTTGCGGCAATTGTCGCCATGAAATCGTTTAACATCATAACTACCTTCCTTTCACTATTTTGATGAGCGCAAAATTATGAAACACATTTCGGTGGTCAACAATTTTATCATGTTCGATAATCAGCTACTTAAGTTATAATCAATCACAGCAATTCCAGAGCGGCCATCGATCCTGACTATCAGAGGACTTGACAGCTCTATCCAATTTAAAAAATTTGCTTTTTGCTTTTTTGGTTGCTCTCGCAACACAGCCCAATTTACCCGATCTGGCTCCCGCTGGTAGGGTACCGTAAAATAGCCAACATTCATGGCTACCAGATTGTGGAAAAAGTGACTGCCCTGGGATGCCTCCACTCTGAAGTGCTCCATCCCCACTTCCACGATAATCCGCGCTTTATCGATCTGAGGCCACTTCACCGGCACACCCAGAAACCGGTCGCTGGAACCCCACCGGCCCGGTCCGATAAGCAAATATTCCCTGTCAGCCTCCTTTAGCTTGCGATTTATCGCTTCCAGTTCCATCACCATCTCTGGCGTGCGGGTTTTATCAAATTCTTCGGGATCGATGTACACAATATCCCGGATGGTGTCGATGGTTCCGTTGCCCATGCTCTGGCTGGTAAACAACAGGACATCATCCAGATTGATGCGGTTTACATCGATTTTCACCGATGTCACATTTACCGAAAGGGGACGAATCTGCAACAGATAAAATGCCGGTTGAGCATCGTTGAGAGCTGCATCCAGATTGACGGCAAACTCGATTTCCACCGGCACGCCAAAAGCTGCCTGGCCGATATCCAGAATGCGCATCAGCAATGAAGAAAGGGGAAATCGACCGAAATGAAGAATGTTGCGATAGGTTACCACCCGCGGGCCTTCAGCGAAAAGACCGTCCACAAACTGAAAATTTTCATAATCCCATACCGAGGTGAGCTCCTTAAAAACCCCCTGCTTCAATTTCTGTGATATCCGCACTTTCTTCAAAAAAGTCTCTTCATTTCGTACATTTTCCTTCAGGCCAGCCGCCAGATCCAGGGCATAGAAATCCCGTTGGTTATTCTCAACAATATCTTCAGGAGCCAGCATATCCACTTTAGGGTGGTTGGGACTGTAGCGGTGCGCCCGCTCGCCATCAACCACAGCCTTGCCCATACCCAGCGCCAATGCAGCGATATTATCATCGTGCACCATCCGCTTGGTGGGATAAAAATTGTAGGATTGCGCAGCGCCGGAAAAGTGAGGATAATAGAGATCGTCATGTACTGCACCGATCACTTCCTGAATAACCACCGCTATCTTCTCCTCTTCCAATTTATAATGGATGCTTTCGATATACCGCCGTGCCGGCTGCATAAAGGGAGAAGCCAGCACCAACTTCACCGCATCACAGAGGTGGGCCAGTCGCACCGCAATATCAGGATGGTTGTTTGGTACCATAAAGGTGCGATAAATCCCTGCGAAGGGCTGAGACTGTGAATCTTCCAGCAGGCCGCTGGAGCGCACAGCCAAAGGGGTGTTAATGTGAGATACCAGGATTTTCAATCGATACACCAACTCCTCAGACAAAGAGCCCTGCAGGAAAATCTCATCGATTTCTTCATCGGTTTTTTCACCGATATGGGAATAGGCGATGTCGTTATGCTGGATAAAATAATCAAACTCATTGGTGCCAATTATAGCCGTGTTGGGTAATTTTATCGAGACTTCATCAAATTCCTTATTCAGTTCCATGTTCACCATCAGGGCATTGAGAAAGGCCAATCCTCTCCCCTTGCCACCCAGAGATCCTTCGGCCAACTGCACGATCTTGTTTTCACCGGAATCCAGAAAAATGTCTTGAGAAAAACGTATCACCTTCCCCCGATTGCTACGCTTGTGGATGGAGTGAATCGTCTCGATGAGAAAGCGTCTGATATCCTGTACCGAAAGAAAATCCGACGCCACAATGTAGCGAATCTGCCGCGCCACCTGAACTTCGCCATGGGCCATGAGCCAGGCGGAATAGTGATTACGACTGGCATGATACAAAATGGATTCGTCGGGAACCGTTTCCAGCACTTTGGTAAAGGCAAACATTCCCCGCGCTCTGGTGATCTCGTTTCCTGCTCCATCGCGAAAAACAAAATCCCCAAAACCCAGATTATTGATAATAAATTCCCTGATGTGGGTGAAGAGGTTTACATCGTTTTTATCCAGAAACGTTGCTTCCAGCTTTCTTGCTTCGATGCGGTTTTCCTGTTCAGCAGATTGCAACAGGATGGGCAGATCTTCGCTTTGTTCCCGAATGGCACGAATGAGCTTGATGCCACCGTGAATGTCAAACATGCCCTTTACTTTGAGGTTGGAATTGGTGATCACGCAAATGATAGACTCGTGATAATCCTGATAGATTTTCAGAGCATCATCATAATCGTGAGCGAGCAATATTTTGGGACGGGCCCGCATGCGAAGCCGCTTTCGCACATCGTTTTCTTCCGATGCTATCAGCTCCCGGGTGAGGCGCAGAGACTCGGCATAAAAGAGGGGTAAAAATTGCGAATAATAGGTGATGGAACTTTCGATGAGCAACAGCGAATGAATCTGGCCAGTACGGATATCCTGGTCAATATTGAGTCTATCTTCCATCAGCTTGATCATGGCAACAAACAGCTTGGTATCGCCATTCCACAAAAACACATCGTCAAAGGAGGATGCATCGCACTGTCCTGTGTGAAAAAGGTCTACATAGCTTTGTTTATTCAGAAGCAGCAACAGCGGCAGGTCAGGACGCATCTGGCGGATTTTTTTGCTCATTTCAAAGGGAGTGGAAGCTCCCATGCGCATCATGATGATCACCAGATCAAACTGCTTTTCTTCGATCAATTGCACCACATCATCAGAGAAATTTACCGTGGTAATGCGTGGTGCAGTGGTAAGATCAAGCATCCGGTACTCACCATAAATTTGTTCCGAAAGAAATCCGTCCTTTTCCAGAATATAGGCATCAAAAAGACATGATACTAAGAGCACATTTTCTATCCGGTGCTGCATCAAATTATGATATACATCGTCATCCTGCTTAAATTTCCGATAATAATAGTCCAGCTCTTCAAGTCGCATAATCCCGCCTATTTATAGATAAAGGAGATGCCTTTGCGGCCATCCATTTTTACTACCAAGGGATGATCCATGCGCAGATGAATCATGTGTTCGGTTTTCTCCGCCGGTTTTTGGGCCAAAAGCCAGTCCCAATCCACAAAATCAGTTACCGACATCGTGGGCACGGTGAAGTAGCCTACATTCATCGACACCAGATTGTGGAAGAAGTGAGTTCCCTGAGAGGCGTCCACCACAAAATCTTTGATCCCGGCTTCCACGATAATTTTGGCTTTGAAAATCTCGTGCCATTGCACTGGCACACCCAAAAAGCGATCCCGGGAACCCCAGCGTCCCGGGCCAATGAGAATGTATTGCCGCCCTTCTTTGTTCAGTTTGGCATTGAGAGCTGCAATCTCCTGTTTCATTTCCAGAGTGCGGGTACGGTCAAAGGTGCGTGGATCGAGGAAAATCACATCCTCAATGGTAGAGATCACCCCGTTCCCCATGCCGCTTTCTGTGTAGAGAAACACATCATCCTTATTAATGTTGTCTGAGTCGATATAAATTTCATCGGTATTTATGGTAAGAGGACGTATCTGCAGCACGTAGAAGGTTGGCCGTTTTCCCCCGGATGCATCAGTGGTAAGGTCGATGGCAAATTCTATTTCCACCGGCACTCCCATAGCCTGCTCACCGATTTCCAATATCTCGGCAAGCACCGCAGCCAGGGGGAAGTACTTATATTTCAAGATGTCTGCAAAGTCGGCGATGCGCGGCCCTCGCACCGAGAGATCGGTGATGAGGCGGTTGTTTTCATAGTCCCACACCGATACCAGATGGTCCAGCGTCCCGTGGGTTTCTGCTTGCCGTAGAGAAATCCTCGCGAGAGTGCTATTGGGATCATCCAGCAGGGAAAAATCGTGGCAATTGGTGTTTATGGCAAAAAAATGCTTTTGCGTACCACCCAACAGCTCTTGCTGAGAGATGATCTCGGTTTTGGGAAATTGAGGGCAAAACCGGAAAATGTTATCACCTTCTACTACCGCTTTCCCCAGACCGATGGCGATGGCGGCAATACCATCGCTGTTTTTTAGATTTCCTGTAGGATAAAAATTATAGGACTGTCCCACGCCAGAGATATGAGGATAATGATACCCTTGGAAATTACTACCCACAGCTTCCTGCAAAATCACCGCCATCTTCTCCTCTTCCAGCTTGTACTGTATGCTCTCGATGTAGTTGCGGGCGCTCTGCAAATATACCGAAGCAAAGACCAGCTTGATGGCGTCGGTCAGGTGGCTTAGTCGCATATCTCTTTCGTCACAATTGTTTGGTACCATGTAGGTTTCGTAGATGCCGGCAAAGGGTTGGGACTGAGAATCTTCCAGCAATCCCGAAGAACGTACCGCCAGGGGACAGGTTACCCGCTGGATGAAAATCTGCAACATTTCCATAAGCGTGGGTGACAAAGCACTCTCGACAAAATAGCGCTTAATCTCGTCATCTGAACGCCGGGTAATCCATTCGCCAATGCGGTTGTGCTCGATAAACCAATCATACTCCGCCGTCCCGATGATATAGGTTTTGGGGATGCGAATGGTAACATCGGGAAATTGTTCTTCCAGATCCATGGCGCAAAAAAGAGAATTTAAAAAGGCAATTCCCCTGCCTTTACCTCCCAGAGAGCCTTCGCCGATGCGGATGATTCCCCTCTCTTCGGTGTTTATCGAGTCTGGAGTGAAGTGAATGATTTTCCCTCGATTCCGCTGAATCCGAATCTCACGGAAGGCAGACACCAAATAGTCCCGCAAGGATTCGATAGTTTCGAAATCGCTACTGGAAAGGGCGCGAATACGCTTGGCAAAGAGAAATTCACCATGGGCGGTAAGCCAAGTGGAAAAGTCATTGCGATTGCTATGGTACAGCAGACTCCTTTCGGGGATATCCCGCAGATTTCTCTCAAAATCTCGCATGCAGGTAACTCGGGTAATTTCTTTGCCCTGGGCATCCCGAAAAACAAAATCCCCAAAACCAAGATTATTGATGATGAAACTGCGCAAATCATGAAGCAGGGTTTTAGAGGTTTTCAGCAGGAAATGAACCCCCAGATCCCGTGCGCTTTGCCGAAACTGTTCTTCCGATGATTGCAGCAACAGCGGACATTGGGCCCCATGCATCTGTAAATGACGAACCAACTTTATGCCCGCCTGAGGATGAATCTTCCCCTGAAAATAATAGCGCACATCCGAAATCACAGCAATGATGTATTCCTCGTAGGTTTCATAGATTTTAATAGCCTCATCAAAGGAGTGACACAGCAGCACTTTGGGACGTGCACGCATCCGCTGACGCTTGTTGATGTCATTGAGTTCTTCGGAAATCAACCGCTGTGTCTGCTTCATAATCTCGGCATACAGCAACGGATGAAACATGGAATAATAATGTATGGAGTCTTCCACCAGCAAAATCACGCGCACCAACCCCTGCTCGGTATCGTTTTTCACATTCCATCGATCTTCGATATATTTTACCATAGCCAAGAATATTTTACTGTCGCCATTCCAGGTAAATACATTGTCGATGAACTTCATTTCTTCGCTTTTTTTGTCTATCAGCCCCACATCGTTTTGCACATTGAGCAAAAGCAACACCGGCAGACCAGAGTACATTTCCTTTATCCTTTTACTCAGTTTAAACGGGCTGATTTCCCCGATGCGCATCATGGTTATCACCAGATCATAGCGTTTTTTTCTCAGCAGTTCCAGCGCTTGTTCGCCGGTGGGCACACTGGTGATGCGCGGCGCAGTACTCAGGTTTAGCTGCATGTATTCGCCATAAATCTGCTCCGAAAGCCTGCCATCCTGTTCAAAAATAAAAGCATCGTAAAAAGTGGATACCAGCAGAATTTCGTGCACCCGTTTGCGCATGAGATTGTGAAAGTTATCTTCCCCAAATTTAAACTTGTTGTAGTAATAATTAAGCTTCTTAATGTCCATGGTCACTCCTGCTTCATTATTTTCATCGTCCCAGATTGGGTTCAAACAAATTCTTGTAAAGGAATTCGCCATTAAAAATCAAATTACTTTTTGCAGGATGCCTGGCGGTATGCCTGGATGCAAGGGCTCAAAGCCCGCCAGAGAGCTTTTTCTTGACAGACAACTGCCCCCTCCCGGAAACTTCAGAGAAAAAAAATAGGAATGATACTATGAAAAAGTCAGCGACCCTCATTTTTCTCTTCTATGCCCTCACCCTTTTGGCTCAGACACCACAGTTCACATGGAATTACCCAGCCGTCACCTCCCAAACTCATCAGTATCTGCTGGATGCATCCGGTAATGAAAATGACTACTTTACTTCCATCCTGGCAGGCACCAGAGATCACGTTGCCCTCTCATCTGTGCAGGCCTTTAAAGAGTCATGGATGCGACTGTTTCGTCCCGATGATTCCTCGGCTTTTTACCAGCAGCGAAGCACAACAAAGGGCCAAACCTGGGATTTGCGGTTTCAGCTTTTCACCGGCTACGAGTACGTCCGTCCAGACGGTGAAGATGCCTTTTCCCTGCCCTATTATGGCGGAACGATAGCTGGCAGAATTGGCACCCAGCTCAGTTTTTTTGCCGACATGTGGAAAGGCCACTACAGCAATAACGTCACCTACGCCTTCAACAATTCACCCCTCATAAAAAGCTGGGTACAGTTCAATGACGACCACACACAGGTGTATGTAGATAAAGTTCGGGCACGAATGCAGTATGACACTGCGGTAGGCCGCTTTGCCGTTGGTCGCGGCACCTACCAGATCGGCAGTAACATCGGTGGCAGCATCATCCTCAGTGATGCCCAGAATGATTACGGTTACCTCAGCGCAAACTGGGAGATCGGCCAATTATCCGTGTCATTTTTACACGCCACACTCATCCCGGACAGCACCACCACCAGCCGGGAAAAAGACTATGCCGACAAATACCTGGCCACTCACATCCTGGACTGGCATCCAAGCAACCGATTTCATGCTTTTTTTGGTGAGCACGTAGTCTATGGCAACCGCAGTCTGGATGCCAGTTACCTGCTGCCTCACACGATCATGCGTATCACCGAGCACAACCTGAACGACCGGGATAACGTGCTGATGTTTGCCGGTACCGAGCTGGCTTATGGTACCGGGAATACCTTCTATTTCAACGCATCCATGGACGAATTCAGCAGCTCAGATCTGGGCACCGATTCATGGAAGAACAAATTTGCTCTGCAACTGGGCAACGCCATATATCTGGGGAAAATGCGCTTCTGCACCGAATTTACCGCCGTACGCCCCTGGATGTACACCCACCGCTTTCTGGTGAGTAAATTTTCTCACAACGGCCATCCTCTGGGCTTCCCGGACGGCAGTAACCTCATTCAATATGCGGGAGAGCTCAACCTGCCACTCCCCTATCGCAGCACCCTCAATATTCACGGCGCCTATACCCGCCAGGGCTCATTGGGAAACAGTTTTACCATCAATTACGAATCGCGGCCTTCAGACTCGGCCCCATGGCTGGCCGGCACCATCACAGATATCTCGGATGTGGTAGCAAATCTCGCCGTTCGTACCTTGGCGCATCACCTTCTTTCTCTGGGCTACCACTACCGCTATAGCACCGATGCTTTGGGGGCCACAAACGAAATCACCCTGGCATACCAGGTGCGCTACTGATGCTGCCCGCTGTTCTTTTTGCAGGCCTGATGCTGCTGTGCAGCATCGGGTTGCTGATACATCGCCGTGGGCCTGCAGAACCGGATGTGGAATTTTCCATCTGCATCGCCTGCCGCAACGAAGCCCCCAACCTTCCCCGGCTTTTTACCGCTCTGGATGCCCTGAATTACCCAAAGGAACACTTTGAAATCATCATCGTCGATGATGCATCCACCGATAATTCCCCGCACCTTCTGGAAGACTTTTGCGCCCGCCACCCCAATGCATCCTGGTACCGAATACAGGAGAAAGACTCTGAATATCGGGGGAAAAAGGCGGCTTTGAAGCAGGCTGTTGAGGCGGCACGATTTGAGTATCTGGCCCTCACCGATGCAGATTGCGCACCTCCGGCAAATTGGCTTCTTGAACTGGCACCGCTTTTTTCAGCCAAAACAGGCATGGTGACAGGCACAGTGCAAGAGCGGCCTCAAACCTGGTTTAGCAGAATTATGTACATCGCCAATGGCGGGATTTATGGCGCCACCATCGGACTGGGCATGCCCTTTTCCTGTGCCGGCGGCAACTTGGCCATCCGCGCCAAAGCCTATCATGACGTAGGGGGTTACCACAGTTTCCGTCACAATCTGTCGGGGGATGACAAACAGATGCTCCTGGCCATCCACCGAGCCGGATGGAAAATCGCTTTTAATAGAGCAACACCGGTGCTCACTCAACCCACTTCGGGAAAAAAACGCTCATCACAACTCTCCCGCCGCTACGGAAAATTTCATCTCTCCTCCCTGCCTTTTCAGATTTTGCAATTGGTCATTTTTGCCTTTCTCTGTTACCTCCCCGTGGCTATGATTTATGGGAACTGGCTTCCAGCAGCTATCTACAGCCTTAGCGTTCTGTTATTCTGGGGAGTAATCCTGGCGTGCCTGCACCGCACTTTCCGCCTCACAGACATCATTTTCGTCCCCCTGTTCCCCTATGCGATGGTTTGGTTTACCATCGCTGGCTATTGCAAGCCCGGCAGATGGAATCCCTGATATCATTCCTGAAAAAAACCTTTTTCCCCCTGTTATTCCTTATTGGATGCATGTGGCTCAACGCCGAGTATCAGTCTCCCGAGCCCTTGTGGCAACAGCTGGGACGTAGCTTTTTGCAGGGGTTTGTTGCCGCTCCCTATCAAGACACACCCATCGACCAAATGCTTTCTCTCAGTGATGTTGCCCTTCCCCATCCCAGACTGGAAGCCTCCGCATCTCACCCCCGCATGTACGGGAAAACTCTCTCTCCCGCCCAAATCCTCACCCGTCTGGAACAGGAGCCCTACCAATCCTGGGCAATAAACATGCAGGCCGCAGCCAGCACCTACCCCTATGACCTGTCTCAGCCGTACCTCTTTGAGGGCTACCGAAGCACCGGCGCCAAGCTCAACAGCTTTTGCTATGTCATTACCGGCGAACAGCACTATCTGGATGTAGCCAAAACCGCATTACTGTCCATCGGCGAAACCTACCAACCAACCACGCCGGAGGGGGGAGAAAGCAATCAGGGCTGGGGTGACTGGATGCAGGCGGCCATCGCGTTGCGGCAGTTTGCCGTAGCCTACGACCTCATCTATCCCCGGCTTTCGTCTGAAGAACGCAGCACCATCGAGGATCACCTCACCGCCCAGATACGGCAGATCAATCGCAACTATACCCGCATCCCATCCAGCTTTGCATCGGTGGATATTTCCCGGGGAATCGGCATCCCCAAAAACAACCACATCATATCCATCACCTGTGGCGTAGCGGTGGCGACCTTGCTGCTGGATGCGCCCCAATGCCAGGCCTGGCTGAACCGGGCCTTAGACCAGCTGGAGGCGGGACTCTGCCAGATCGAAGATGACGGCACCTATCGCGAAGGGGCGTACTATGGAAATTACGTAGCCAAAGAACTCTCGACATTGGCATGGCACCTGCATCAACGCACAGGGAAAAACATCACCCGCCACCCGACGATCAACCGATTTTACCACTGGCTCATCGCTATCCAGCGACCTGACGGAACCTATCCTGCTTTTGACGATGCCTTCAAAGCACGCTTTCCCTATCCGCCACTTCTGGTAGGCATCTCCCCATGGTCGGCAGAATTTCGCGCCCTTTATCAGCGGGATGCCAGTAGCTTCAATCCCTACGATCCACTGTTTGCCGAAGCCTTTTTCGCCTGGGATAACCATGTGCGACCACAATTGCCACAGGGACAAAATCTCGCCATCTTCCCCACCGGCGGTACCGCTATTTTCCGCGACCAGCCACACACCTACGGCTTGTTTCTCTGCGAGCCGGGCCGACCTCATCACACCAAACACGACCACATCGAGCCTCTGGCGTTTACCCTTTGGTCTGGCGGTAAAGAGCTTCTGCTGGATGCTGGCTACGGCATCGGTGGTGTAAATGATACCGATCGATCATGGTTTCAAGCCAGCCAGAATCACAATATTCCATTGGTAAATGGTCTTGGGCCTTACCAAAATGCGCTGTTTGGCGATGCCATCGGCAGCCGCATCACCAGTCACCTGCAAGGTGATTGGGGATGCTATGCCTGCGGCGAAGCGAGCTATGGCAAAAGTGATTTGCAGCGCACCGTTCTCTTTGCCCATCAGCGGTATTTTGTGGTACTCGACCAGTGCGCTTCGGCGCAAAAACAGCGCTTTTCCATACCATGGAATGGCAATGGCTCGTGGCAACAAACCGGTGCAGACCAATGTCAATGGCGCTCAGGAGAAGCCATCCTGGATGCCACCTTTATCTCATCACAACCTCTGCGCATGCAACCCCGACAAAGCACCCATACCGGAACAAATACCAACCTGCCTCATACCGCCATCGAGCTTTCCTTTCCCCGGGCGCAGGCGGCGTCGCTGCTTTCTGTTTTTGTGCCGTCGTCACCTCAAAATGCCCCCATCTCCACCAAGCCCATCACCATCACCTCAGGGGGAACCGCTTATGCCATTGAGACGGACGACGGCAGCGTTGATCTGTTTATCACAGCCACCCAACCCTGGGAATGTCGTGGATTTCGCAGCGACGCCACAGCAGCGGTGATTTTGCAAAATCCCCAGGCGTCGCCATTTATACTGGCTACCGCATGCACCTCTGTTGCGGCATGGGGCGATACGCTGCTGAGCAGCGATGTACCGGTAGATATTTTCATACAGTTTGGTTCATCACCTCAGGGGCAGATCGAAAGCCATGATGTCTCTCAACATCCATCGCTGCGCCTGCGCACCGGCATCGATCCCGGCTCTCTGCACCTGAATGGAAATCCCAAAACCTATCGGCAGGAAGGCGCATTTACCTGCTTTTCTCTGGAACATTCGGGGTTTATCCAATGTTCGTCCATAACAGGTTCTCCCCTTACTGCGGCCATTCCGCCGGCGGCATCACAACTGCGCTGGGTTATGGATTCCAACCGTCCACGAGAGACCCACGAGCTCCTCACCACCCAGCAACAGGCGCAAATAAACCATGAAATCACCGCCATCATTGCTGCCGGCTGCATCGATTCACTCAATGCATCCTGGGGGGAAAATGCCGTGCAAAAAGCCTACGGATTTTTAAGCGGTATCTCAAACAGCATCTGGGATGCCTCCGATGGCTTCAGCATTTCCCTTCCCCATTCCATGCAATTCAGCCGCCCCATAGCCCATCACACCATGCGTTATCGGGAAGAAGGAACCATTTCCCCAAAGGGATGGAAAATCAAATACCAAAGCTTCGAGATTGACACTACACTTTACGCCCAATATCAGCATAATTTCACCCGTCACCACGCTGGATCGATATCCATAAACCACTCAGATATGGCAGTTTATGCAAACTTTGAACGTGTAGAAAACCAACAGAACTGGAGCATGGCCGCCGATTATCAAACCCCAACGAAACTGCTGGGCTACCGGCATCTGTGGCAGGATGCATCCCGCCTGCAACGAGATGAAATGCGGCTGGGAGCCTGCCATGTATTCACCACCTGGGCAAGGCAAAAAAACGGTTCGGATACCCGCTACAACGTAACCGGAGCAGTGTTGGCCAGAGGAGTGAATGTGCATTATCAGGCATGGCTCACTCCCGATGAAGTGGAGACCATCAGCGTGGAAACCGCCCTTCCTCTGGGAGGTTCAAACAGCCTTATCGCCGGATTCTCAGACAATGCGCAACAGCATCCATCGGGCTACGGTCACCTCTACCTCATCCACTCCGCCACATCATTACAGGGCTGGATTTCTGTTCATCAGGATGCAGCAAGGGGCGGCTGGAAACTGCGCCATCATCATCGGCAGTGGAACATCGCTCTGGAGACCACCCTGGAGAACGCCCAATCCCGGGGAACCATAACTATAGACCGCCGCAGCGCCATCTGGGATCTGCACACGGTGATAAATACGGAAAACACTTTGAAACTGGTGGGAACCCTGCACCCGGCACCGCAGAAACGCATCCATGCATCCTGCCTGTACGATAGTAAAAAAAAGGCTCTGAAAAAGCTGGGATGGGGAACCGCATTGCCATGGATGCAAGGATGGGACGTGGCATGGTATCGTTGGTGGGATGCGGATGTACAGGACGAAGTGGTGTTGCGCAGCACAATAGATTGCGGGAAAAATCAGTGGCTGATCCTGCGTAACGCAGTGGCGTGGGATGCCGAAAGTGATGTGCAGAGTTACGAGATTACAGTGCAACAATTCGGCCGCACAGTGCAGCCGGGCATCGTTGTAAGCAAAGACACCGACGGCTATATGCGGGGCAAGGGGTTTATCTCGTTGGTTTTTTAGCCATCATTTGATGGATGGTGCAGAAGCAAATTCCCTGTTCAACCAGCTGCGGAAGAATCTGTTCAAGCGCTTTCAGGGTCAATGATCTGTCTCCGCCGCCATCGTGAAAAATCAAGATATCACCGGGTCGGGTTTTGCTCACAACCCGCTTCACAAGCCATTCTACCGAGGGCGCATGATAGTCGTGAGTTTTCCAGCTTTGCCCCACCAATACCAGGTTTTGTGCGGCCACTTCCAACACTGCTCCCCACCCCATACGCATGTAAGGCGGGCGGAAGAGATCGACTTTTGTAACTCCGCACGTCGCCAAAGCATCCCGGGTTCGCCGGATTTCCTGCTGCACCTGACACCGAGTGCTCCAGCGCAAGGATGCATGATGCCAGCCATGAATGCCCAGTTCATGCCCCGCTGCCTGCATCCTGCCTGCCAGAGCCGGATGCGCAGCCACATTACTACCCCTTACAAAAAAGGTAGCAAGGGCATTATGCTGCGCCAGAAGCTCCAGCAACGGCTGGGTAAACCGGGGATCAGGCCCGTCATCAAAAGTGATGGCCACCCGCTTTTGGGTGGTGACAAAACGGTTGACCCGCTGAGGGAGAAGACTCACATCGCACCTCGTAAAACTTATTGACGAAATTTTCTCTACCGGGAAATTTCCACGGTATGGTGCAAAAAAAGGAAAAATCGGTCAAGGACAGAATCCGCAGAGAAAAGCTCAAAAAGGGTCTTTTTACTGGGATAAAGTTGTGCGTCTCGGTTTTGTTACTGGCCTATCTCACCAAGAAAATTGATCTTAACAACGTTGCGGCCGGCCTGCACGCCATCCCTGCCATCACCCTCATTTTGCTGATTTTCAGCGCCATCATCAAGCAGGGAATCGAAATTTTTAACTGGTCCCGCTACCTGCGATTGAATCCCGATTATCGATTTTCGGCACGAGAACTCATTGTCTCCCACTTCATCGGTCACAGCCTGCGCTTCGTTGTCCCCGGCGGATATGGCACCCTGGGCAAGATTTATTTTGTGGAAGGAAGCAAAAAAAACTCTCTTTTTGCGGTGGGAATCGAGAAGTTTTTTATCATCTGGCTGGCCTTGGCCTTTGCCGCTTTTTCCAGCATGTTTTATTTTTCGTGGCCACGCTGGATGGGCGGTGCGGCTCTGGCTGTGGTGCTGGCATCGCCACTGCTCATTTATCTGGTTCACCATGTAGTCCGTCATGATAACTGGCGGGAGATGCTGCGCAACTACCGGAGCATCATCCCGGGAACCATGGCCCTGCAGGTGCTTTACATGCTTATCACGGCGGGACAGTATTTCATTATTTTGCACAACGTTAGTAACATCACCTATTTCCACACCCTCATCGCCGTTTCTCTCATTCTCTGCGCCAACATCATTCCCATTGCCTATGCCGGGCTGGGATTGCGAGAATCCTTTGCCATGGAGATCCTGCCCGCCTACGGCGTGTTAGCCGAGGAAGCAGTTCTGGCGTCGCTATTGGTTTTTTTCTTCAATACCGCACTGCCGGCCATTGCCGGTGTGGTGGTGTATTGGGGGAAAAAGAGAATGTGAAATAATGTGCCAAGTTCTAAGATAGCTGTAGCGCAACTTGCTAAGTTGCGTAAAAAAACAAGTTAACAACTTGTTCTACGAGAAAGTAGCGCAACTTGTTAAGTTGCGTAAAAAAACAAGCTGGCAGCTTGTTCTACGAGAAAGTAGCGCAACTTGCTAAGTTGCGGAAGAAGAATTGAATTTCTTGACACTGTGGTAATGCTATAAAACATAGGGTGCAAAAAATAAAAGGAATCGCAGTATGAGATTTGTTGTATCATTACTTTTGATTTTTAGTTTTACATTACTGTTTGCAGCCGAATTTGAAATAACATCCAAAATAACAGAAAACCCCGCTCACCTCGGACTGCAGATGCTGGATGACAAAGTTAAATACGACAATGATGGAAAACTTTGTGCGTTGTTGATTGTGCGATGCGGAGTTAAAGATATAAACTTTTACAACACTGCCAGCAAAGTAGCTCAAATAGATAAACAGGGTGAATACTGGATTACAATGAAAAAGGGTGCTCGCTATATTGTTTTGAAAAAAGATGGATTCGGCAGTTTTAAAGAGCAATTCGGTATTGTATTAAAAAGCGGCTCTGTGTATGAGATGAGTGCTGACGAAAAATTCAAACAAGCAACGCAGATTCCGGTTGTGATAACTTGCAACCAAAACGGGGCGGAAGTTTTTGTGGACGGTGTTTCCAAAGGAAAAACACAAAATAAAATGCTTACTGAAAATATCGAATTAGGTAAGCATAAGATTAAAGTAGCAAAAGACGGATTTGCTACGCAGGAAATTGTAGAAAATGTTAGTGAACAAAATAATTCTTTTAACTTTAAACTTGTTCCGGCAATGCCTGCCGCTCTTACCATAAATACTATTCCGGAAGGAGCGACGGTTTATATTGATAATATAAAATTTGGTGTAACACCAAAAAGCAGCTTTTTTGATGCCGGTATTTATCCGATAAAAATAGAAAAAGAAAATTATGAAACAATAAATGAACAGATAACCATTACTGAACCGGAAACGAAACAAACTTATACATTAACCGATATTCGAGCAAGATTAACCATAAAAACCAATAAAAATGCAATTGTAAAATTTAACGGAAAAGACTATAAAGGTGGATTTGATGAAATGGTAATGCTTCCTCAAACTATCAATTTCAAAATAGAACAGGAATTTTGTGAAACCATTAACCAAACTTATACTTTGAAAAAAAGTGAAAAGAAAGTTTTTGAACTTTATCCTGAAGATATTTCCGCAAGATTAACCATAAAAACTTATCCCAATGCTACAGTAACATTTAACGGACAGTCTTTTAACGGGAGTTTAACTGATTATAAAATTGCTCCACAAGTTCTTGAAATTAGCGTATCAATGCCCAAAGCAGAAACTTTAAAACGAGTAATAACTTTAAAACGAAAAGCAAATGAAACAATAGAAATTTACCCGGAAGTGCAAACAGGAACAATACAAATAATGACCATTCCCACAGATGCAAAAATAGAATTAAAAGGAGATGGTGGAGAACATTATACAGCGATTGGCAGGAAAACTTTTCTAGATGTACCTGTGGGAACTTATGAATTAATTGTTGAAGCAGATGACTACAAAACCCACAAAGAATCATTTAGAGTAAATGCCGATAATACTACAAGAAAACAAGTGATGTTGGAAGAAGGCAGTGATGTTCCCGATAGTTTTGTTTTCGTGCAAGGCGGCACTTTCCAAATGGGAAGTAATAATGGTTATGACGACGAAAAACCTGTTCACCGTGTTACAGTTAGTGATTTTTATATTGGCAAGTATGAAGTAACTCAAAAAGAGTGGAAAGATGTAATGGGAAATAATCCTTCACATTGGAAAGGTGACAACTTACCTGTAGAACAAGTTAGCTGGTATGACGCAGTGGAGTTTTGCAATAAATTGAGCGAGAAAGAAGGCTTAACTCCCTGCTATACCGGAAGTGGCGAGAATATAAAATGCAACTTTTCCGCCAACGGATACAGGTTACCCACCGAAGCGGAATGGGAATATGCCGCGAGAGGTGGAAACAAAAGTAAAGGATATAAATACTCCGGTAGTAATGATATTGGTGATGTTGCCTGGTATGATGATAATTCAGGAGGGAAAACTCATGCTGTTGGCGGTAAACAACCAAACGAACTTGGCATTTATGATATGAGTGGAAATGTGTGGGAATGGTGTTGGGATTGGTATGGAAGTGGTTATTATGGTAAGAGTCCAAAAAATAATCCACAAGGTCCAAACTCAGGAGAACTTTCCGTTTTGCGTGGCGGGTCTTGGATCTATGTTGGCAATTACTGCCGTGTTGCTGATCGTTATAGGAACGTTCGTAATTCTGGCGACTACGGTGGCGGGTTTCGTTTTGCCAAGACTCCATAGGTTATTGTAGCACAACTTGCTAAGTTGCGTAAGTAAGAAAATTGTAGCGCAACTTGTTAAGTTGCGGAAGAAGAATTGAATTTCTTGACACTGTGGTAATGCTATAAAACATAGGATGCAAAAAATAAAAGGAATCGCAGTATGAGATTTGTTG
>JAGGWK010000028.1 GCA_021157525.1 Candidatus Cloacimonadota bacterium | reverse complement strand
TGGCATAGGCCGCATCCCTGGAGCGTCGCTCTTCCTGAAAGATGTGAAGATTGAGCCAGTCCAGCAGATGGGGGCAGTGGCGTCCGCGGACAAAGTGTTGAGACAGGTGCACATGGGTATCTATGAATCCTGGGAGGCAAAGGGATTGGCTGAGGTCAATATCGTAGTCCCCATTGGTGGAAATACCGGAGATGACATCCTTTTCTATGGTGATTATGGCCTGGGGAATGAAGTGGGTTTCCTGGGCAGAAACCGGGGTGAGGATATTAGTTTTGAGGCGTAACATTCTCGGTTTGCACTGGCCACATCTTAACGGAAACGATTTTATTCATGGTTGTCTGCACCACCAAAAGATTCCAGTTATTCACCACAAGACGGGTGTTTTGGGCGGGAATCCTGGCCAGACGGTCAATGATCATTCCGGCGATAGTTTCGTAATCACCAGTAGGAAGATTAGTGTCATATTCGTCGTTCAAAAAGTCGATTTCCACAAAACCTTTGATGAGGTAGGTGTTTGGTTCCACAAGTTCTACGTCCCGGGTGGCGGTGTCATATTCGTCTTCGATTTCCCCCACGATTTCTTCCAGGATGTCCTCGATGGTTACCAGTCCAGCGGTTCCACCAAAGGAATCGACGATGATAGCCATGCTGCGGCGACGGGTTTGCATCTCGGTGAGGAGCTTGCTCACGTCCATGGTTTCGGGAGCGAAATAGACTTTGCGGGTGAAATCCCCAGCGGTGAGGCTATCGCTGTCTTTGCGTTTTAATATGTCGTAGATAATGAGGATTCCCACCATGTTATCCAAGTCTTCATCATACACCGGGAAGCGGGTGTAGCCGGCTTCTTTGGCGATGCGGATGACTTCGGAGATGGGGGTATTTTTCTCAAATGCTTCGATTTCGGTACGATGAATCATCACATTCTCGGCTTTCAACTGAGAGAATTCCAGCACATCTTCCAGCATCTCCCGCTGATTTTCGTGGAGTGAGTCGTCGTCTTCGGTTTCTGAAAGCATGTAAGAGATATCTTCTCTGGTGAGCAGGTGGTAGCTGTGTTGATTGGGAAGTCTGAAGGTTTTTGCAATCGACGTATTGAGGAGCTCCACAAAGCGAACGAAGGGTTTGAGAACAACAGAACAGATTTCTATTAGTGGGAAATAGCGTGGAACTACGACGTTGGGATTTTCTCGGTAAATAGCTTTTGGGATGATTTCCGCAAAAATCAAGAGTAGTGTAGCCAGAATGAGGGTCCAGTAATGAGATGAGATGTATTTTGGGTTAATGTAGGCCCCATAAAAATAGGTTCCCAAAGAGGACACGATAACCACCGAGATATTGGTACCAAAAAGAGTGGTGCCAAAGAGGCGATCCGGATTTTCTAAAAAACTGAGAATCCGTTTTTTGGTTGTATTGTTGCGTGCGCCATGCTCCAGCTGTAAGCGGTCCAGAGAGATCAAGCCCGTTTCCATCCCGGAAAAAAAAGCGGACAGTAAAAAAAACACCACTATCAAAAGTACGGATAAAACCAACATTTTAGTTATTCACCTTCTCGTTTTTATAAGCAATTTTCAATGCATTAATAAACTCATCCAACTCGCCATCCAAAATGAAACTGAGCTTGTAGGATGTCAAATTTATTCTGTGATCGGTTACTCGGGATTGAGGAAAATTGTAGGTACGGATCTTGGCACTGCGGTCTCCGGTGCCTACCTGAGCCCGGCGATTGCTGGCAATCTCGGCTTCCTGCTTGGCAATTTCCATGTCCAGAAGTCGTGAGCGCAATACTTTCATGGCTTTGGCTTTGTTCTTAATTTGAGATTTTTCGTCCTGACAGGTAACCACAAGTCCGGTGGGAACATGGGTGATGCGCACAGCGGAATCTGTGGTGTTGACGCTTTGACCTCCATGGCCGGATGAGCGATAGACGTCTATCCTCAGATCGCTGGGAGAGATGTCGATATCCACGTCATCGGCTTCGGGCAATACCGCCACCGAAACAGCAGAAGTGTGAATGCGGCCCTGAGACTCGGTAACAGGGATTCGTTGTACCCGGTGAACACCGCTTTCGAAGCGCATTGTGCCGAAGACATTTTTTCCGCTCAGCTGAAAAATGACTTCTTTCATGCCTCCCACACCGATGGCATTTTGAGAAATGACGGTTAGTTTCCAGCCTTTCTTATCTGCCAGATTTGAGTACATGCGAAAGAGGTCGGCAACGAACATTGCGGCCTCATCACCACCGGTTCCGGCGCGAATTTCGATGATCGCATCCTTGTCATCATTGGGGTCGCGGGGAGCCAGAAGTTCTTTTAGCTCCTCCATGAGGGTTTCTTTTTCTTTGGTAAGCTCGTTATTTTCTTCCAGAGCCAATTCACGCAGTTCGGCATCTTTTTCCGTATGGATAATCTCGTTATTTTCAGCGATGGTTGCATCAGTGGCTTCAATTTTATCTACGCAGGTTAAGATGGTTTCCAGTTCTTTAAAGCGTTTGGAAATGATGCGGTATCCTCGGCGGTCACTCATTTTTGCAGGATCAAACACATCCACTTTCAAGGCGGCGTATTCCTTGCGCAGGTTGTTTATTTTGTCGGTTGGCAACATTTCTCAGTCCTCTAAAAAGACCACATTCTTGTGATCTGAAATATCCAGTTCCAAAGCGCACTTCATGGCAACCAAGGCAACTTCGAGTTGTTCATTATCCGGTGGCTGTGTAGTGATGCGTTGCAGTGCCAGGCCAGGAGCGGTCATCAGTTTTACCAGAGGGTGTTTGATGTTTTTTCCCGACAACCGGAGCACTTCGTATGAGATGCCGGAAACCAGTGGAGTCAGCAAGAGATGGTAGGCAATGCGGAGTCCAAGAACAGGAGAGTGACCTAAAAAGTAACTCACGATGGTGTCTGTAATCGAAAAGATGAGGATGGAAATAAGCATGACAAAGAACAGGAAACTGGTTCCGCACCGGGGATGCAGCGTAGAAAAGCGTTGCACATCAACCGGGTTGAGGGGGGCTTGATGTTCGTAAGCAAATACTGATTTATGCTCTGCTCCGTGATATTCAAAGATGCGGTGGATATCTTTCATCCGGCTGATAGCCCAGATGTACACCACAAAAAGGATGATGCGGAGGCATCCTGCAAAGAGGTTGAAAAGGAAATTTTCTTTGGAGAGAGAGAGCCATTCTGCACTTTTGTAGGGGAGCAATACAAAGAACACAAAGGCCAATCCAAAGGCGAAGGCAAAGCTGAGAATTTCTTCTGCTTTCAGCCGTCCAGCTGATTTTTCTTTGGACTTTTCGGGTTCATCGATGTCCAGTTCGGCGCGATTTGCCGAGAAGGTGAGAGTGGTGAAACCGATTTTCATCATTTCGATGAGGGATACAAAACCACGCACCATTGGCAGGCCTAGAAATTTGTGGTTTTTTGTGATGCTGACAAAGGGTTCTTTTTTTACTTCGATGGTAGTATCTTTGCGGCGAATTGCGGTAGCCAGAAATTCCGGACCGCGCATCATCACGCCTTCAATAACGGCTTGGCCGCCCACCATGATCTCTTTTTTCTCTGTACTCATTGGGATTGTTTCTCCATAAAAAACGCACCACATCCTCGGGCTCGAGTGATTATGTGGTGCGAAGGGTTTAGGTACGCTATTTCTTGGCGTTCAGATTATATTTCTGATTAAATTTTTCAATACGACCCTGGGTAGAAACGTTTCGTTGCTTCCCAGTGTAGAACGGATGACATTCCGAGCAGATCTCAACCTTATCAATTTTCTTGGTTGAGCTCATTTCAAACACGTTACCGCATGCGCAGGTAACCGTCATTTTTTCATACTTCGGATGAATTTTCTTTTTCATATCTATCTCCTGTTTAACTACTCTTATCACTTTGGCACGCACTATTTTTGTCTCTGGTTTACGTGTCAATACTTTTATCGATGAGCCACAGGTGAAGTGGTATCGTGGTAGTGCGTTACACACCTCTGGCGGTAGGATCCCAGATGTATTTATGCATCTGTAATTGCAGGCGTATGGGTTTGCGATCTGTGATCATCCACTCTGCCAGTTGGGCAGGATGCAAGCGGTCGAAGACGCAGGAGAACAATATTTTGTGGTTCTCCAGGTGGTATTTTTCGATTTGCCGCTGAGCCCAAAGATAGTCATCTCTGTCAGAAAGCACAAATTTGATCTCATCATATTCCGGTGTGATGCAGGAAATATTGCCTGGGTCAAAGTTACCTTCCATCCCGCTCCCCGGGCATTTAATATCCATGATCTTATGCACTTCTTTTGGTACGTTTTTCATCAGGATGCTGCCGTTTGTTTCCAGCAATAAGGTGTAACCTTTTTGCAAAAGTGCAGATAATAGAGGGTACACCTCATCTTGTAACAGGGGTTCACCCCCTGTAATCTCCACTAGGGAAACCGGTGAAAAACGGTCTATTTCTGCGATGATCTCTTGAAGCGAAAGTTCCATGGATGGCTGATAACTGTAGGTGGAATCGCAATAATTACAGCGGAGATTGCATCCTGCCAGACGCACAAAAACGCAGGGCAATCCTGCCCAGGTAGATTCTCCCTGGATGCTGAGAAAAATCTCGCTCAGTTGCAGCATCAGTAGGGGATATAGGGCAGATGCTTGTGATAGCCCAGAGCTGCATCGATTTCGGCGGAGATTTTTTCCGGATGGCCTTTTACGAAACGTTTGTGGCCATCATGAGCAAAGAAAAAGTAGTCCGCCGGATCGTGGTGAAAGTGGTTTAGCATGGCGGCATTGCCATATATCGGCGTGCCGTCATACACCAGAAGTTCCACATCGTGCATAGTGCTGTGAAACAGGTTTTCGTAGGGATCTGAGGTGTGTGCGGCCATGAGCAGAAGGTGTTTGTTGCTCTCCTGCAAGGTGCCATAGCTGTCATCCAGCAGCAGAGCCCTTTGTGCATTGGCGGTGATCATGGCAAAAATCTCGTTGGCTGGAATGTGAGGGAAAATTTCGCGGAATCGCCGGATCTCCGTAAGGATGTTTGTGCTGCCGCTCATAGTAGAATCGGTGCCGATAACCACGTTTACGCCATATTTGCGGCATGCATCCATGTCTATGGTTTTGCCGATGAGGAAGATGTTTGACTCGGGGCATACGCAGATGGATACGCCATTGGCAGCGCAATCGGCGATATCCTCAGGCGTCATAGCAATACCATGGACAATAAGAGTATTTGGCTGTGCCAGACCCAGTTCTTTAAAACGGGGATAGCAACTTTTTGAGCGTTCATCGGTGCCTTCGGCAAGATGGGTGATGAAGGGCATTTCGCCGTTGGTAGATTCCCACTCCTCTCTGGCTGATTTTCCGCCCCACCAATTGCCAAGGGAGATGGAGTGACACTGGCGATAATCCCGAATTACATGTATCGGGAAACTATCGTAATAGGCAGGCTTCTGGTTGGGGCCATGGTCTTGAACAGCCACGCATCCGGAAAAGAGGTTTTTGTAGCATCCCAGCATGTAAAGCCGGTAAGCAGTTCCTTCCAACAAACGGAATGTGCCATCGTTTATCCACACCTTGTTGCGTTCCAGGTAGGATGCAGAATATTTCATCTCTTCCACCCAGATGTCGGTATTGCTATAGGGACGGTTGTCTCCTGCCCGAGGATCCCAGTTCCCTACCAAGTGGTCGTGACTGTTTATAAAAGGAGGGTAGGCGATGCAGTTTTGGGTGAGGGTCAGTGGTAAATCACAGACAGCCTGGGCTGATTCCAAGTGAATAGTTGCATTTTTTGCTGTGCGCTCAGCGCTGTAAACGCTGGCCTGTACCGTAATTTCCATATAGCCTCATTTGTGAATTTACTCGCGCAATCATAAAACAGGCCAAGAATTTTGAAAAACCTGGCCTGTGTAAAGTACTTTTTTTATTATCCTATTTTTTTGATGAGTGCCGGCAAGATTTCAAAGAGATCTCCCACTACACCAAAATCTGCAACTTTGAAGATCGGTGCATTGGAATCTTTGTTTATGGCGATGATATAATCTGATGATTGCATTCCTGCCAGGTGTTGGATGGCACCGGAAATGCCCACAGCAATGTATACCTTTGGCTTGATAGTTTTACCGGTTTGTCCCACCTGATGCGGATAGCTTACCCATTCATTATCCACCGCAGCACGGGATGCAGCAACAGCAGCATCCAAGGCTTTTGCCAGATCTTCGATAAGGTGGAAATTCTCAGCATTTTTCAGTCCCCGGCCGCCGGCAATGACAAAATCGGCTTCGGTGAGGTTGATGGTCTGAGAATCATCATGTATGAATTCCAGAAATTCCGAGGAATCTTCCAGAGCGGAAAAGTCGATAGTCTCTTGGATGATGGTACCTTTCCGATTCTCATCTTTTTCCAATGGATCCATCACTTTGTGTCGCACCGTGGCCATCTGAGGCAGGTGGTTCGGGGTCTCTATGGTGGCCATGATGTTGCCGCCAAAGGCTGGGCGGGTTTGCAGCAGGTGCCCTGAGTTGTTGTCAATTTCCAGTCCAGTGCAGTCGGCAGTAAGGCCGGTATGCAGGTTTATCGCCACCCGGGGAATAAAGGAGCGGCCCATTACGGTGGCGCCGGAAAGGATAACTTCGGGTTTGTACTTTTCTGCCAGCGCCGTAAGGGCAAAAGCGTAGGGAAGGTCGAGGTAATTTTCCAGACGGGGATGGTCTGCCACAATTACCTCGTCGGCACCATAAGCGATCAGTTCCCGACTGAGGGACGCTATATTGTTACCCAGCAGCACGGCCACAAGCTTGGTTTCCAGCTGGGATGCCAGTTCTTTTCCCTTGCCCAGAAGTTCCAGAACTACCGGTGCTAAGGCTCCCTGCTTTTGTTCGGCAAATACCCACACGCCGTTGTAGGCATTGCGATTGATGGCCTGTTGACCAAATTTCCTGATGAAGATTGCGTCAAAGGGACAGGCACTTACGCAAGCACCGCAGAGGGTACATTTATCTTGATTTATTTCTGCACAGGTATCGATGATTGTGATGGCGTCATAGGCACAGGCTTTGATGCAGGCGCCGCATCCAACACAGGTATCACGAATAACTTCTATCATTGATAACTCCTTTTATCTACTTGGGATGTGAACAAATATCATCGTAGATTTGCGTCAAGTTTAAATTGTGTCATCTGGGGATAATTGCAAGCATTTAAGACACTTAAAGGATTTTATTGACACACCGGGGCTTCTGGAAGTTTTGATCTCCTTTTGGAGGATAGATGGCATTAAAAGTGAAACAAGTGAAGCATGAAAACATCCGCAATTTTTGTATCATTGCGCATATAGACCACGGGAAATCCACCTTGGCAGACCGTCTGCTGGAAGAGACCCACGTAGTGGAAAACGCTCACGCTATCGATCAGATTCTGGACGATATGGATCTGGAACGGGAACGGGGCATCACCATAAAATCCCATGCAATCCGCATGACCTATGAAATGGATGGCGAACTCTATGTGATGAATCTCATCGATACCCCCGGGCATGTGGATTTTGCCTACGAAGTATCTCGCAGTCTGGCATCCTGTGATGGTGCTCTGCTGCTGGTGGATGCATCTCAGGGCATCGAAGCGCAAACCATGAGCAACCTCTATCTGGCCATGGATAACGATCTGGAAATAATTCCGGTAATAAATAAAATAGATCTGCCCAAAGCCGATGTGGAAGGCACCGAACACGATATCATGGAGAATCTTGGCGTGGATGCAGACATGATTTATCGCATCAGTGCACGCACCGGGCAGGGAGTGAGTGCTTTGTTGGAAGGCATTGTGAAGCACATCCCGGCGCCAAAGGGAGATGCATCCAACCCTACCAAAGCCCTGATCTTCGATTCTTATTTCGACCCCTATCGTGGCGTGATCGTGCTGGTGCGGCTCTTTGAAGGGCAACTGAGAAAAGACGACGCCATCAAACTGATGTCCACGGATAAACGCTATGAAATCGAGGAAATTGGCTATCTGGGCCTGAAAAAAGAAAAAGCCGAAGGCTTGCGTGCTGGAGATGTGGGATACATTATCGCCAATATCAAGCAGGTGCGGGATGCCCGGGTGGGAGATACCATCACCCTTTTTGACGCCCCCTGTGACGAAGCAATGCCCGGCTTTGAAGAGCCCAAACCTATGGTGTATAGCGGGATTTTCCCATTGGATAAAGAAGATCACGAAAGCCTGCGGGATAGTTTGGGCAAACTCCAGCTCAATGATGCAGCCCTCAGTTACGAACCGGAAAGCTCTTTAGCTCTGGGCTTTGGTTTCCGCTGTGGTTTTTTGGGAATGCTTCACCTGGAGATTATCAAAGAGCGACTGTACCGGGAATACAACGTTCCTATCATCGCTACCACTCCCAGCGTGAAATTTCTCGTTACCCTTACCGATGGCGCTCAGGTGGTAATTTACAATCCGGTGGATTACCCGGATCCGGTGAAAATTGACCACGTACAAGAACCAATAATGGACTGCGAGATTATCGTACCTACCGATTATGTGGGTAATATTATGAAACTTGCCCAGGAACGCCGCGGCATCCAGAAAGATATGCAGTACATTGATGAAAAACGGGTTTCCATCCACTACGAGCTTCCCCTTATCGAGATTATTTTTGATTTTTATGATAAGCTGAAGTCCGTGAGCCGAGGTTATGCGTCCCTGGATTATACTTTTAGGGAGTATCGTAAGTCAGATGTGGTGAAGGTGGACATCCTGATAAATGGTGAAAAAGTGGATGCCATGAGTTTTATATGTCACGAAAGCAAAGCCTATAACTGGGGCAAAAGCGTGACGGAGAAATTGCAGGAAGTCATCCCTCGGCAGCTCTACAAAGTAGCTTTGCAAGCTTCCATCGGGTCAAAAATCATTGCTCGAAGCACCATAAATGCCATGCGGAAAAACGTGACGGCCAAATGCTATGGCGGCGATATTTCCCGTAAACGCAAGCTGCTGGAAAAACAGAAAGCAGGGAAAAAGCGTATGAAGGAAATCGGCAGCGTGCAGGTGCCTCAGGAAGCCTTCTTAGAAGTTCTGAAAGCAGACAGGGAATAAAGCAGAAAGCAGAAAGCAAAAAGCAAAAAGCAAAAAAGAAAGTTTCGCTGGAATCTTTTCACCTCTCCCGGCTCCGGTTTCCACCGGATCCACCCTCTCCTGCAAGGCGAGGGTCGGTTGATTGCTTCGTTCAAAGGAAAATGAAAACATAGAGGTAACTTCCATTTCCCTTGTTTTACAGGAACCAGGCTATCGCTACCCGTCTCCTTGAGGAGAAGGGCTGGGGGATGAGGTGATAACCACCATAACCGTAAAAGATATCTACTTCCCATTTCTTGTCGGAATAGAGCCGCACAAGTCCGCACCACTCTCTTCTCGTCCCAGTGCTCCGCGCAGGGACGCACTCGGTGTTGCAATTGTCTCATTAACCCACAAACACCGAAAGCACCAATGATTGGCAGCTGCTGCGCTCTTCTTGCTTGGCTGTTGAGCTGTGTGTTAGCAGCATCTTTTTCATTTCAACAGCAGACACTTTTTCACTGCTTCAGTTTTACCGTTAACATTTAATTTATACAGATAAATGCCTGAACTAACAGGTTGTCCGCTTTCATCATCACCGTTCCAGATAATTGAGTGAGAACCTTTTGTAAAGTCATCTTGAGCTAATGCATTAATTTTTTGTCCTTTAATGTTAAATATTGAAAGTTCAATTTTTGAATTATCTGCAAGTGAAAACTCAATTGTTGTGGATGGATTGAAGGGATTAGGATAATTTGAAAGATTAAAAATCGATGAAATTGTATAGTCATTAACTTTTACAACTACATTCTGATTTTCATAAGCTCCCATGTCTATTCTACTTCCAAAAATCCTGGAATTACCAGCAAGGTCAAATTCTGGCAGATATAAACCTGATGTATCAGGTGTAGCAGAATTTATGCAAGGGGATTCATCAAGTAAGGAAAATGGATATTCACCAGTAACGTCAAACAATGGGTCAATATCGATATTACCTAGTCCAGGATAATCATTTTGTATATTGCAATACGTTACTATTGGATTGCTTGAAGTTTCAATAAAAACATTACTTTGTCCATTATCCCAGAATATTGAATTTGTAATAATAGGATTTGAATCAATACAATATAATCCTCCACCTGTGGGAGAATTATTGGAAGTTATAGTATTGTTAATAATCGTTGCGTTTGATTCATCTAAATAAATACCACCACCACGAGGTGGTAGAATAGTGAAAGTTGCTGAGTTATTAATTATTAAGTTATTAACTATTAATGGATTAGAATTTGAACTACAGTTAATACCTCCTCCTGTAATTCCACCAGAATTCTCAGAAATTATATTGTTCACAATTATCGGACTACTGGAATTTCTGCAGATTATTCCACCTCCAGCTAAACCACCATTGTTATTTGTTATTAAATTATTTCTTATGATTGGATGTGAATTTTGAATACAGTAAATTCCACCTCCAATCGATGATGAATTATTCTCAATAGTGCTGAATTCAATTATTGGGCTTGAATTAATACATGAAATTCCACCACCTGAAATGTATTCTAAATCATTTTCTGAGATCGAGCAATGTGAGATTAATAATTTGTCAAAATTTGAAATTGTTGCTCCACCTCTACTTGTATTATCGGGAGCAACATGATTTATTTTACTATAAACGATCTTTGAAGAATCATTTGATGCTTGTGTGTTATTAAACTGTATTCCGTGCCATTGAGAAATTGCTGTGAATGTAATACTGTCCAGTTCTGTACCAACAGCATTTAAGCAACCTTGAACATCCAGACTGAATAAATTCTGAAATTCTACATAAGTACCCGGTTCAATTAAAAGAGTTTGACCATCTGGTATTATTATGTCACCTTCAACTAAATAAGGTGAACCATTTTGAAACCATGTTCCTGAAACTTCACCGGCAGGAATTGTAGTCTGAGAGAATAATAAACTATTCATTATTAAAAGGATTAATAAAAATAAATAAATCTTCATCTTTAACCTCCAAATTATTAAGTGCTACTAATGGGTGGCAGCTACCACGCTCTTCTTGCTTTACTTTCACTCCGAGAGTGGAGCTGCTTGTTATGTGAAAAATCATCAAAATCACTACCTACCAATAAAATACTGCAAATCAATTTCTTCAATTTCATTTCTTGGTATTTTTAGTAACCAGTTTTGTAAATCATTTAAAGCTGTTTGATAGGTTCCGTAAGCTGAAAACGAATAAACCGAAGAGAAATCAATTTTTTGTTTGGTAGCGATTACTTTTATAATTTCAAAATCTTCATTTTTATTGGGGAGAAGATTAACCGGAAAATACAATCCAATTCTTTTATCTTCCGCATTCGGTAACTTGAAGTTTTCTCCTGATTTAACAAAATTATCTTTTCTGTAATTATTTGGGAATAATACATAAACAGAATCATTTGAACAAATATTTAGAATTGTAAGATAGCAATCTTTAGAAGAATTAACGGTTAATTCTAATTCTTCACCATTCTTAAAATATTCACGATTTAGATTGGCAGTAATCTCAAATGCTGGGTCTTTTTCACCTTCTTGATTTTCTACTTTTAATTTTATTGTAATTACTTTTAAAAGTTGATTTTCTTTTGAGATAATTTCATCTTTTAATAGTTCTTTTTCCGTAATTATTCCTTGAGATGTTTGTTGTGTTATTGATGAAAAATTATTTATCAAAATTTCATCTTGATTTTCAGCTTGTATTCCTACTACTCGTCCAGATATTTCAATTCCACTATAAAATTCAATCGCTCTTTTACATGCTTTTTCAATTGCAATTTCTTTTGCTTTTTCTGGAGTAATATTTTCGATTGTTACAGTTTCGGTAACTTGAAACCAACCGTTACCCAAATCATGAAATTCATTTTGCTCATTGTTTGAAATGATTTTGATATGATCATTATTTGAAACTAATTTTGAATTAGTGCAAGATGTAAATAGAATCATTAACAAAATCAAAGAGGAACATGTACTGATTTTTTCGTATTTCATAATATAACCCTAATAATTGATAATTATTTTTTCAGGTTCAAGACATTCTAATTGTGGAGTCTGTTCTCTATCAAGAGTACCAGCAGTTCTTGATACATTTGTTTTTGTGAAATCGAATAATTCTTGAATTGTTAATTTATTGTCATTATTTACATCAGCTTCACCTTGCATTCCTTTCATTAAAAAGTAAGAGAACAAACCATGTTTATTTTGTGGATATGAAGAAGAAATCTCGTTACTGGATGTTGCAGAAAAAACAGTAACATTGCTAATATAGTTGTTTTTAAGTTGTATTGACACAGGTCTTGCATCTGCTAAAAGCATCTCATTTTCTCTATTTGCACCAGTAAAACAAGCATCTAAGAAAACGGTAACAGAATTTGCGTTTAATTTGCTGAGATTCTCGAATACAGTTTCCAATGAGTAACCTGTTTGAACAGGATAATTGGGATCACCATCAAAAGGAATTAAAAATGCCTTTTCTTCTTTTATTGCCGGTGCACCGTGCCCTGCATAATAGAAATAAACATCTGTTTCATTTTCAATTACTCTTTTATCAAGCCAGCCTTTATCTGAGAATATTTTTCGGAATTCTCCCAGAGTTACTTCATCATTCGCTCTAAAGTAAATGTTTTCTTCCGGTATACCAATTGTTTTGGAAAAATATTCCTTCATTATTGTTGCATCTCGAAAAGCAAAATTAACATCTGATACATTTCTGTAATCTTCAATTCCAAATATAATCGCTAAAGCATTTTTGTTTGATTTTTTCGCTCTAGGAATATTTTGTTCAACATCAACTGAAAGATCATTTTCAAAATCCAAATCACCATATTTTTTATCTATACCGGCAACAACTGTTCTTTTGATTTTCCTTGTTCTTTCACTTTTTAAGATTGGAATTCGCAAATGGTCAATTCCTGCAATTCCCGTTGCTTCAGTTAAATCTACAAACAAAGGAATTTCATCTGCAGCTTTATCATTTACAAAAAACTCAAGAGGAATATCAATATGTTGATTATATTCTAAATCACCTAAACTTACTACTTTTGGAAATGAATCTGTGATAAACACATTATCTTCAGAGTAGAATTTAGCATAAGCTCCTGTAGCAATGCCTTTTCCTTTATTTCCAATTCTTATAGTGAGCTTTGTGGTTTCACCAGATTCTATCATTCCGTTATTATTATTATCTTCTATACCGACATCTACAATAAACATTTCAGGTTTCAAATAGGCTTTTGTGGAAAACTCAATTTCTACGGGTGCTGGTGGAAATCCATTAATTTCATCAAAGTTAATTCTCAAGATGTGACTGGCTTCAGCTACATCAATGTAAGCTTCAATTGGGATTCTAACAGTTACTGATTTACCTGCTGGGATTTCTTCAATATACGAATTATTATAGTTCAAACTTTCGATTCTTTCTGGCTCAAATTTGATTGTTAAGCCTTTTCCTGAACCTTTACCAGAATTTGTAACAGTTAATTCAAATTCTCCTTTTTCAAATGCGTCGAGATATTGATTTCCTGAGGGCTCAATAAAATTTACAGAAGCGGTTAAGGAAGGGGGTAAAGAAATATTTTTCTTAGCTAAAACGTCTTCTGCCGGTTGAAATAACGTCCTGAATATGTTAGCATAATGATCATCACTTCCAGTGGCGAGATACATGCCGTCAGGACTGAAAGCAACGGAATTTACAGATTTCTTATGCTCGAAAGACTTCACTTCATTCCCCGTTTCAAGATTGTAGATTCTTGCATAATAACCGCTTCCAGCAGCCAGGAATTTACCGTCAGGACTGAAAGCGACGGAATTTACATCTGTATCCAGTTTAAAAGACTTCATTTTATTCCCCGTTTCAAGATTGTAGATTCTAGCATAACCAGAAAAAAGATAACCGCTTTTGCTTCTAGTATCAAGATTGCTTCCAGTAGAAAGAAATTTCCCATCAGGACTGAAGGCAACGGAATTTACCTCTGTATTCAGTTTAAAAGACTTCACTTTATTGCCCGTTTCAAGATTGTAGATCGTAGCGTGACCAGGATAATTACTACCACTCCCAGTAGCCAGGAATTTCCCGTCAGGACTGAAAGCAACGGAATGTACCTCTTTAACCAGTTTAAAAGACTTCACTTCATTCCCCGTTTCAAGATTGTAGATCGTAGCATAACCAGAGTCATAATAACTGCATCCAACAGCCAGGAATTTCCCGTCAGGACTGAAGGCAACGGAATTTACATCTGTATCCAGTTTAAAATATCTCACTTCATTCCCCGTTTCAAGATTGTAGATCGTAGCATGACCAGAAAAAAGATAACCGCTTCCAGCAGCCAGGAATTTCCCGTCAGGACTGAAATCAACGGAAGTTACATCTGTATCCAGTTTAAAAGACTTCACTTTATTCCCCGTCTCCAGGTTGTAGATTGTAGCATGACCAGAATTTACATAACCGCTCCCAGCAGCCAGGAATTTACCGTCAGGACTGAAAGCAACGGAATTTACCTCTGTATCATGCTTGAAAGACTTCATGGGTTGAAATTCATCTTCTAACTTAAAATTAGTTATAGGATTTTCCAGAATCAATTTTGCCAATCCAATTTTATCTCCTACATCAATTGAAAGGATTCCGGTTTTCTTAACTTTTCCCCAGTTTTTATATAAATCGCTGGCATCGGTTTTGGAAATATCTAATGTTATGGGAATTACTTCTTTTTGATAATCTAAATGGTGTACTGTAATTGTCCATTTTTCTGTGTTTGCGTCATAATCTTTTGGATTGATATCTATCCGGATATTTTTTGTTTCAAACAGGTTGCTGCGTAAAATACTCATTTTTTGCCACAAATCTTCTAGATACTGTTTTCTTATCTGGTTTATTTGCGGCATCGCTTTACTCATTCGACCCAAATATTCGCTGTCACTTTCAAATGTGTCTTGCTCAGCAAATAAAGGATTAGTTTGTTTTAGCGTAGCAATCTTATCATCTACGATTTGCTGATTATGCGCTAATTCTTTTTTCAGAGATGCTATCTGTGCTAAAGTTTCTTCTACTGTGTATGAAAATAGAATAACTGGGATAAGAGATAGAATTGTTAATAATATTTTTTTCATTTTTACCTCCGTTTTTTTAACTTTGATTTTTCACGTAATGTTTCGCGCATGCGGCGGGGTCATCCCGATTTATCGGGAAGCCCGTACAAACCGCTAAACCCTGAATCGGTAGGTTCAGGTAAATACAACCAACCGACTGTACTGACGACACGCTTGTTAGGCAACAC
>JAGGWK010000079.1 GCA_021157525.1 Candidatus Cloacimonadota bacterium | reverse complement strand
TTTCCGGAGTGGTTGGGTCGTTGCCTTCAAACCAGTCGTCCCAATCCATAGGTTTGATATCGCCGAAGATGCCGCAAACGGGGTTGCTGGTGATGCTCTCGGTAGTAGAGGCTGCTTTTTTTGCTAACCACTCGTCCCAATCCATAGGTTTGATATCGCCGAAGATGCCGCAGACGGGGTTGCTGGTAAGGCTTTCGGTAGTAGAGGCTGCTTTTTTTGCGAACCATTCATCCCAATCCATAGGTTTGATATCGCCGAAGATGCCGCAAACAGGGTTGCTGGTGATGGTTTCCGGGGTGGTTGGGTCGTTGCCTTCAAACCAGTCGTCCCAATCCATAGGTTTGATATCGCCGAAGATGCCACAGACGGGGTTGCTGGTAAGGCTTTCGGTAGTAGAGGCTGCTTTTTTTGCTAACCACTCGTCCCAATCCATAGGCTTGATATCTCCGAAGATGCCACAGATTTCGCTGTCCTTAGATTCGTCGGGAAGAATTATTGCATCAAAATTGGCGGGAGTGATGTCACTCTGGATGCGGCATTGGGAAGCGACGTCAGCTGAGTTTGAGGTGTTGAGCATCGATGAGATGCTTATAGCGGACAGGATAAGGGCGGCTACGAGAAAAAGCACTAAATTTGTTTTCATGATAATCTCCTTTTTTTAGCTTGTTTTTTTGTTTTTTTTTAACATTTAGCCCCAGTTAGTAGAATTGAATTCGCCAAAGAAACTGCACAGGTTCTGGGTCTCTATTCCTGATGCCTTTGGCGCCAGATTGAACAATCCGGGCGTGATATCACTTTGGACTCAACAGATAGAATCGGTGTACAATTGCGATAGTGACGAACTAAACTCCAGATACTTGCTCCTGAGAAGGTCAGTATCAGAACCATGAATGCAACACGATTTTTAGGATGATTTGGTATCATCATCACCTCCATAGTGTGCTCGGGATAATTTGACATCAGAAATGTAAATCCCTGAAAATATTGGCAAGGATTTTTTACATTAATCTATTTAAGTCGATTATTATGTTTTCTTTTGTAGTGTCATCTTTCTGCTCTATCAGCGGGTTTTGTCGATTGGTGATGCTGTCTTTTGATATGGGATATTTATCTCTATCGTGCTAAAAACAAAAAACTTGACGGTATGAGGGCGGTAGGGATTTTGGGGAGTGATTGTAAGAAATGGAGAAAAGAAGCATCCCGCTTCTACCTTACAGCTTCCCTTGGGGGAATGCTCATAAGGTTTGGAATGATAACGATCTATGCAATATAGAGGCGGGGTATATCTCCGCCTTTTCTTATAAATAAAGGAGGTTCCTTGGCTTGGAGAAGTAGGAAAAGCAAGACAAAAAGAAAGCCGGATGTTCCGAAGGAACGAATCAATCGGCAGATCACAGCGGATAAGGTTCGCCTGATCGGCGCAGATGGTAAGCAGGTAGGCGTTGTGTCCTTTGCGGAAGCATTGTCGAAGGCAGAACGAGCTGAATTGGATTTGGTGGAGATATCCCCAAACGCTGTCCCACCCGTCTGTAAAATCATGGATTTTGGTCAATATCACTATCAAAAAGAGCGGAAAATGCGGGAATCCCGCAAGAAGCAGCATATCGTGCAGACCAAGGAAGTTAAGTTTGGTCCCAATACAGAAGAGCATGACTACAATTTCAAAAAGACAAACGCCATGAAGTTCCTCAAGAATCACAATAAGGTAAAATTCACGGTACGATTCCGTGGACGCCAGCTTGCTCACAAAGATATCGGCTTTAACCTTCTCGAACGCCTGATGGAAGATCTGAAAGATCTCGTGGAAATTGATTCACGTCCAAAGTCTGAAGGTAGAACAATTTTCATCATTGTTTCACCGGTAAAAGATATTGAGAAAAGACTCGATTACTTAGACAGTTCTGATGCTGTAGAAGAAGTTGAGGATAACGAATAAACAAAAATCTAAGGAATAATAGGAGGAAGCCATGCCGAAAATGAAAACCAGACGTAGTGCGGCAAAACGTTTCAAACTTACCGGAAAAGGAAAAATCAAACGTTGGCACGCGTATGCAGGCCACCTTTTTACCGCTAAAACCACCAAACAGAAACGCAATCTGAGAAGCTCAGACTTGGTGGACAAAGCAGACGCTCCCCGCGTCCGTAAAATGTTGGGCGTTTAATTTTTTATTAAAAGGAGAGAAACATGCCACGTTCAGTAAATAATGTAGCAGCGAAACAACGCAAAAAGAAATATCTCAAAGCGGCCAAAGGATATGTTGGTGGCCGGAGTAAATTATACCGTACAGCCCGCCAGGCTGTGGAAAAAGGTTGGCTCTATGCTTACCGCGACAGAAAAACGAAAAAACGTGAATTCCGTCGCCTTTGGATTATCCGTATCAACGCAGCCGCCCGCATGCATGACCTTTCTTACAGTCGCCTGATGCACGGTTTGAAAATTGCAGAAATCGAAGTTGATCGTAAAGTTCTGGCTCATCTGGCCTTCCATGATGCCGATGCCTTTGGAAAACTCTGCGAAGTAGCAAAAGAACAACTTAATTAACAAAGGGCGTCAGGGTGAAAGAAGAACTTCAAAAAGTGATTTTAGCTGCCCGTGAAGAGATCATGCAATGTCGTTCATTGCATGATCTTATGCTATTAAAATCACGTTATACCGGCAAGAAAAGTGTGCTCAACGGCTTTATGAAAAAGCTGGGACATCTTGATCCGAAGGAGCGTCCCACTTTTGGAAAAACCGTAAATCTGGCGAAAGAAGCCCTGGTTGAGCTCCTCACCCAACAAGAGAATACCATCAAAGAAGCCCAATATAACCACGCACTGGCATCCCAACGGATAGACCTTACCATGCCGGGACGCCGCCAAGACCGCGGAAGCCTGCATCCTGTCACCTTGGCCCGCCGGGAAATCGAAGATATCTTCGTGAGCTTGGGCTTTGATGTGGCAGAAGGACGGGATATCGAAGACGAATTCCACAACTTCGACGCACTCAATACCCCCAAAGACCACCCGGCCCGTGACCTTTCCGATACCTTTTATGTCGGTGGCGACGTACTCCTGCGCACCCAAACTTCCACCGTCCAGATTCGTACAATGGAAAACTACGCTCCTCCCATCCGTATTATCGCACCAGGACGCTGCTACCGTAACGACAACGATGCATCTCACTCACCGGCATTTCACCAGGTGGAGGCGCTGGTAGTGGATAAAGGGGTAACCTTTGCCGACCTGAAAGACATGCTCAATGTCTTCGTGAAAAAGATGTTTGGCGACGAAATCCGTTCTCGCATCAGACCTCACTTTTTCCCCTTTACCGAGCCCAGCGCCGAGATTGATATGCTTTGCGTAAATTGTCGCGGCAAAGGTTGCAACATCTGCAAAGGCAGCGGTTGGCTGGAAATGGGCGGTGCCGGAATGGTGGACCCCCACGTCTTTGAAATGCTGGGAATTGATCCGGAAATCTACACCGGATACGCCTTCGGTCTGGGTATCGATCGCATCGCCATGCTTAAATACAATATTCCAGACATGCGGCTTCTCTTTGAAAACGATATTCGTTTTTTAAAACAGTTTTAATGATTAACAGATTGGAAGAGTTATGAAGATCAGCTATAAATGGTTACAGGACTATCTTAAAACGGAGCTTTCTCCCGAAGCATTGACCGATCGGATGACCTTTGCCGGCATCGAGGTGGAGGGCATCGAAGAACTGGGTGCGCGATTGAAACAAATCCGCATCGCCAAAATCGAGACTCGGATACCACATCCCGGCTCAGATCACCTCTCTATCTGCACCGTAAATGACGGCACCGAGACTCTGCAGGTTATCTGTGGAGCGCCAAACTGCGCAGCCGGCCAAGTGGTGCCTTTTGCGCCTGTCGGCGCATCCTTTGGGGATTTTACCATCAAGAAAACAAAACTCCGGGGTGAACTCTCCTTTGGTATGATCTGTTCTGAAAAAGAGCTGGAACTCTCCGATAACCACGACGGCATTATGGTATTGCCCCCGGATGCACCCATCGGAACCGACATGGCTTCCTATCTGGGCCTCGCCGATACATGCTACGAAGTGGAAATCACACCAAACCGCCCGGACCTTCTGGGGATTTTAGGGGTGGCCCGAGACCTTTCGGCTTTGCTTCAAAAACCGCTGATCACCCCCAAAATCACCCTTCCCGCTACGGCAGGATGCATCCGGGATACCCTCGCCATAGAAAATCAGGCACCGGATCTCTGCACCCGCTACACCGCCAGGATGGTACAAGGGGTTACCATCGCAGAATCGCCGCAATGGCTTAAAGATAAGCTGCTTTCGGTGGGACTGCGACCCATAAATAACGTGGTGGATGTGACCAATTTCGTGATGATGGAATACGGTCATCCGCTGCATGCTTTTGATTTTGCCCAGCTGGCAGAGAGCCGCATTATTATCCGCCGTGCCGCTGATGGAGAAGCATTCTCTGCGCTGGATGGAGAAACGTATCGCCTCTCATCCCGGGATTTGGTGATTGCTGATGCTGAAAAGCCGGTGGCCCTTGCCGGAGTGATCGGAGGAGATAATTCTCAGATCACCGAACATACCACGGATATCGTGATCGAAGCTGCCAATTTCCTCTACTCCACGGTGCGCAAAACCTCCGGGAGATTGAAGATTTTTACCGATTCATCTTACCGCTTCGAGCGGGATATCGCCGACGAAACCACCGAGATTGTCAGTGCCCGTGCTGCTCAGTTGATAGTGGAGATTGCTGGCGGCACTCTGCTGGACGGTGTTATCGATGTGTATCCTGCGCCAAAGCCCACTATCAAGGTATCGGTACGTCCATCCCGCGTGGAAAAGCTGCTTACCGTGGCCATGGACGGCACAATGATCAAAGACTATCTCAAGGCATTGGGACTGGAATGCGTGGCAGAAGCTGCAGATGAATTGACCTTTTCCATCCCTCCCTACCGCAAGGATCTCACCCGTGAGATCGATCTCATCGAAGAACTTATTCGCCTTCACGGCTACAACAACGTGGAACCTCGTTTTTTCCCTCAGACCATCATGAATCGCCGGAAAATTGGTTCTCGCAGAATGTTGCAGGATATCATGGTTTCCTATGGCTATTCGGAAATTGTGAACTGGAGTTTCGGTGATCCGGAAGATATGGATCATCTCAAGCTGGATGCAGAGGATGACCGGCGCAAGACGGTTCCTGTCAAAAATCCCCTGGGTGCTCGTTTTTCTGTGATGCGTTCTTCATTGATTCCCGGGTTGCTGAAGACGGCGTCTTACAATCTCAATCACGGAGCTGGCTCTCTGAAGCTTTTTGAGCTGAATAAGGTCTTTTTTTCCAGCAACGAAAAGCTGCCGATGGAGCGGGAAATGTTGAGCGGCCTTGCTACCGGTGCTCTCCACGAAACCTTTTGGAAGGAAAAAAATCAGGATGTTGATTTTTACGATGTAAAAGGAGTGGTGGAAGAAATTTTGGAACAGCTGGGCACCAGCAAGTTGCGCATTGTCCAATCAGCAGACAGTTTTTATCAGGCGGGTGTCGGTGCAGATATACTGTATCGCAACAGCAAGGTTGCATCCTGTGGAAAGATAGACCCCAAGGTAGCCGAAGCCTTTGATATCGGTCAGCCGATATTTGGATTTGAGGTTTATTTTGATACGATTCTGGAAAGTGGAAAAGTGAAATCTCCGGTATTTGCAGCCATTCCCAAGGTTCCACCCGTTGTGCGCGACCTCTCCTTTGTGGTGTCGAAGGAACATTCGGTAGCGGATATCACAAAAACGATCCGCTCAACTAATCCCCAACTGATCAAACGTGTCGTCCTCTTCGATGAGTACACGGGAAAGAATATTACGCCAGGGTCTCGCAGCCTCACCTTCAGCATCGTGATTGGCTCCGACATAAAAACCTTGACGGACGAATTCACCAACAAAATTTTACAGAAGATTATGAAAAAGCTAGAAGCGAAACACGCTGTTGAGATGAGGTAATTATGACAGAAGGTGCGATTCTTACTCTGGATGCAAAGATCCAGAAATTGATAAACAACTATACCGAGTTGAAAAATAAATATGCTGAACTGGTGGTGCAAAAAAGCAACCTTGAGCAGGGACTCCAGCAATTGCGAAACTCTACGGTATCATCCGAAGAGTACCGTCGTCTGGAAGAAAAAAGGGCTGAACAGGCTGCCGCATTGGAAAAGTTGCATCAGGAAAACAGTGCACTGCGTGAGCGAGTGGCTCTGTATGAAACCAAGATGCACGAAGCCACCGCGAAAATCGACGGCATTTTTGAACATTTGAGCGAGCTGTAGAACGATGGAATCGGTGGAAATGGAAGTACTGGGGAAAAAATATTTTTTCAGAGTAGATGACCCTGCGCGCTTCCAGATGCAGGCCGAATTAGTGCAGCAGGAAATCGAGAGTCTGGAGAAGAAATTTAATACGGTAGATCAGCGTAAACTCTTAGTACTTTGTTTGCTGATGATCACGGAAAAATATTTCAACGAAGCAGAAAAAAATAAATCGTTGACGCGTGAGATCGAGCGAATAAATCAGTTGGTCGGTGATATAGGTAGCGATTAAGGCAAATAATGCCTGCGGTACTCGTGATATTGTAATCGATTCTGAACCAAGTAAAAATTCGGAAGTCGAGCCATTTATCGCGGATAAGCCAGACAGGATCTGGATATGTAAGATAAGATACGGTAGACGTCCACCTGTAACGGTGGTTCGAGAGAGATACAATACACGGTACACGCAGGTTATCATAAAGAAAGGATCGATATGCTTGAAAAGATAATTTTTCTAATAGTAGGGCTTGCAGTCGGTGCCATTTTCTTTCTTATTTATGCAGCGGTGAAACGGTCTCAGGACAACCGCAATATACTTAATTCAAATGAGTTGGCCAAAAAGATCATCGAGGACGCCAAGGCGGAATCGGAGACTCTGAAAAAAGCTGCAGTTTTGGAAGCAAAAGAAAGATGGTATAAGAAGCAGCATAAGCTGGAAACGGACATTGATTCCCGTAAAAAAGAAGTGCTCGTGTTAGAGCGTAATTACAATGAACGCGTGATGAATCTGGACAAACGCATTGACACGTTAGATCGCAAAGATGCCAACCTGCAGGAGTTTGAGAAAAAGCTGAAAAAGCAGGAGGCAGAACTCGCTGCCAAGCGGGATGAGCTGAACAGCGCAATTGAAAAGCAAAATGCCAAGCTCTCGGAAATTGCCCGGTTATCCCGGGAAGAGGCTGTGCAGATTCTTAAAAACAACCTGCGTAACAAAGCGCGCAATGAGGCGTCTCGGGAGATTCGTCAGATTGTGGAACAGACCAAAAACGAAGCTAATAAACTGGCGGCTGGCATCCTTGCTACTGCTGTTCAACGCTTTGCAGTGGACTATGTTTCCGAATCGACAGTTGCCGTGGTTTCTCTTCCTGATGATGAGATGAAAGGCCGCATCATTGGTAGAGAAGGACGCAATATCCGTGCCTTTGAAAAGGCATCTGGGGTTGACCTGATCATTGACGACACACCGGAAGCCGTAGTACTTTCCTGCTTCGATCCGGTTCGCCGGGAAGTGGCACGGCTGTCACTGGAAAAGCTGATATCCGACGGCCGTATTCATCCTGGGCGGATTGAGCAGGTGATAGACAAAACCACCAAAGAGATGAACGAAAATCTGGTGCGCATCGGCGAAAAAGCCTGCATGGAGACCAATATTCACAACATCTCTCCAAATCTGGTAAAACTGATCGGGCGCTTACGTTACCGTACCAGTTATGGCCAGAACATCCTGCAGCACTCTATCGAGGCGGCATGGATTTGTGGTATTATGGCAGCGGAGCTGGGTATCGATCAGGAATTGGCGCGGCGCTGTGGATTTTTGCATGACATCGGGAAAGCCATCGATCATGAATTTGATGGATCCCATGCCAAGCTGGGTGCCGATGTGGCACGGAAAAATGGTGAGAGTCGGATAGTGGTAAACGCTATCGAAGCTCACCATGAAGAAGTAGAATATAACAGCGTTTATGCAGTACTTACCCAGGCCTCAGATGCCATTTCCGGCGCCCGTCCGGGAGCACGCAGAGAAATGTTGGAAACCTATATGAAGCGCCTGAACAAGATGGAAGAAATTGCCAATTCCATAGAGGGCGTGAACAAATCCTTTGCTATTCAAGCGGGACGGGAGCTACGCATCGTGGTAGATCCTGTATCTGTGGATGATAAAAGCACGGCCTTTATTGCCTCTGACATTGCCGAGAAAATCGAGCAGGAGATGCAATACCCCGGACAGATAAAGGTAGTAGTAATACGTGAAACCCGGCAGTCGGCGGTTGCGAAGTAATGAAAGTACTTTTTTTTGGTGATGTTTTTGGAAAGCCTGGACGCACAGTCGTCCAGCGCTTTTTGCCGCAATTAATGGAGGAATTTTCTCCGGATTTCTGCATTGCCAATGGCGAAAACATCGCCCAGGGCCGCGGTGTGACGGAAAAGACGGCCAGCGTATTGTTTCAGGCGGGCATTGATGCTCTTACTTCGGGAAACCATTTGTGGGACAAGTTGCCAAGCCTGGAGTATCTTCGTAAGGATGTACGCATCCTGAAGCCGATAAATTATCCTGAAAAAGCGCTGGGCGCACGGTATATTGTGCTCACAGCACCGTCGGGTGCCACCTTGGCTGTGGTTACAATTATCGGTCAGGCATTTATGCCACCTGCAGATTCTCCCATCACAGCACTGGATGCCATTCTGCCGGAGATCAATGCACAGACCCAGAACTTGTTGGTAGATTTTCATGCCGAAGCGACGGCGGAGAAGCGCGCCATCGGTAAGTTCTTTGATGGCAGAATCAGCGCAATAGTGGGGACCCACACCCACATCCAGACAGCCGACGAAGAGGTTCTTCCCGGCGGAACAGCCTACATAACAGATGTTGGGATGACTGGCCCCCACGATTCGATAATCGGGGTAAAGACTTCCATCATCTTTGAAAAAATGACTACCGGCATGCCCATGCGCTATGAAGTAGCGGAGGGGGGATTGCAGATAAATGCCGTTGTGATCGAAATAGATGAAAATAATGGTACGGCCTATGCTATTAAACGGATCAAGAGGGATGTAACATGGGAAAGCGATTAACGGGGAAACCGGTCTCAAAAGCGATATATCGTGCTGTTAAAGAGGATATTTCCTCTCTTGGTGTTGAAGCAAAATTGGTTGTATTGTTTATCGGGGATGATCCTTCCGCACGGTTTTATGTGCGAAATCTAGAGAATCGTGGTGCCAAAGTGGGAATTGTGGTAGAAACACGGCATCTCTCCGGGGACATCACGCACCAATCCTTACTATCGATAATAAGCGAGTTAAATACCGACTCAACGGTTCATGGAATTATGTTACAAAAACCACTTCCATCCCAGATCGATGAAGATGAGATTGTTCTGTCTATTGCCCCTGGTAAAGATATGGACGGGTTTCATCCTCTCAATATGGGACGACTGGTTTTAGATCAGGAGGGCTTTTTGCCCAGCACACCGGCGGCAGTTATTGAAATGATGCGTCATTATGAGATAGCCGTTGCTGGCAAACATGTTGTGGTTTTAGGCCGCAGCGCTGTGGTGGGGAAGCCTCTTGCAAACCTGCTGTTGCGCAAGAGTAACGTAGGCAATGCCACTGTAACGGTGTGTCATAGCCACACGGAAAATCTTGCTGCAATCACCCGCACTGCCGACATCCTGGTAGCCGCAATCGGCAAAGCTCGATTTGTGACGCCGGATATGATCAGGGAAGGTGCGGTGGTCATCGATGTAGGAGTGAATGAGATAAACGATGGCGATAGGGGTACAATCTACGTAGGGGATGTGGATTTTGTCGGATGCGAAGAAAAAGCATCGGCGATTACTCCGGTTCCCGGCGGAGTGGGTACGGTTACCACCGCTTTGCTTTTACGCAATGTTTGTCTGGCACTTAAAAAATCGATGGGTTTGGCATGATTTCCTTGACGGATATGGGTGAAAATGCAAACACAGTTCATGAATTTGTGTTTTTTGAAAAAGTCAATATATACAGGAGGGTTTAATGTTGAGATTTAGAAACGCAATGGTTTTTATAACTATCGCTCTATTTACATTGCTTTTCTTCAATGCCTGCGAGGATCGAAAAGGGGATCTCTATCCAAACAGCAAACCAATGATTCAAATCACTTCATACGTGGGAGAAGACAGTCTTGCTTCGGTAAGTGACTCAGTTCTTTTCCAACAGCGCATCTATTGGGAAGCGCATGATGTTGATGGTGTTGTTGAAGGATATGCATTCCGTGTTATCACGCTTGATGAAGAAGGCAATCCGCTTTATGGTACGGTAGATAATCCGATAGGAAATGCCACACCAGGCTACGAAGTCCTTGATGATCAAGGGTGGGTATATCATTATCAGGAAGGTGCAGACGAGAGTATTCCTCTGGCTGTAACAGAACAGAAAACAGTATGGTCAAAACAGGTGAGCGCTGTCATCAACTTTCCAGCTCGTGGAGCTTTGGTCGTAGATGGAGAGGGAAATCCTGTATATGACAAATACGGTAATCCTATTTATGAACCCGTCGTAAGCATTTTTGAAGTAAAATGTGTGGATGATCAGGGTGATGAAAGTACACCGGTAAAAAAATATTTCCGGGCTCAATCTTTTACTCCCCGAGTAAGTGTTCAATCTACCAAAGGTAAAATCAATGGCAAACAAATCGGTACCGGCGTTGTACTGCAGTTTGCCATTATAGATAACGATCCCTACGTAGAATCTGAAGCTGATCATTATGAATTTCGCCTGGAAAAACGTAACGTCAATACCGGTGAGGTTCTTGGACCAGAGCAGGGTGGCTACGATCTGGGTGATGACGAATGGATTTCAACTGCCGGGCAGTTCAACGTAAACCAATTTATGCTTACCCAGCTTACCAATCCGGCAATCCTTACCAATGAACTGGTTAACAATGCTCCGCAGGATTCGACATTCCTCATTGTTAAAGCAATCGATTTAGCTGGAGTTGTTTCTGAACCCGACACCGTCTCCTTTATCGTAAAAGAGGGATTCTATCCTAACTCATTGATCTATTACGGTGCCGAAACCGATGGTACTTTTAATGGCACGAAAAATGATATTTATGCCCTGGGCGAAAATCATTTCGTCAATTACCTGGAAGACATTATCGGGCGCATTATTCCCAGTGTTTCCACTATTGAAGGTACCCATTATTCCACTCCCTTCTGGGTTGATAAGGATGGTAACTTTGCCGTGATGAACAGTAACGACCTGAAGATCTACCTCCACTGGGGATACAATGGTGAGTATGGTTACAAAACTGCAGATGGGGCCGTTATTAACAACAATCCAAACTCAACAAAAATAGGCTCTGTGCTGGATGAGATGACCAATAGCTCATACTTCTCAGAAATCCGTTACTTTGACCTGCGTCTGGATGGTATGGCCTATACGTACGCTCCGCTGCCTGCTGCTCAGTACAACGTGGTAGATGAAGACGGCACAGAATGGCTGCGCGTTCCTGTGGGCTCTGATATCGCTCAGGCAACAATCCTTAATAACATGGCTCCCGGCTTCCATCGCTTCGAAGTCCGTGCTGTTGACCTCCAAGGTGTCGGCGATAAAACCCCCGCTGAATTTGTCTTCAAAATTGTAGATCCCATTCCTGCAGCTGAGAAATCAGGTATTCTGATTATCGATGATACCAACAGCCAACCGGGATATGCTCCCGAAGCCTTGATAGATTCACTGTATGAGGAGTATTATTTCAGCGATTATGCCGGCCAAGTTGATGTAATCGACCGTGAAGAACTGCGTACCTTCATCAGCGATCTGAATCTTTGGGGATTGCATTTCACCCGTCCGGTTCTGTCGCCCACAGACCTGCAACAATACAAGACCATCGTGTATCATTCCGATGATCCACGGATCAGCTCAGGCAGTCGTTTTGCCTGGGAGTATGATGTACTGAATCTATATCTCCGCAGTGGCGGAAACATCATTTTCAGCGCAGGAGCAAACGTGCGTCCTGTCCTTGAATTATGTGCCATCAAAGGGTTCAATATCATGGATCGTTATTTCGGTTTACCACTGGATGGCGAAGATATGATCAACATTCCCTCAAAAAGCGGTATAGAATCTGACTTCCTGAACCTTCAGCTGTTTAAATATGCCAAAGCTAATGCCGATGCAGGTTTCACGGGGGAAGTTAACCTCCAGATGCCCAGTGAAGTTGCAAATATCATGAATAATGTTGTTCTGAATCCCAACCAGGCCTTGGGCCCGGTTGCGTATTTTAACAACTATGATGCCGATGTAACATCGCTGTTTACCTTCGGGAGTATCCCTCCCGGCGATGGTCCTTTGGACCTTACGCAGGCTGAATATGACGAATTGAATGCCCGTCCGGTAGCGATTCGTAAAATAACCTCTACCTCCCGTTGCTATCTTTTAGGATTCCCACTTTCCTATATGGTACCGGAAGAAGCAAAAGCTGCGTTAACGCAAATCGTTAACGATATCGAAAATCAGTAAAGGAGTAAGATATGAAGCCATTCATGAAACGAACCGTGCTTTTTATCACGTTGGCAGCCTTGCTCATTACCATGGCTTGTTCAAAAAACGATAAATCCACGGAACCCGACGCACAACCCAACTATTCCGATGTCAATATACTCCTTCTGGGAAGCTGGGACCTCTATGAGGTGGTAGATTCTACACGGGCAAACGATCGTGGCTATCACAACATGATTGATGAAAACTACCTGGTATTGAATATTGATAATATCAGCTTTGATGGAACCTCTGTGGTTCCTGAAACCAAGCTGGGTATCATCTTTAATGAAAACCAGGTTGGATATGTTGATGCCGATGAGGTAAATCATTATCTCTATGATTATTACTTTAATACCGATACCGGCGCATTGTGGGTTCGGGAAGAAACCACTGCCGAAGCCGTCTATAACTTCGACCCAGTCACTGATACCCTCCACACCGTTAATGTTAATGATTATCAACTGTTCTACCGTAACAGCCACGGGCCACAGGTTACACTGTTCAAACCCCACAAGGACATGGTGATTCCGGTAGATAACGATGATGACCTTACCACTCTTTCTCCAAACTTTCGCTGGTATGGATATGCAGACGCTGTGGAATATACCTTCCAATTGCGCCTGGATGACGACTTTGAATCGACTGAGGGATTTGTAGTAAACGAAGTAACCGACGGTGATATCGGTGCTGGGTATCCCGGATATTCCTGCGCTGACAACAATCTCACTCTGGATAACTTTACCGGTTATTTCTGGCGGGTAAAAGCAGACAACTCTGCATGGAGCTCTGTTTGGGCTTTCAATACCAACAGTCTTGTTCAGCTTTCTGCTCCTTCCGGAACCGCCTCAATCGGTGTTCGCCCCAATTTTGCATGGATTGCCATGGACGGTGCAACGGAATATACCCTGCAAGTAGCAAGCGATGAGTTTTTCAATACAATATTGATAGACGAAACAATGACAGAAACCACCTTCACCTGGGATCAAAACTTCGCCTTCAACACCCGCTATTGGTGGCGAGTGATAAGTGATAATTCTACTGGGCACTGGAGCGATCGATTGTACTTTACCACCGATGGTGTGGTTGGCCTTCAAACACCGGAAGACAATGCCACAGAAGTAGAACCCGATGTGAACTTTATGTGGAAAGTTATCGATAACGCACCTGAATATACTCTTCAGGTGGCTGAAGATTCTCTCTTTACCACACTGCTCATCGATGAGACCCAAACAGAAACCAGCTACGCTTCTGTAGGTGAACTTGCCGCCAATAATGAATATTTCTGGCGGGTAAATTCTCCCTACGTTTCTGCTTGGAGCGATACTTTCAGCTTTAAAACAAACAACGTAGTGATTTTGAGTGAACCAACAAACACAGCAAACGATGTCAAAGTGATTCCTCGATTTGTGTGGCGTAAATTTAACGGCGCAGCCTCGTACACGCTCCAAGTTGCATCCGATGAAACCTTTGCAACGGTTTTGGCAGAAGAGACCTCCAGTGATACTATCCAGGTACTGGAAAGCGCTGTTCTTGAGCCTACAACTCAATATTTCTGGCGGGTTAAGCCCGATGATCTTAATTGGTGCGATCCATGGTCTTTTACCACTCTTGAATTGGTCAACGAAGATCTGGAACTGACTTTCCCGTTTAACGAGATGGAAGACCTTACTCTCAAGCCAAAGCTTCAGTGGACCCGCTTCCCTGGCTGCGATAACTACCGTTATCAGTTGGCCGCAGATGAAAACTTCTCAAACATATTGGTAGATGCTGTTACCTCAGGTACCAATTATTCCTTTGTTGATGAGACAATGCTTACCTACGATACTACCTACTACTGGCGTGTTCGTGGGGATAACTGCGACTGGAGCTCCGTGTGGAGTTTCTCTACCCGTGACGGCATCCCTACCGGAATCGAAGTACATGCATGGTCTGCCTATAAGCTGGATATCAGCTGGGAAGATGCTACTGCCAACGAAACAGCTATCAATCTGCAGGTAAAAGAAGATGGCGGGGATTGGGAAGATCTGGGATCTGCTTCGCCAGATGCTACCTACTTTGTTGACTTTGATAAGACTCCCGGCGTGGAATACTTCTATCGTCTTCAAACCGATTCTCCTACCGGCCTCAGCGTCTGGTCTGCACCAGTCTCTCAAGTGGCTGAAGATTTCACCATGGCGAATGATATTGACTTCGTCTCTGCTCCTGCCGGTTCTTTCGATATGGGAAGCACTACTGGTGATGACGACGAACAACCGGTTCACAATGTAATTCTCTCAAATGCTATCGAAATGGGCACCTATGAAGTTACCAACGCTCAGTATGCCGAAGTGTTGAACTGGGCTCTGGGCAAAGGTCTGATTAAAGATGCATACCTGGAAGATGGTGACTTGGTGTATAATCCCGATGCCTACAGCATTGAGAAGATGCTCCTGATGGATGATGACCAATGTGCTATCGAATTCAGCAATCAAACCAAACAGTTTGTTGTTAATAACGGCGATGGTGACCTTCCTGTAGTGAGCGTAACCTGGATGGGTGCTGCCATGTTTGCCAATGGTTATGGCGAAATCAAAGGCACAGACAACCTCTACGATCGCTCTGGAAATAACTTCACCGCCACTGTCTATGGCACCACAGGATATCGTCTGCCCACCGAAGCTGAGTGGGAATATGTAGCTCAGCACAATGATGGCCGAATTTATCCCTGGGGAACCGCAACTCCCGATCAAGACCATGCAAACTTCTACAATTCCGGTTGGGGAAATGCCTTGGTTGCTGTGGGAAGTGCAACTGCCGGACAGAGCGCTCTGGGATGTTTTGACCTTGCTGGAAATGCCTGGGAATGGTGTAATGATATTTACAATGCCGAGTACTATGAAACCAGTCCGAACACAGATCCCACAGGCCCCGGCGGAACTATCTCCGCTACAGCCCGCATGGTTATCCGTGGAAGCAGCTGGGAGTTTGGCCCGGAATATCTGCGCAACGCAAACCGTAGTAGCTGTAAAGCAAACCTTACCTATGGTCGCGTAAATACAACCATCGGTTTCCGTCTGGTAAAAGTAAACTAATCGATTAATCGATAGATAAAAAGCGCCCGGCTTGGCCGGGCGCTTTTGCGTTTAGGTTTATCCTTTACTTCTGGATGCAGAAAGCTGTGAACTATGTCCCTGTCCTATCCGACGTTTTCCTCAACGTCGGAGGTTTTGGGTTGCCTGAAAGCTCAATCCATACTCAAAAAGTCCGGGTTCGGCAAGACTTGGAGAGTGTCCATGCCTTGTTATCATCCCAATATTTCCCTGACTGCTTCCTGTTGAATTTGCTGCTGGTCTTCGTGAGTTATATGGAGTGCTCTGGCAATCTGATCTATGGTATCGGCTTCTGAATCGGTGAGAGCGCCATCGGCACAGGCACAATAGTAGCAGAGGCGGATGAGATAATTTCGCTTTTCAGGATTGTGCCGGTAGACGAGGTTTATGGCTCGTATCGAGCCTTCGATATCCAGATTGCCAGCATCATATTGCTGCATCATAGAGTGATAGAGGTTTATGATCATCTCTTTTTCTTCCGTGCCGTATGCACTCAGCCGTTGGATCTCCCTCGTTGGCCGCTGATGCAGCTGAAAAAGAAGGTCATTCAAGATACGCTTTTGCATCTCCGGCGGCAGGATTTTGTTTGCCTTGGCCACATGAATCAGCAAAGCCATACTGCAGGTTACCAGGGAAAATTCAGCAAATTCAGCTTCTTCCTGGCTATTCCGGGGGATAGATGCGTGAGATTCAAAAAACCGTTCCAGCAGATGTTCCTTGTTTACTTCCTTCCCTGCCAGGTGTAACGTGTTTTCGATCATTTTTGTCCAGTTTTGCATAGTTACCTCTTGTTTATTTTTGGATACAACGCCACGGTACCCGATGGGTACTTTCTAAATCGATAGGATTTTTCATTATTTACAGCACCCTCTACCCGCTTCAACAGCGCATCTCTACGATCCCAACTGCGAAACGAGGCCATAAGGTCTTCGATAGTGAGAAACAGATTTGCTACAGATTGTGCCGCTTCGGTAATGCACTGCTCAATGGCCGGAGACCCATCCTTCCAGCGCCGAGGCCGCACTTTTCCAGGACGTAGGAAGTAGGCATCTATCAAAGCATCATAACGCTCATTTGCCCGAAATGCACACTCTAAAAAATAGTCCTGAGGCGCACAAATTCGCCGCCGTCTGTGCAACTCTATCGTCAACTCTTGCAGATGCAGCCGCGTATCCTGCTCCATCACCTTGTGTACCGTTTCTTCATGGGGAAAGCGGGCACTGCCATCGGTATGAAAGGGTTGGTGCAGATCGGCGACGTAATGGGTAAGCATCCCTATATGAAAAACAAAGCTCTTGAGGGGATCGTTGAGCAACTGGCAGATGTAGGATGGCAGTTTATGATAATGGGTCAGAGTATCGGAGTGGGATGCCTGCCAGTTAAGGAATTCCAGCGTGCGGGATGCGGTGGCAATAGCACCGCCGTAGTGATGATTTCCTCCGGTAGGTGTGCAGTGCCAGCAGTGATTGTAAAAGTCCCGCAGGATGCGGTCTGGGGTCTCTATGCCAAGGATGAGATAGTGCTGGTACCGCTGCAGCCGGGCGCAAAAGCTGGCGGGTGACCGTTGCAGTGCCTGGGCAACGATGTACTGGTGGGTTCTGCTGTCCCACATCCACATAGGGCTACCTCGCTATTTTGGGAAAGTGATGGTAATAGTGGTTCCTTCGGAACTCTTTACAGCGATAGTTGCGTGAATTTGTTTTACCAAAGAATCGATGATACGCAATCCCAGGGGATCAAGATTATCAACATCTTCCGGTTGCTCATAACCGATGCCATCGTCCTTGATCTCAAGGATAATGTCGTTGTCAGTTTCTGTCATGGAGATGTTGATCGTGCCTTTTTTACGGCCGATAAAAGCGTATTTGAGAGCATTTGAATAGATCTCATTGACAATCAGTCCGCAAGGGACTGCCCGGGTGATGTCCAATTCCACATCATCGGCTTCCAGGATGGTCCTGATTTTCTGCTTCCATCACATTCTCCGTTATGTTTTTTGACAGGATAATGTCGTTCATGATGTTATCCTGCTGAATGATGATGCGGCTGTTGCGCAGATCATCCAGAGAATGAGCACGAGAGCTGGAGTGAACGAAAATGGTATGGCTGACGATGGTGTGCGGTATGGAAAAGGAGACAATTTTGCTGCGTTCTTCAGAAAAATACATGCAGGTGATAACGTCAATTTCGCCGGATTCAAGGTGTGTACGGATTTCGTTCCAGGGGCCCGGATGGATATGATAATTCAGGCCAGTGGCCTCTGCCACCGCTTTGAACAGTTCCACATTAAAACCGGTAGGCTCGCCATTGGCGTCGAGAAATTCGTCGGGAGGATAATGCCAGTCTCCCTCAACTTTCAGAGGCGTGCCTGCCCGAAGTGTAAAGGAAGCAGAGCAAAAAACCACAAGTAGCAGCCAGCCGACAAATTTCATAAATCCTCCAACTACTCTTTTAATCGACGTTCCATATCTCTCATCTGATCTTTCTTCTGCAAGGAATTCCGTTTATCGTAGAGGTGTTTACCCTTTGCCAGCCCCAAGGTAATCTTCACACGGCCATCATCATTGATGTAGAGCTTACGCGGGATCAAGGTGAGACCGCGCTCTTCTATCTTGCTCTGAAGCTTGCGGATTTCACGACGATGTAATAGCAGCTTCCGCTTCCGCTCGGGTTCATGATTGAAAAAGGATGCCTGCTCATAATGGCCAATATGCAGGCTGAAAAGCCACATTTCACCGTCGATAATCCGGGCGTAACTGTCTTTAAAATTCACCTTTCCCAAACGAATTGACTTGATCTCGGTGCCCTTCAAAACCACACCGGCTTCCAATTCCTGCAGGAAAAAATAGTTGTGACTCGCTTTTTTATTTTTAAATACTTTCATCATTTCCTCTCGAATCATTTAAGAAAGGGCCTCCATGTTGTCAAATATTTGCTTCTTTTCCCATACTTTTAAAAGAGATTAGCAGTTGACAAAAATGCACAGTGAGAATAAAAGCTCCACGTTTTGAGTAAATGTGAATCAAAAAAAGAAAGGATAGTATGAATATAATATACTCATGTTTCATTGTCTTGTTACTTTCGTTTTCTATAGTTTATTTTATCACACCGTTAATTATCAAATTTGCGCTACGTATTAATTTCGTAGATAAACCCAATTACCGCAAAATCCACAAAAAGGCGACTCCACTGATGGGTGGCATTGCTGTGTTTGTGGGCTTCTTTTTGGTTACTACCATCATTATCGTAACCAAGATACACAGCTATGGATTACCGCTCATCGGCTATCTGCTGGGTGCGGTGGTTATCGTCTTGGTGGGGGTGATCGATGATAAACGGGGGATGTCGCCCATCGTAAAAATGCTGGGACAGGCTCTTGCTTGCATGCTGTTTATCTATTCCAACAACCTGTTTACCATACTGGGGCCCATCTACATTACGTTACCCATTTTATTTCTCTGGATGGTTGGGCTGATGAATGCGCTGAATTTTCTAGATAACATGGATGGCATTATTTCCGGGATGTCGGGAATCCTGGCGTTGGGTTTTTATGCTATCAGCTTTATCAGCAAAAATCCTGCGATCATCCATTATGCCGATTTTGTCGCACTCCTGTCCCTGGCTTTTGCCGGCTCAGTGTTTGGTTTCTTGCCCTACAATTTCAATCCGGCCAGAATCTTTTTGGGGGATGCCGGGAGCTTGTTCATCGGCTATTTTCTCGGCACCATCGGTATTCTCACCGGTCGGCTGGCAGTGGAAAATATGGGTAACCGCCTCTTCTACCTGCTTCCTGTGCTCATGCTCAGTTACGCCATTTTTGATATTTCCCTGGTGAGCTATACCCGCAAGCGGGATGGACGCCGGGTGAGTCAAGGTGGCAAAGATCACTCTACACACCGCATCGGAACTGCCATGGGCTCTACAAAAATCACCGCCGTCATTATCTATCTTATCAATATCATCATCGTTCTGGTGACCATTCTGGTGTACGAGATGCATTCTGAGCCTCTGCTTATTTTCTCCACCATTCTTTTTGCCGCAGGTTTCCTGTTTTTTGGTCGTAAACTGGATAACATACCCATTATTATTACCCAGAATCAATTACGTAAACCACAGGGAGATACCGATTGATTGTAACCATATTGGGAAGTGGCAGTGGTAAAAGCGATCTGGATCACCATCATGCAGCGTTGTTGGTAGCCCACGAAAAAGCCACGCTTTTACTGGATTGCGGTGAAGGCACATCCCGACAATTACTCAGAAATGCCATTGCACCAGATACACTGGATGCCATCGCCATCAGTCACCTGCATCCAGACCACGTAACAGGTCTTTTTATGGTGTTGCAAAATCTCTATCTCAATGGTCGCAAAAAACCGCTGAATATCTTTTTGCCAGAACGGGTAGAAGATGTGATTGCAGCGTTGAATCTTTTTTATCTTTTCCCTCAGCGGCTTTCCTATGAAATACGGTTTTCTGAGATGGAAGAATTCAGTGGGCAATACCCCTTTGTTCAGTGCTTTCCCACCAGCCACATGAGCGGGTATCAGGGGTTTGCGACAGCTCATGGCCTCACTAATGAATGCCTGTCATGGGGTTTTGTGGTGCGGGAAACCAGGCAGTTGCTCTATTCAGGAGATGTGCAGAGCATCAATGAAATAAAAAAGTATTTGCCAGAAACAGACCTCCTCATTATTGATGCTTTCCACACGTCAGCAGAAGAGATTTTGCTGCTGAAAGATTTGGTAAAAGGACGGGTGATCCTCAATCACGGATTATCTTATGCCTTGGGTCGAATGTTTGAAAATAGGTTAGAAACAGGATATGAAATTGCTCATGAAAATAAAACGTATCGCCTTTAGGTCACTGGTGTTGCTCACGGTATTTTGGGCCGGATGTAGCACAAATAGTGGATATAAATCGGCTCATAAGTTTTTTGTAGATAAAAACTATGTCACAGCCATCTCTTTGTATGATAACTACTTGGAAACGGCCATCAATGGTGCTGTCGCTACCAATGCGCAGCTTGAGCGGTCTGAATGTTACTATCAATTAGGAAAGCAGGCCTATGCCAAAGAAAACTGGGTACTGGCAAACCGTCTCTTCTTCCTGGCAAATTCTCCCCAGTCCGATCTATATGCTGACAATGTGCTGTATCAACTGGCCCAAAACGCCTTTGCATCAGCAGATACAGCTACCACACTTGATTACTATTCCCAGATTCTTACGCAGTTTCCCACATCGGAACTGGTTCCCCAAGTCCTGTATAATCGGTTTCTCATTTATATTGGGCAAGATGCCAGGGACAGTGCTCTCAATGACTTTTCCCGGCTGTGGAATGAGTTTCACACCAATGAATTTACTCGGAAAGCTCAGCCGAAATTGGATTCATTGCTTCCCTGGTTTATTGAAAAAGCGACTGAAACATTGCAACGGGATCAATTTCAAGCGGCACTGGATACCCTTTTTGTGCTGGAAGAGTATACTGCAGAGCACACGTCCCAAATTCGCAACCTCATCAGCGACGCCTACGAAGCCATGGCCGAAGATGCCTATAGCAAAAGGGATATGCATCTGGTACAAAGCGCTATTGCCAATGCGGTGAAATATAATCCTGCAAAAGAACAGAAGTTGCAAGCCTACATCGAAGGGATATGTAGTGGCTTTATTCAAAATGGTGACAGAGAATTAGAGAAATTTAAAACTGATGCAGCTATCGAGGAATATACCCATTGTTTTGCCCTGATTCCCCAGTATGAGCCTGCCGAGGCTGGTATCGAGGCGGCCAAAACTCTGCAAAAGAAAATAGATGAATCTGTTCGGCTCAACGAAAAGGCATCCATGCAAGAAGATGCAGAAAATTACCAGGCAGCTCTGGAACTATATCAGCGCTCCTATCGGCTCATTCCGGCAGCGGAGATAAAACAGAAAATCTTCGTGATGAAAAATCTGCTGCGGGCGCAGGAAAATCCCAAGGATTTTGCCATTTCCATCCTGGAAAACTACAAAAACGGGAAAGTGGTTGAGGCCATTTATGCGCTGGAACAAGAACTGCGACTCACCTATTCTGATGAACTGACCTCCTCCGGCTGGCGCGTGCTCTACGCCTTTGGAGACTATCGCTACGAAGTCCGCTACGACTTGCTCACACCGGCGGAAAGTTATTACTTCATCTGGCGGGTAAACTTGGTCGATCAAACCGTGATCCCGCTGAATAAAAGCACCGGAAATATCCTTGAAAAGAAGACGGAATAACCCATGAAACAGAATTATATAATCATTTTTCTCGTAGCTGTGGTCATTTCATTAAGTGCAGATTTTGATATTGCGCGCTTTTCCGATCCGCAGAAATATCAGTGGAAAAATTTTGAAGAACAGCAGGCTTTTCGTCAGGATTTGCTGGAGCGCCAGAAACTACTGCAAATTTACGAGCTTAAAAAACAGGATGTAACCTCAAACCTTGTGAAATCCGCTCTGGTTCCCGGATGGGGGCATTTTTCAGCGCAACATTACAATAAAGGCAGTATTTTATTGGCCACGGAAGTTGTGCTTTTTGGCACCGGGTTCTTTTATCTGGATAAGGCGATGGATAGCTACAGTAACTACAAAGACGCTACCTACATCGGCGACATCAAGCAATTTTATACCGATGCCAATGACGAATACCGGATGTTTCAGGGCTTTATGAGCCTTGGCCTGCTGGTGTGGTGCTATACTATTTACGATACGATAGTGGTTACCGACGAATACAATGCAGCTGTGTGGAACCGGATTTTGCAAGATTCAGGAAAGCGCATTTCTCTGGGTATGGGCACAGTGTCTGTGAGGTTTTGATGAAACAAATTATCATGGCCGCTCTCATCCTTTTTCTTCTGATTTCCTGTTCGCTATCCCGGAAAAATCCCCTGGATCCCGATAGCCATAACGTCTCCGCACCGGGAAAAGTGACGGGTATTCAGGTGTCTGTTACCGGCTCAAATACTGTTTATCTCCAATGGGAAGCACTTTCTGATGCCGACGGATACTATATTTATCGGTCACAATCCTATGATGGGGCATTCCCATTGATCAAAGAAGTGGAAGTGTCAGATATTATCACGTTTGAAGATGTGAATGTGGAGATCGCCACCGTGGGTAATGAGAATTTCTATTGGTACAAGCTCTCTGCCTACCTTTTGGTTGATGGCGAAAAGCTGGAAGGATACCGTTCCGAAGCCCATTCTTGGTAAAGCAGGATGCATATACTGGATGATTTGAACGACGCCCAACTGCAGGTGGTTACCACTACCGAAGGTCCGCTTCTGGTGCTGGCCGGTGCCGGTAGTGGCAAAACCCGCTCGGTTATTGCCCGCACTGCTTACCTTATAGAAGAAAAACACATCACTCCCTGGAATCTGTTAGTGGTTACCTTCACAAATAAAGCAGCCCGTGAACTCAAAGATCGTCTCAGCGCATCGCTCAATCTCAATGTTCGTTCTCTGTGGATCGGCACCTTTCACTCCATCTGCACACGCATCCTGCGGAAAGAAAGCGAAGCACTTCCCTATACATCCAATTTTTCCATCTATGATGATGGCGACCAAAAAGCGGTAATAAACCGCATCTACAAAGATCGGAGCATAGACACGAAAAAATTTCCCCCAAATAAAATCCGTAACATTATCAGCCGGAGCAAAAATTCCCTCATCCGGCCGGAGGACTTCTTTCAGTTTAACGATTCCAATTTTTACTCCGACATGGTAGAAGATATTTACCAACGCTACCAGAGTCATCTGCTGAAAAACAATGCCATGGATTTTGACGATCTGCTGATGAACACCGCCTTTTTGCTCCACGATAATCCCTCCCGTTTGCAACACTATCAGCAGCAATTTCGCTACGTGATGATAGATGAATATCAGGATACCAACTATGCGCAGTTCCGCATCATAAACCTCATCGCCAGGGAACACCAAAACCTCTGTGTGGTGGGGGATGACGACCAGGCGATCTATAGCTGGCGGGGCGCAGATATCAAAAACATCCTGAACTTTGAGCAGGATTATAAAAACGTAAAAACCATAAAACTTGAACAAAACTACCGCTCGCCGAAGGTGATTCTGAACCTGGCAAACAGTCTGATAAAGAACAATTCCCAGCGTCATAGCAAAGAGTTGTGGTCGGCCCTGAAGAGCGACGAAAAGCCACTGCTGGTGCGCACTGACAACGAAAACGGCGAAGCGAAGTTTGTGGCAAAAGAGATTAAAGCCTTACAACGAAAAGGAGCAGATCTAAACCAATGTGTTGTGCTTTACCGCACCAATGCGCAGTCCCGGGTTTTTGAAAATGCTTTTACCAGGCAAAACCTGCGGTACCAGATCATCGGTGGAGTAAATTTTTATCAACGAAAAGAGATCAAAGACATCCTGGCCTACCTGCGGGTGCTGATTAATCCTCAGGATAACGAGAGCTTTTTGCGCATCATCAACGAACCGGGCAGAGGCATCGGCAAAGTGTCCCAAGAGCGACTTATCAAGTTCGCCGGGGATGCAAATCTCTCATTGCGAGAAGCGCTGTTTGCTGTGGATCAGGTGAGTGTGGGCACATCGGCTTTTGCCAAAATGCAGAACTTTGGCCGGCAGATGCAAAAATGGATCGAGCTTTCCAACGAGGCTTCGGTGTTTGAATGTGTATCGCAGCTGGTGGAAGATCTGGGGGTAATCCGGAAATTTGAAGCATCCGATGATCCCCAGGACATTGCCCGCGCCGAAAACCTCAAAGAATTCATCGCTGCGGTAGATGAATTCAGCGAAAGCTTCGTGGAAGACCATGAAGAGGAACCGACCTTGCAGGACTATCTGCAAACCGTATCATTACAAACCGATCTGGATAATTACGACACGGAAAGCTCTTCCATCAAACTGATGACCATGCACAATGTCAAAGGCTTGGAATTTGACCATGTGTTTATCGTTGGGCTGGAAGACGGCCTTTTGCCCCACAACCGCTCTCTGGAACTGGATAGCGCATTGGAAGAGGAACGGCGCCTGCTCTATGTGGGAATCACCCGCACCAGGAAAACCTTGCAGCTTTGCTATGCTGCATCCAGACGAATATACAACAATGTAACCATGACAATGCCCAGCCGCTTCATCCGCGAGCTGGATGAGGAGTGCTACGAACGCATCAATAATTCCTTCTACGAATTTCAGGCTCCCGGGGGCAAAAAAACAAAACCTCCAGTGACGATGGAATCGGAGAAGCATTTTCATATTGGACAAAGAATTCGCCATGTTACTTTTGGCGATGGTATGATCTTAAATGTGGACGGCAAAGGAAATAAGGCCAAATTGACCATATCCTTTGACAGTGGAGAGCTGAAACGAATTATTGGCAGTTATGTGAGCTTGATATAAAGGAGTTAACATGAAACAACGAATAGTGATTCTTGCCCTGATGCTGGTGCTTGCTGCCAGTGCATGGGCCGATAAATATGCCGGGGAGATTTTTCGGATGGGTGCCGGAGTGCGTAATTATGCCCTTGGGGGATGCGGTGTTACCGATAGCGATGCCTTTGGTCTGGCCTATTGGAATGCAGCACTTTTGCAGGAAGTTACCGACAATCGCTTTGAAATGATGCACGCCGAAGAGTATGACGGTCTGTTGAGTTATGACACCTTTTCTGCCGTTTGGGGTAAAAAAACCAAGTTTTCGGTAGTGGTCACCCGTATCGGGATAGATGATATTCCCCTTACAAAAGTAAATGACCCCAGCGTAGATCCATCCTATCAAAACCGCCCCTACGCCTACAAACATGTAAACACTTCAGACATGGTTCTCTATGCCGGAATGTCGCGGAAAATCGGCAACTATGTGTTGGGCATTACCCCTAAGTTGGCTTATCGGGATCTGGCAGAAGAAACCGGTTTCGGCTTTGGCGCTGACCTCTCTACCTATTTCGATTTTACCCCCCAATGGCGGCTGGGACTGCGCTTGCGGGATTTCTTTACCACCCAGGTGATATGGAGTAACGACACCGTAGAGAGCGTGAATCCTGGTCTGGATGTGGAAGTGCGCAACCACTTGATGCTGCCGGTGATCAACCGCAACGCATCCTGGTATGTTAACGTAGAAACCTACACCGAAGGCAGGGAAGAGGCGGCTACCACATCGCTGGGTTCTCTCAGTCTGGATTATCATGCCGGCATGGCTCTGGATGTACATCAGCGGGTTACCCTGCTGGCTGGCTATGATGTGGAAAACCTCACCGCCGGTTTGAGCCTTGACTTTGATCATTTCAGCGTGAATTACGGATTTGAACACAATGCGGAATTGGACAATTCCCATCGGGTTTCGGTGAGTATGCGTCTATGAAATCCATCGGGATATTGGGAATCACCGGTTCCATAGGAACCTCAACCATCCAGGTGATGCGGTCGCATCCGGGACTGGTTCGCATTGAGCTGGCAACGTCTCATAACAATAGTAAAAAACTGTTCCGGCTGGCTGAGGAATTTTCGATACCCCACGTGGTGCTCACCAATCAGATTTCACCCGATTCCATTACCGATATTCCCCGGGGATGTACAGTGCATTACGGTACCGATGCTCTTGACTCTCTGCTGAAAACCCTTCCTCTGGATGTGGTGTTTAATGCCATCTCAGGCTCTGCCGGGATGCAATCCACCCTTACCTCTCTAGAGGCTGGCATCGATGTGGCGCTGGCTAACAAGGAATCTCTGGTGATGGCCGGCCATTTGGTGAAGCCGCTACTGGCCAAAACCCACACCACCCTTTTGCCGGTGGACAGCGAGCACAGCGCAATATTACAGGCTATGAGCGGCAGGCCGGTGGAAGAGGTACACAAGCTGATTATTACAGCATCCGGCGGGCCGTTCCGCCAGCTTCCACTGGAAGATTTTTCCCACATCGACCTTGCCCAATCCCTCAAACATCCTACTTGGGATATGGGGTTCAAAGTTACTATGGATTCAGCGACTATGCTGAATAAAGGGCTGGAAATCATCGAAGCGCACTGGCTGTTTGACATGCCCTACAGCCGCATTGAGGCCATCATCCATCCGCAGTCAATCATCCATTCGATGGTGCAATTTATCGATGGCTCTATTTTGGCTCAGATGAGCAAACCAACGATGCAACTGCCAATACTTTATGCGCTTACACATCCAAAACATGTTGCGCCACAGGTGACACATACCGATTTCCTGGCTATCAAAACCCTTCAATTCGAAGCTATCTCAACCCAGCGTTATCCTCTCTTTGGATTGGCGCTGCAGGTTGCCGCCGCTGGCGGTTTGTTACCTACCATCATGAATGCCGCCAACGAAGCTGCCATCGAGCTGTTTCGCACCCGGCGCATTCGGTTCAACGATATTTTTACTCTGGTAGCTGCGACGGTGGAGCAGGCTGCAAACATTTCTCACCCAGATGTGGAGACGATTCTCACCACCAATCACGACACCAGAAACTTCGTTTTAAAAAACTTCCAGACGCTAATTTAAGCCGATAAAGAGGAGGCGCATATGTCTCCTCTTCCTTTGATTTTTTGTGCAGTATGCTGGCTCGGCGGACTGCTGGTTTCCTCACAACAACCCACCGTCATCTGGTTTTTCCTGCTGGTGGCAGCTCTCGGTGCAGGATGGCTGAAGCGGTCGCTGCGAAGTGGCGCCATATTGGTGGCAATTGTTGCTTTGGCAGCCCTTCATATTTCATTAAATCGCCAATTGCCCGGTCGGCATGTTACTGCGTTGTTCACTGCAAAGGAAGAGATTTTGCAGCCCATCTCCGGCACCATTTCCGGAGAAGTGGTTTTGCGGGATGGCCGGTGGCTTACCCGCATTAACCAACTTACGGTGTGTGGTGTAGCGGTGTCTGGTGCTGCGCTTTTTTCTACCACTAAGCCGGGTTTACACTATGGTGACAGGGTGAGCTGCATTATGCAACTTTCAGCCATTCGGCCACCGGGAAATCCCGGGATGATGAATTGGCAAAAATGGTATGGACGGCGCGGAATTTTTGCCCGAGGATATCCCCGATCTGCCGTAACGGTACAACCGGCGTCAGGTTTTTCGTTACAGCGCAGTATCATCGATCTTCGTCGGTGGATGCTTCGCCGTATCCGGCAACGTTTTGGCGAGGATGCACCTCTCATTTCCGCTGTTTTGCTGGGATGCAAAGACGAGCTGGGGGATACCAGGACCCTCTTTACCCAAGCGGGGCTCAGCCATCTGTTGGCTATCAGCGGGTTGCATGTGGGAGTGCTGTTTCTCATCATCACCGGAATCACGTCTATTCTGCCGCAGCGCACGTTTCGTAAGCTTCTTACCATAGCCCTTTTGATGCTGTATTGCCTGCTGTGTAACGGCATTCCTTCGGTGTTCCGTGCCACCACAATGCTGAGTTTGTATCTACTGGCAAGTCTCTTTTCCCGCAAAGTATCGGCACCAAACATCCTGGCGGCCGCCTTTCTGGTTATCACTATTTTGCGACCGGAAGATATCTACAGTGTGGGATTGCAGATGTCTTTTATTGCCGTGGCAACATTGCTTTTCTTTTTGCCCAGGATACGGCCGTGTCGCATTACAAAAAGTGACAATGGCCTGAAACTGGCGGCCAAAAAGTCTGCCAACAATCTGATTGGCATCGTGGGAGTGAGCTTCTGGGTTTCCCTCTATTTGTCACCTATCACGATGCACTATTTTTATCAATTCAATCTCAACGGCATCATTGCCAACATGCTGGCAATCCCGCTTTTTAGCCTGCTACTGGTGCTCAGCGTGATTTGCCTGGCAGTTCCGCCGCCGCTGTATCAGCTGTATTATCCGGTGTTTCTGGTGGTTCATCAGGTGCTTAACCGTTGGGTGGCACTGTGTGCCGGGATGCCTTTTTGCTGGAAGCCACTGTTTGCATCCGGGATGCAGGTGATAGTGCTTTTTGGTTTGTTAATTTTGGGCGGAGTGCTGCAAAAAAGGCGTCACCGTGCAATGTTGATAGGAGTGGTCCTGGCTCTGGTAGCGGTGGTGGCGCTGCCTTACATGGTTCCCAGCAAACATGAGCGGGTAGTTTTTTTTGATTGTGGACTGGGGGATTGTGCGCTGATTCAGCAGGGAGAAACAGCTGTGCTGATAGATACCGGCCCGGTGGAAGATGAACCTGGCCACGCAACCCGCACGATATTGCCATTTCTTATCCGGCAACGCATCACAAACCTCGATCTGGTGATTCTCACTCATGGGCATAACGACCATTTTGGAGGCTTTGATGCTTTGGCTCAGGAGCTGAATATCCAGCGGGTAGCCGTGACGGATGAATTTAAAACCCGCTCCTGTTGGCCCCGGATCCAGCGAACCATTGTCGAAGAAAACGCTGAAGTAACCACCGTAACAGATACCACCACGATTGTGGTAGGCGACCTACGGCTGAAAGTGCTGCATCCTGACGCTGGCTACAACCATCCAAAAATAAATAATGCATCCATCGTGGTGCGGGTTGTGCTGCAATCTACCGTCTTTTTATTTTGTGGTGATGCCGAGGAAGAGGTGGAAGAACATCTGTTATCACGGTATCCTAAGATGCTCAACTGCGATGTTTTAAAGGTAGGACATCATGGCAGCAAAACCTCGTCCACAATGGCCTTTATCCAAGGGACATCTCCCGAAGTGGCCATTGTCTCCACCTCCCGGCATAATCGCTTTTCCTTTCCCCATCCAGCCACCATGCGGCGTTATGCACAGGCGGGAGTGCCCTGTTACATCACCGGCACAGATGGATGCATCATCTTTGAAAAGTCCCAGGCAAAACCGACAACCCGAGAGTAAGGGGCTGATAAAAAGAGAGAAATTTGTCGGCCATGGCGTCTGGCATCCTACCAAAACAACAACAAATGGGGGAGTGGAAGGGCGAACTATTTTTACCGCAGCTGCATCCTAGATTAAGGTGCGGCAGAAAAACCGCTACACTATGTCATGTAAGAGATTACGGCTGGGAAAGCGACATGGCACAGGGCAAAAACCAATCGGCACCCAAAGTGTCGTGAGTTTGTGGTTGACAAAATAGAGTGGCACCGGTTTTTTTAAAAAAAGTTAGAATAAAAATGAAGGAGTAGATTATGCCTAGAATGACAGTTGACCCGAAGTACTGTAAGGGGTGCGGACTCTGCATTGCAGCATGCCCAAAGAAAATTATCCGATTTTCGGAAAACATCAACAGTAAAGGCTATCACTATGCCGAGTGTTTTGACCAAGATGCATGCATCGCCTGTATGATGTGCTATAACACGTGTCCTGACGTTGCGATTACAATAGAAAAATAGATGGAGGATTTGTATGGGCAAGAAAGTATTGATGAAAGGCAATGAAGCTATTGCAGAAGCTGCGATTCGTGCAGGCTGCCGGCTTTATTTTGCGTATCCCATTACGCCTCAAAGCGAGTTAATCGAGTACATGGCAAAGATGATGCCAAAAGCCGATGGCGTATTTGTGCAGGCAGAGAGTGAAGTTGCTGCCATAAACATGGTGTATGGCGCTGCAGGTTGTGGCCGCAGGGTAATGACCTCGTCGTCTTCACCAGGAATCTCGCTGAAGCAGGAAGGGATTTCCTATATTGCAGGGGCACAGCTTCCTGCGGTTATCGTAAATGTGGCCCGTGGCGGCCCGGGATTGGGTGATATTCAGCCTGCTCAGGGCGATTATTTCCAGGCAACCCGTGGTGGCGGTCATGGTGATTATTATGTGATCTGCCTTGCTCCCAATTCGGTTCAGGAATTTGCCGACATGGCTTCTCTGGCCTTTGACCTGGCGGATAAATATCGTAACCCGGTAATGATTTTGGCCGATGGATTGCTGGGCCAGATGATGGAGCCGGTGGAATTTAAAGATGCTCTTACACCGGAAGAAATTCTGGAGAAAGAAAAACAACATTGGGATTGGTGCTGCCGTCCAAACGAAGATGAACCAAATCATCATCATCATGAGATCAATTCATTGGAAATCGACCCCAAGGAACTGGAAAAACACGTACTGCGTTTAGGTGAAAAATACGATCTCATCCGTGAAAATGAGTGCCGGTGGGAAAATTACAATGTCAATGACGACAATGAGCTTCTGTGTTGTGCCTATGGTACAGCCTCACGCATCGTAAAATCGGCTATCGATCAGCTGAAAGAAGAGGGTAAAAATGTCGGGATGGTTCGTCCTATCTCCGTATGGCCCTTCCCCTATCAGCAAGTAGCTGCCGGGGTAGGCCCCAAGGTAAAACGGGTAGTCACCTTTGAATTGAATCTGGGCCAGATGGTAGAAGATGTGAAACTGGCGATCAATGGCAAAGTTCCCGTGGAATTTATGGGCAAAGTCGGCGGTCTGGTCTTTACACCCGAAGATGTAAAAGCAGAGATCGAAAAGTATTTGTAGGAGGAAACATGCAAGTAGTAGCAACAAGACCAAAATCCTTAACTGATCTGCAGTTCACCTACTGCCCGGGATGTCTGCATGGGGTTGCCCATCGTCTTATCGCCGAAGTAATGGATGAACTTGATATACGCAACGAGACCATGGGTGTAGCACCTGTGGGATGCTCGGTGTTTGCGTATAAATTTTTTGATTGTGACATGCAGGAAGCAGCTCATGGCCGCGCTCCCGCAGTTGCCACCGGGATGAAACGTGCACGCCCCGATATGCACGTGTTTACCTATCAGGGTGATGGTGACCTGGCAGCCATCGGTACTGCCGAGATCATACACGCTGCAAACCGCGGCGAACATATCACCGTGTTTTTCGTTAACAACGCCATCTACGGGATGACCGGAGGCCAGATGGCCCCCACCTCTCTTCCCGGGATGAAAACCACTACGTCGCCCTATGGCCGTGATGTAGATGATATTGGCTACCCCATCCGTGTATGTGAATTGCTGGATTCTCTGGTAGCACCATTTTACATCGAACGAGTCTCTCTGCTTTCTCCTGCCGAAATCATAAAGGCGAAACGGGCTGTGAAAAAAGCACTGCTCTATAACAAGGAAGAACGTGGTTTTACCTTTGTGGAATTTGTATCTACCTGCCCAACAAACTGGGGCATGGATCCCATGAAAGCACGTGACTGGGCACGGGAAAATATGTTGCCATTCTTTAAGGCACAAAAATTCCGTGACAAAGGGGAGGAATAATCATGAGACATGATATTTTGTGCTCAGGATTTGGTGGTCAAGGCGCACTCACCATTGGTAAATTCATCGCTAAAGCTGCCATGGCAGAAGGGAAATTTGTATCGTGGTTACCATCCTATGGCCCGGAAATGCGTGGTGGAACGGCAAACGTTTCGGTAGTGGTTTCCGATGCTGAGATTGCCTCACCTATCGTTTCCTTTCCCAACGTGCTGGTAGCTCTCAATCAGCCATCCCTGGATAAATTTGGTCCCGAGGTAAAGGCTGGAGGACTGATGATAGCCAACACAGATATGTGTCCTAATAAATTAGGACGTAAAGATATCACCGAGTATTATGCTCCTATGAATACCATCGCCAAAGAAATTGGTAACGAAAAAGTGCTCAATATGATCGCCATCGGCATGATTATTGGCCATACCAAGATGGTGAGCTATGAAACCCTGGAAAAAGACCTTTCCGCCTTTTTACTGAAGAAAAACCCCCAGTTGCTGGAGATGAATCTGAAAGCCATCAAGCACGGAATGGATCTGGTAAAATAATCAACGTGGCTATACAAAAACGGGGTGTGCCTTGCCATGCCCCGCTTTCTTGTCTCTCATCCCCTGTTTGCAGGATGCAAACGGCCTGTCTTCTCCGTTTTTTTTATCGGTACGCCACTACTTTTTTCAGTTGACGTTTACCCTGCGAAAATAGAAAAGGATATTATTTGCGAAATGAATACGAGAATATGGAGGATAATGTGAAAAAAGTATTAATGATTCTGGCTGTAATCGGCCTTATGTCAACTGCTCTGGTTGCCGAAACCATGAACATTGCCTATATCGACTCTGATAAAATCATGTACTTAAAAACCCAGGATATCAATCCCGCATTGCAGGCAGAGCGGGAAAAATGGGAGCAGGAACTGCACGGCCTTGAGCAGGAAATTCAACAACTGAAAGACGATTATGACAGCAAGAAGATGATGCTTCTGGAAGCTGCCAAGATTGAAGCCCAAGATAAGATTCAGCAGAAAACCGATGCCTACAAAGCACGGGTACAAGAAGTCTTTGGCGAACAGGGTGAGTACTATCAAAAACAGACAGAGCTTATCACTCCCATCCTGAATAAGCTGCAGCAGGCCATTAACAAAGTATCCATAGAAAATAACTACACCATCGTTCTGGATGCCGCTTCCGCTGCCATTGTATATGCCAAGCCAAATATCGACATCACAGATGAAGTATTGGAAGAGATGACCAAAACCATCGGCGATGGCGACGATACCAGTACCGGCACATCCGGAAAATAATGAAACGCTTTCCCCTGGCCCTCACACCTCAGCAGATTGCATCCAGACTGGATGGCCAGCTGATCCTGCGGAAATCCTGCAAACTGGATAACGTGAGTGAGCTGGTGAGCGCTAACAAACGGTCCATCTGTGTGTATGAGCAGCCAAAATATCTGGATGCACTCAAGCAGTGCCCCGCCGGTTTGATTTTTGTGCCTCAGAATTTTGATATCAATATCATGCCTGAGGCAAACCTTATCCGCATCCAACACCCGTATCTTAAATTTATGATGGTGGTAAAAACCTGGCTGGAACTCACCGCTCCCAAAGCAAAAAGCTCAGTGCATAAAAGCGCTGTTGTGCCTCCTTCGGCAACCATCGGCAAAAATGTGCGGCTGGATGCCAATGTGGTTTTGGGAGAGAATGTAACGGTGGGAGATGGCAGCGTGATCATGGCCAACTGCGTGCTGGGAGATAATGTTCAGATCGGGCAAAATTGTCGACTGCATCCCGGTGTAACGGTGTATGAAGACTGCATCCTGGAAAACCGTGTGATCCTGCACAGCGGCAGCGTGATCGGTGCCGACGGATTTGGTTATCTGTATTTTGAGGGAGAACAGAAGAAGGTACCTCAGGTGGGTAATGTTATATTGCAGGACGATGTGGAAGTGGGGGCAAACAGCACCATAGACCGCTCGACCTTGGGCTCAACCATTATCGGCAAAGGCACGAAAATAGATAATCTGGTACAGGTGGGGCACAACTGTGAGATTGGTGAGCACAGTATTTTGTGTGCGCAGGTAGGTCTGGCGGGCAGCACCACGGTGGGTAATGTAGTTTACATCGCCGGCCAGGTGGGGGTTGCCGGGCATCTGAAGATAGAGGATGGAGCTCGTATCGGCGCTCAATCGGGGATTACAAATACCGTCCCCAAAGGAGCCAGATATTTTGGCACGCCGGCGACCGATGCCACTGCTTACAAGCGCATGCTGGTGGCTCAGCGGAAAGTACCGGAATTATTGAAAACGGTGAAGGAGCTGCAAAAGCAGCACGAGGAACGAGAATGACAGAATATAAACACACTATTGAACGAGAAGTTTCATTTCGAGGAGTAGGGCTTCATTCCGGACGAGTGAGCACCATCACCTTTAAGCCGGCAGAAGCGGATGAAGGGATTTTGTTTGTGCGGGTAGATATGGATGGAAATCCCGAAATCCCGGCAGATATCGATCATGTGGTGGACATTTCCCGGGGAACCACCATCGGGATAAAGGATGCAACGGTAGGAACCATCGAGCACGTATTGGCCGCCATCAAGGGGCTGAATCTTGACAATATGCGCATTGAAATAGATGGGCCGGAAGTACCGGTAGCCGATGGCAGTGCCATAGAATATATGAAATTATTGCACTCTGCCGGATACAAAGAGCAGGATGCCGAGCGGGAGTATTTTGAATTTGATAAACCCATTACCCTGTATAACCTACCGGATAATGTGGACATCGTTATCGTTCCATCCGATGACTTGAAAGTAACCTTTATGGTAGATTATCAGCATCCGGCATTGGGAACACAATATACCTTTTTACCTTCCATGAAGGTTTTTGAAAAAGATTTCGCACCAGCCCGAACCTTCTGCTTTTTAGAGGAAATCCTCATGCTCAAGGAAGCGGGATTGATAAAAGGTGGCGCACTGGATAATGCTCTAGTGGTGGCAAATCCTGAAACGAAACCAGAAAAAATAGATCAACTGAAGAAGATATTCCACTTTGACCAAGATATCCATGTGGCTGAAAATGGCTTGCTGAATAATACACCGCTACGGTTTTACAACGAATTTGTACGCCACAAAGTAGTGGATCTCATCGGCGACATCGCCCTTTTGGGCGTGCCCATAAAGGGTCATATTCTGGCTGCACGCTCCGGCCACAAAACCAATGTGGAGCTGGTGAAAAAGTTGCGCAAAATCCACAAAACACAGCAGCTGCAAAAGATATATCAAAAAAAACGCACCAAAGAAGTGGTCTTCGATATCAATGCGATCAAAAAGATATTGCCTCATAGCTATCCTTTCCTGCTGGTGGATAAAATTGTAGATTTTAATGCCGGCGAATCTATCACCGGGATAAAAAACGTAACTATCAACGAACCCTTCTTCCAGGGCCATTTTCCCGGACATCCTGTAATGCCCGGCGTGCTTATAGTGGAGGCCATGGCCCAAACCGGCGGCATCATGCTGCTGAATAGCTATGACAACCCCGAAGAATATGTGGCCTATTTTGCATCGATTGACAATGTGAAATTCCGCAAACCTGTGGGCCCCGGCGATACCCTACTCTTTGAATTGTCTGTGATAAACATGAAACGAAGCCTGGCAAAAATGCACGGCGATGCCTATGTAAACGGCGTAAAAGTATGCGAAGCAGACTTCATGGCAAAAGTGATGAAAAAATAGAGGATAGCATGACGCAGATTCATCCTACCGCTATCATAGATCCGGCTGCAAAGATCGGTGCTGATGTGAACATTGGGCCTTTCTGTATCCTTGGTCCCTATGTAACATTGGGAGACGGTTGCAGGCTGGATAGCAATGTACTCATCCAAGGCCATACCACCATTGGCAAAAATAACCATTTCTTGAACAGTGCCGTGATCGGTACCCAACCCCAAGACCTGAAATATACCGGCGAACCAACCCGGCTCATCATTGGTGAGAACAACACCTTCCGGGAATTTTGCACGGTGAATGTTTCGGCCACCATGGACGAAGATACTACCATCGGCGATAATGGCCTCTTTATGGCCTATTGCCATATTGCTCACAATTGTCACATCGGGAACGGCGTGATCATTGCCAATGCAACGACCCTGGCCGGGCATATTCACATCCAGGATTTCGTTACTCTGGGTGGGATGACAGCAATTCATCAATTTGTGAAAATCGGTGTCTATGCCTTTATCGGAGGGAAATCCGGTGTGAAAAAAGACGTGCCACCTTACACTCGGGGAGAAGGTTTCCCCTACATTATAAGTGGGCTAAACTCCGTTGGCTTGCAGCGCAAAGGATTTAGCCGTGAACAAATTGCCGCCATCAAAGAGATGTATAAGCTTTTTTATGCAAGCGGGATGAATGTGAGCCAGGCCAAAGTAGCAGCTCACGCTGTGCCGTCTCTCACTGCCGAGCAGCAGGTTTTCCTGGATTTCATCGATACGGCGGAACGGGGCATCAGCCGATACCGGGAACGGTAAAAAAACCTCAAAAAATCTTTACCACGGCTCCGGCGCGAAAGCTCTGGAGCCGTTTTGGTTATTCTGGTTTTTGCTGTACCAATTTCAACTACCATTTTGTAACAGTTTCAAATACCATCGACAGGGATTTCTTCTCAACCAGGTAGTTTCATCTATTTTTCACCGCAAAGAGTGCTAAGGCGCAAAGTTTATCCCCCTTTAAAAAGGGGAATGTATTGGTTTATCTCACCAAATTTTCAGCTTCGGTGAACATTCATCGAACAGTCATTCCTTTTTGTTTACATATTATTATGCACTCAGGTATTCTTTTTTACCTACATAATAAGCTCCATGTTTTTTTAGCTTGACCAAAATCATGACAGTATTTTTGCATAAATAGTTTTTGAGAGGGAAATGTCTGATGTTAATAAAATATAAGGCATTTGAATCAAAGAGGGATAAACCTGAATAATAACTATCGAAAACCAAAGGTTGTGTAGTAGATTTGAGCACAGCTTGTTAGCAATAATGTTCGTAAATTGAGTATAAAACGTTAACATCGCATGAAGTATCTTGCTGAAAAAAACAGCAATGTGTATTATGTATATCCTTACCAGATGGGAGGTTATAATGCGAAGAATCATTGTAATTACTATCACGGTAATGATTACGTGTATTCTCTACGAAGATGTAACCATCTTTGATGAAGTTACGTCAAATTCAAACGTTCATTATATGGAGCCTCCGGAACTCTTCTGGAAGGTGAAACCCCTCTTTAACGGTTGGAACTGGGAATCATTCCCCATTTTGGACAGAACCGGAAACGGCACAGTAGATGCGATACCTGTTTTTGAAGAACTACCTGGTTTTCCTGAAAACATAACATACATTGACGTTCTCAATACAGGACCAATTGGTACCTCTCAAGGATATGGAAGACTATGCTATAATGCATCATGGTTTCCTTCAACCGGTTACGATTTACAAAGTACACGCTGCTTTAAGATTCAGGTTCAACCTGATCTACAGCACGACTATAATTACAGGATTCTTGATGTTCCCGGCACATTACTGGATGAGACAACTGCAATTGATCTTCTGGCAGGGCAGGATAACTGGATAGGCTATTGGATTCAGGATTCCCAAGACATTGATGATGCATTTGGTGAAGAGTGGGATAACATCCAATCCATAAAAGCCGAAGACTGGGAATGGATAAACATGAATACCATACGAGGAAATTCCGTACCGAGTTATTATCCCATTCGTCCATTACACTATGGCAAAGGGTATGTTGTTCGTGTATATGAAGACATTCTGGACTTTGCATGGAATGTTTCCGGAGAATTAGGTTCAGAATTTTCAGTTCAAACTCCCCAGACCTTTGTTTACGAAGAGCAGCCGGATTATGAATCGGTGATAATTGATACTATCGAAGGTGGAACCAGTATCGCAGAAATCGGTGTTTTTGAAAACGACGTATGCGTGGGTGCTGCTGTAGTAGAGGAATTTCCACTACAGATATTGGCCTATACCGATGCGGTTAATCGCGGTGGAGAACTTACCTTCCAATTTTCCTACGGTAGCGGAAGAGGATATCAGAAAGCCGAAGGATACCGCGTCTTGAACGTAGAAACTGGAGATTTTGAAAAACGAAACATCAGATTAGGAGAACAGGAACATACGATACTTCGTTTGTTTGCTGATGACGACCAGGAAATCGTACCGGAAATTTCCCAGACAATTCTGCATTCCAACTACCCCAATCCCTTCAACCCATCTACCCGAATATCGTTCTCTGTTCCCTTTGAAGGCAAGGTTAACCTGTCTGTTTACAACACAAAGGGTCAGTTGGTAAAAACACTGATAAACCGAAGGATTATCCCGGGATCTCATATCGTGAATTGGGATGGACAGGATAACGCAGGAAAACAAGTTGCTTCAGGAGTGTATTTTTACAAACTGAAGACACATGATTCGGACATTTCGAAGAAAATGCTATTGTTGAAATAATGGCAACCGGCCTCCTGGCAGGTTTTTACTAACCTGCCAGGTGTTGCCGGAGCATGAATCTGTCCCCCTTGTAAGGGGGAATAAAAGGGGGTTTTCCGGTGCATAGCGACATGGAAATGACCGTCTCCCTGAGGAATCTTACAGAGGTAATCTACTCCCCTTGAGCTACGCTCAACGGGCGCATAAATTTAAAGGAAGAGCGACATACATGAAAAAACCTGATTCTTCGTCAAAAGAGCAACGTGTAAGAAACCTCAGAATGACGGGTTTTCCCCTCTGGTCGCAACGCTCCGCGTGTGATCGGATAAAACGTCCCAGCGCGGACTTGTGCGGCTCCATTTCGTACCTAAAGAAGAAATGGAGAGTAGCGCTGGGACGAGAAGAGAAATCGTCTCTCTGCATGCCAGGGCGTAGTTCCGGTAACTTGGATCGAAGACTGGACGTATCTTACAGAGGTAATCTACTCCCCTTGAGCTACGCTCAACGGGCGCATAAATTTAAAGGAAGAGCGACATACATGAAAAAACCTGATTC
>JAGGWK010000064.1 GCA_021157525.1 Candidatus Cloacimonadota bacterium | reverse complement strand
GATTATTTGAAAAATCCTGATAATTTTTTAGATTTTTTTAAGAAAGTTCCGTTTCTTAATGGAGGGCTGTTTGATTGTTTGGATTATGAAGACGAAACTAAAACTAAGAATAAAAGAGTTTATGTAGATTGCTTCACAAATAATAAGAATAATAGAGATAAATTAATTTTCCCCGATTCTCTTTTCTTCCAAACCGATACTCTTGATTTCAGTAGCTTATACAATGATAAGAAAAAAAACAGAGTTGCTGTAAAAGGACTTTTCGACATCTTTAATGAATATAAATTTACCATTGATGAGAATACTCCGATAGAACAGGAAATTGCTCTCGATCCCGAACTTTTGGGACAAACCCTGGAAAACCTGCTCGCTTCCTACAATCCCGAAACAAAAGCAACCGCTCGTAAATCCACAGGTTCCTATTATACTCCACGCGAAATTGTAGATTATATGGTTGATGAATCTCTCATCGCTTACCTTTCGCAATATCTAAAAGATAATGATGAAACCCTAAAAGATATGGATTCTCTTGATGAGCTTTTACGAGATACTTTTGCTTACACGGAAAAATCTCATCCTTTCAGTGAACAAGAAGTTGAAACAATTATTGATGCTGTTTTTAAACTTAAGATGCTCGATCCTGCTTGCGGAAGCGGCGCTTTTCCAATGGGGATTCTGCTGAAAATGGTTTATGTTTTGAAACGCATTGACCCTGAGAATAAAATCTGGAAAAAGAAATTAATCAAAACCATTCCTGAAGAAATGAAACCTTACATTGAAATTAATACTGATAATTTTTCTCGTAAACTTGGTCTTATCTGGAATAGTATTTATGGGGTTGATATACAAACCATTGCCATTCAACTGACCAAACTTCGTTTCTTTATCTCTCTGATTGCAGAAGAAAAAGTAGATTGGAATAATGAAGACAATTTTGGCATTTTACCTCTGCCTAACCTGGAAACAAAATTTGTAGCAGCAAATACTCTTATAGGAATTGAAAGACCCAAAACCAGTCAATCGGACTGGCTTGAAAACGAACTTAAGCAAAAAGAAAATGAGTTAAAACATAATCGACTTGAATATTTCAATGCTAACAGCAGAAGAGAAAAAAATCGCATTAAAATCAAAGATAAAAAATTAAGATTGGAACTTGCTGATGAATTAGAGAATTACGGTTTTAAACATGAAATTACCAATAAAATTGCAGCTTGGGAACCGTATAATATAAATCATGCTGCCGATTGGTTTGACCCGGAATATATGTTTATGATCACTGGTGGTTTCGATATTGTAATTGGTAATCCACCGTATATTCAATTACAAAAATTTAGCGGACAACAAATTCAAAAAGATTATGAAGCTCAAAAGTTTGAATCTTTCGCCAAAACAGGTGATATTTACGAACTGTTTTATGAAAAAGGAAATATGCTGTTAAAAGAAAACGGGATTCTTGCTTTCATTACTTCCAATAAATGGATGCGGGCAAATTATGGAGAAAAACTGAGAAAGTATTTTGCTGAAAATACTCAACCGATCCAACTTATTGATTTTGGTGGTTATAGAGTTTTTGAATCTGCGACTGTTGACACTAATATTCTCATTTTTAAAAATCCCCCTCTACAGAGAGGTGGCAGCGAAGCTGAGAACTCAAAAAATTCCCCTCTTGCAGAGGGGTGGCACGAAGTGACGGGGTGTTCTGCCTGCACAATTCGCAAAGGTTTTACTCGAGAAACCGATATTGCAAAATATCTAAAACAAAACGGAATTGAACTTTCCAACATCTCCGAAGAAAGCTGGATTATCTCCACCAAAGAAGAATTTGCTATCAAACAAAAAATTGAAAAAATCGGAACTCCGCTCAAAGATTGGGATATTTCAATAAATTATGGGATTAAAACAGGTTTCAATGAAGCGTTTATTATTTCCGGTGAAAAAAAAGATGAGCTGATTGCAAAAGACCCAAAATCTGCTGAAATTATCAAACCGATTTTACGCGGAAGAGATATTAAACGTTATAAAGCTGAATTTGCTGATTTGTGGTTGATTGCTACTCATAATGGATACCACAAATTCCCCTCTTTTAGAGGGGTGGCACGAAGTGACGGGGTGTTTAAAAATAATAAGAAAGAAAATATTCCACGAATCAACATTGAAGATTATCCTGCAATAAAAGAACATCTTGATAAATATTGGGATAAAATTTCAGTTCGATATGATAAAGGAGACACACCCTATAATTTAAGAAATTGTGCTTATTATGAAGAATTTGAGAAAGAGAAGATAGTGTATCCTGATATTGCTGAAAAGCTTACATTTGTCTTAGATTCTAATAATTTTTTTATAAATAATACTTGTTATTTTATTAACACAATTAAATCAAACAAATATGTATTATCAGTTTTGAGTTCAAATCTAATGAACTGGTATTTTAGAAATGTATCATCTCAATTAGGGAAAAAAGGATTGAGGCATTTCAATATTTATATTGAGAAGATTCCACTTCCAAAAATCACTCCAGAAAACCAAAAGCCATTTGAAATTCTTGTTGATCAAATCCTGCAAAGGAAGGAAACACCCCGTCAGACTTCGTCTGCCACCCCTCTGCAAGAGGGGAATACGACACATCTTGAAAATCAAATAGATTTAATGGTTTATAAACTCTACGAATTAACTTATGAAGAGATAAAAATTGTGGATGAAGATTTTGATACAGTTCTGGCTGAACTTGGTTTGGATAAAGAAGATTTTGAGAATAAAAGCTTACAGGATTTGGCAGAATTTTTTGGTGTTAATGAGAAAGTAACAGAATCAGAAATTGAAGAAAACACGAAAATTGTTGCAGTAGAGGAACAATCAGCAGAACCAATAATCGAAGTTCCAGAACCTAAAGAGATTATACAAGAAAAGATTGAACCGACAAAAAAGGTGCAATATCAGTTTGAGGTTGGCCAGAGTGTAAAACATAAAACTTTTGGTGTTGGCATAATCAAAAATGTTAAAGGTTCAGGAGAAAATACAACCGTAATAGTTAAATTCGGTAAAGAGTCAAAAAAGCTTATGGCTCGTTATGCTAAGCTGGAAATTGTATAATTTAAAGCGGAAACTGTGAGCTTGAGATTTTGTCCCTAACCAATTAAGAGTTTTCGGCATCACACAGGCCGGGTAACTCTGTTAAACAAGCTCGACATGGTATTGGTTATTTGAATATTGCTCGAAGAACAGAAACAGGCCGATTTGAAACCAAGTCGGCCTGTTGATATGATAGACACTTATTTCTTTTCCTGTGCTTCTTTCAGCAATCGTTCTTCGATGCTTTTGGGTACAGGGCGATACTTGTTGAATTCCATGGTAAATTCCGCTTTACCCTGGGTGGCAGAACGAAGGGTGGTGGCAAAGCCAAAGGTTTCGTTCAGTGGGACATCGGTATCGATGCGGGTAAAGAGATCATCAATGGTTGTGTCCAGCACCAGTCCGCGGCGTTGGTTGATAATAGCCATAACATTGCCACGAAACTCTGAGGGTGTTTCCACCGATACTTTCATCACCGGCTCCAGAATCTGGGGTTTTGCCTTGTGGAAAGATTCACGGAAGGCAGCTCTTACAGCGGTTTGAAAGGCTAATTGAGAGGAATCCACCGGATGGAAATTACCATCGTCAATGATGAGCTTCACTCCCACCACGGGGTAGCCCAAAAGGAGGCCTTTGGTAAGGCTTAAGTTGAATCCTTTCTCGCATCCCGGCATATAATTGGAAGGAATTACTCCGCCTTTGGTCATATCTTTAAAGATATTATCATCATTTCCCGAGTGAGATAAGATGCCGGCAACCCGGGCATATTGCCCTTTACCACCGGTTTGTTTTTTATGAGTGTAATTGAAGGGCACTGCTTTTGTGATGGTTTCACGATAGGAAACCTTTGGGGCACCGATTTCTATCTCGGCACCATATTCACGGCGCATCCGCTCAACATACACATTCAGGTGAAGTTCCCCCATCCCGGAGATAATGGTATCTTCGGTTTCTTCGTCCACATAACTTTTGAAGGTGGGATCTTCTTTTACAAAGCGGCCCAGAGCTTTGCTCAGAGCTTCCTCACTCTTGTTATCCTTTGCTTTGATGGCCAGGGAGATGATAGGTTCGGGAATGTGCGAAGCCCGCAATGAATAGCGTATTCCGGTACTGGTAAAGGTGTCTCCCAAGGCGCAATCGATGCCAAACATGGCGACGATGGTGCCACCATAGGCTACATCCAGCTCTTCCATCTGCTTCGCATGCATCTTGGCAAGACGTCCTACTTTGAAGCGTTTGCCCGTTCGGGTGTTTACCATGTCATCACCCTTGCGTATGGTCCCCTGATAGATCCGCAGGTAGGTGAGCTGACCATATTGCTGATTCTCCAGTTTGAAAACAAAGGCAACTGCCGGCAATTCTGGTTCGGGATACAAGAAAACCTCTTCATTCTCGTTATCCAGATCAATGGCGGTGTTTTGGCATTCGTTCGGACTGGGCAGAAATTGCACAACCGCATCCAGAAGCATCTGAACACCTTTATTTTTGTAGGCAGATCCCAAAAATACCGGAAGCATTTTGCGCCGCAAAGTACCCCGTCGTATTGCCCGATAGATCAGCTCGTCAGTCTCTGTCTCTTCCAGTACCGCTTCGGCTAAAGAATCGCTGAACATGGTGGCCGCATCTAACATGTGCTCACGATATAAAGTGGCCTCTTCGAGATATTGCTCAGGAATATCTGTTTCTCGGACGTCTTCGCCATTTTCCCCCTCAAAAAAACGAGCCTTCATGGTTATTAAATCGATAATCCCTTCAAAATTTTCTCCGTATCCAATAGGAAGCTGCATCATTACAGCATTGTGCCCAAGTTTTTTTTCCAATTGATCGCGTACCTTCAATGCATCTGCACCAGATCGATCCATCTTGTTTACAAACGCAATATGAGGAACTTTATAGCGATTTAACTGACGGTTTACCGTGATGGATTGTGACTGAACACCACCCACCGAGCAGAGCACCAGAACAGCGCCGTCCAGCACGCGGAGAGCATTTTCCACTTCCATGGTAAAATCCACGTGTCCCGGAGTGTCGATTATATTGATGCGATGATCTTTCCATTGCACATTGGTAGCTGCAGAAGAGATGGTGATTCCCCGCTCTTTTTCCAGCTCCATCGAGTCCATGGTAGCGCCTATACCGTCTTTTCCTCGCACTTCACCGATGCGATAAATTTTATTACAATAATACAAGATGCGCTCGGTCAACGTTGTCTTGCCGGAATCGATATGAGCGCTGATTCCGATGTTTCTTACTTTACGTATTGGCATTTACTTTCTATCCTTCTATTTTATTTATCCGTGTATTAAATAGTTACCCTATGACCATTTATTACAACAGGATGCACATCTCCAACGAAATGAGCAGTGAGAATTGATACTATTCATTCATCGCGACAGGGGCAGATTTTCTGAGCAGGAATTACCGTCAAGTCTTTATGTGAAAGCAGATACCATCGATGGCAGGAAAATTGCATTACCACTGCGCTGGATGCTGGTGCTGTCACCTGTTACCGCATATTTTAGCATGCAGGATTTTTTGTATATTCCTGTTTTTACCATGCTTTTTGGTTCCGTGAGAATTGCCGAGAAGCGAGTGGGCATGGATGCAGAAATTCAGACCTGACAGCTTATATGGGCTCGGCTGTGCTGCATCCAGCAAAAAAAGGGGGCTACAAACAGGCCTGTGCGTTTTGTAAACCAATAAATCATTTGACGATATTTGGTGACTGTGAGGAAATATACAAATAAGAAAATCACAAGGGGGAACAATGAAAAAAAGAATCATGATTTGTATTACCATTGCTGTAATGTTTACGTTACAGGCACAGAACGTGAAGAAAATGGAGCGGGTTGGTAACAAGAATAAGATCAATTATCAGCAGGAGTACCAACGGCTTACGGCGGAAAATGTCAAACTCGAAAATGAAATCAATGCACTCAATGCCGATAAGAAGGGGTTGCGTAGTGCCCTTCAGGCAAAGCAAAAGGAAATTAAAAAACTTCAGGCTGAGTTGGATGCAACTACCGGCATGCGCGATCGTAACGTCAAGCAGCGGGCAGAGATTGAAAACCTGAAAAGTCGTCTGGCAAAAACCAGAAGCGAGCTGAACAGCATGAGCTCACAAAAAGGAAAAATAGATTCACTTCAGCGTCAGATTAAGGCATTACAGCTGGAAAACAAAAAGTTGAAGCATGACAATGCCAAGCTGAAAGCTGCCGGTAAGGGCAAAGCTTCCAACGCCAAAGATTCCACACCCCGGGTTGAACATCTTTAAAAACCAGTACTATTTTTAGATCCATCCTCCGACGGGTCTTCTTTTTATGAGGATGCTATGAAAAACTACCTTTTCCCTCTTATTTTCACTTTGGTTTTCGCTGGATGCAGTCTGCAGCAAAGGTCTGTGGAACCAGTCTCAGAGCCGCTCCCTATTATGCCGGACACCACAGATATCAGCTCTATTGTTCCCGATACCCTTGCGGTGGCAGATACTGTAGAAATCACCTCTGTTATCCCTGATACTATCGAAATTATCATTTCCCAACCGCCTCAGCGGGAGATTCTTCTGGCATCCTTTTTGGGTGGTGGGCCCCGCCGATTTTATGGCCGTGGAGAAATCACTCAATTCACAGTAAATCGTAAATTGTACATCGGTGGTGGGAAAACCACTGTGCGCAAACAAACCAAAACCTGGTATGGTGCCGGATGGACTGGACAGCCCCTTCTGGTGCGGGATGGCGGCGACATCTTCATCATCCAGAGCTGCTACGATCACCACCTGCGCTGTATCTCTGCCGATAGCCTTAAAGTAGTGTGGATGCATCAGCTGGATGATATCCAGAAAGGATGCGGCACGGTGTATCAATACAGCAGTGGTGACTCGTTGGATATGCTGGTAGTGCTGCAGGGAAGCCGGTTGGGCTTGGGAAAATCATTGTTTGAAGACCGCATCTACAGCATGCGAGCTATAGATTTTGATACAGCAGAAGAACTGTGGCGACTGAATATTACAAAGTCACACTCTTACAGTCGGGATAACGACGCCAGCCCCTTGGTTTTGGATAATGCCATCTTTAATGTGGGGGAAAATTCCATCGGTTACTTTTTGCCCAAAGATCCTTTCGACACGGTTACCGATGGTCAATGGCAGACCCCTCGCATCGATACCACCCTTACCCTCTATGCCCGAAGGGATATGAAAATTCATGGTGGCAATCTGGTGGCCGAAGCATCTCCCAGCCTATGCGGTGATTTAATAATGGTAACCACCGGCGCGGGCCACGTTTATGGCATCCATAAAGAGAGCCGGAAGATTTGTTACGATCTGAATATCGGTGCCGACATGGATGGTACACCGGTGGTAAATCGCGATAATCATGTGCTGCAAACCGTAGAAAAGCAGTACATTAAAGGCCGCGGGGGTCTGATAAAACTGGACCCAATCAAGTCTGCAGACCAGAGCATCTTATGGTATCTGCCGGTGAAAGACACCACCTTCGTCAGTTGGGATGGAGGAATTATCGGTTCCTGTGCGATAAATGACGAATACATCACAGAGGAGCAACCGCCGCTTTTCGCCGTGATAGCCATGGATGGAAATCTCTATGTGGGCTACCAGAATCGGCTATCCGGTGGCACCGAAATCGGCTACGATGGGAAGACACAACTACCTACGCCACAGCTGGTTGCTACCATTTCCCTTACTTCGTCCATCGCCACACCGATTTTTACCAATGCCAATCAATTGGTGGTGCCCACCTACAACGGGTTGTACTTTTTCAAGATTACTTATGGCGACACCATAAAGGTGGAGCGCAGAGCTCATGTACTGCGGGGACTTTCTATAGAGGCCACGCCGACGGTGTGGGGCGATTGTCTGTATGTGGCGTCACGGAATGGCTATTTTTACGAGATAAAATAAGTCAGCGTTTTGCCTGCCAGGTGATGTCTCGCACTTTATGAGCCAACTCGTGGGTGAGGGCATTGGCATCCAAGCGCCATTGCCAGTTGCCGGAAGCTACTCCGGGAGTGTTCATTCTGGCAGGGGTTCCCAAGGCGAGGAAGTCTTGCATGGGGGCGATGGCAATGTCTGCCCGGGAGAGCCAAGCTGCTTTGATGAGGGCCCAGGGCATATCGGCATCTGTGCATTGCAGGTAGGTGCGTAGGGTGTGGCGTTGGTTTTCATCCAGGGATGCATACCATCCGGCGGTGGTGTCGTTATCGTGGGTGCCGGTGTACACCAGACAATTGCGTGGGTAATTATGGGGTAAATAGGGATTTGTCATCCCATTATCAAAGGCAAATTGCAAAATCTTCATGCCGGGAAAACCGAAGTGATCCCGAAGCTCAACAACGTCTGGGGTGATGATGCCCAGGTCTTCGGCAACGATGGGTAGCTCTCCCATTGTGTGGCGGATAGAGGTGAAGAGTTCTTTGCCGTAGGCGGTTTGCCATGCGCCTTTTTGTGCGGTGGTTTCCCCTGCCGGCACAGCCCAATAGCCGGCAAATCCCCGAAAGTGATCTACCCGAATGATATCTACCTGTTGCAGGATGGATGCAAAACGTTGATGCCACCAGGAGTAATTATTTTCTTTCATAGCCTGCCAATTGTAGAGGGGGTTTCCCCACAGCTGTCCGGCAGCACTGAAAAAATCCGGTGGCACACCGGCTACCACGGTGGGATTGCGCTCTTCATCAAAGAGAAACAGTTCCGGATGTGCCCAGGCGTCTGCGCTGTCAAAGGCTACAAAAATGGGCATATCTCCCATAATCTTCACCCTATGGTTGCTGGCATAGGTGTGCAGCGCATCCCATTGATGGAAAAACATATATTGGCAAAACCGATAAAAGGCGATATCCTCAGCCAGGGAAGTGCGGTAATGTTCCAGAGCTTCAGGGATGCGCATTTTGGCACTGGGCATCCACTGATTCCATGGAATACCACCGAAAAATTCTTTCAAGGACATAAAAAGACAAAAATCATCCAGCCAAAATTTGTTGTCCTGACAAAAATCCCAGTAAGAGGCATCGGGCTGAAACCGGATAAAGGCTTTGCGCAGCAGCGCGGTTTTGCAGGTAATCACCGGGCCGTAATCCACCGCATCCCGCGGGAATGGGGGAGGGTCAACCACGTCGTCGCTGGTGAGCAGCTTGTGCTCAACCAAGGTGGGGATGTCGATGAACAGGGGATTTCCGGCAAAGGCGGAAAAAGTTTGGTATGGAGAATCGCCGTAGCCGGTAGGCCCCAGGGGACATATCTGCCAGATCTTCTGATCGGCATCGGCGAGGAAATCGATAAATCTCCGTGCATCAGCGCCTAAACTACCGATACCAAAGGGTCCCGGTAACGAACTGATATGCAATAAAATGCCACTGCTACGGATAAATTCCAAGGTTTCCTCCCGAATTATTGTCGCTTTTCCCGAATCAGTTTTTCGTACACCGTCATGTATTGTTCGGCGGTGGCTTTTAGGTTGTAGCGTCGTTTTCCGTCGCTCATCACCCGTTGCAAATGCTGTTTTTTTATTTCGAAGGGCAGGGCGTAAAAAGCCATGGCAGAGGAGATGCCGTACTCCAGACCGGCGCGGTCTGCAATGCTGAAGGTAAAGCCATTGCCGCTGTTATTTGCGATATTCATCTGAAAAACGGTATCCTTCAGACCGCCGGTTTCTCGCACAATTGGCAAAGTGCCAAAACGGGTGACTTCCATCTGTGGCAGGCCGCAGGGCTCATAGCGTGATGGCATCAGGATAAAGTCTGCCGCCGCTTTCCCCAGGTTGCTCAGGGATTCGTCGAAGGAACAATAGGCAACGGCGGGATACTTTTTAGCATATCCCTGCAGAGCCGTTTCTATTGCGGGATCGCCGTTTGCCACCACAGCTATCTGTAGAGGGTATTTCTTGAGAAAATAGGGCAGATTGTTAACCAGCAGATCGGGACCTTTTTGATAGTACAGGCGATTTGGCCAGAAAAAGAGAGGTGTGTCCGGGGATTGTGGCAGCCCCATTTCCAACTGGAAACGCGCTTTGTTTTCTGCCTTTTTCTGCATCATGTTGTGTTTATTGAAGTTTATAATGTGCTTCATGACTTTGGAATTTATGGTGTCGTTTGGCGCATTCAGGATGCCTGAAGCACGGCCTTGCGCATGTTTTTGCACGATCATGTCGTAGATGCTGCGAGGTACCAGATCGGGGAAATGATCGTTTACCAATTCATCCAAAAAAGTGGGACTCACGGTGTTGAAAAAATCTGCCGCCATGATACCGGTGGCGGTGAAATCAATGGGATTTGTGCTGAAATGCTGTTTCCAGTCCTTTTTGATATTTCCCGGGAACTCCGTAAAATAGAGCCATTCCACAAAGTCCAGAGGCCGAATGCCGCTGTATTCGATATCCATCATTGTCTGTTTTTCGGTGAAGATATTGTGTAGGGTAAAGAGGGATTTGATTCCCTTGGATCGTGCGGCGGCGGGGATCAGCCCGGTCATCCAGTCATTGCAATGTACCACATCGGGCTGGATATAATCCAGAAGATTGTTTATCACCTGTCGCTGCAAGGCCAATGAGCGGCGGATGGGGGAGTGGAGGCTGTTTTCTTCGTAGGGATTTTGGAGATAGGAAAAGGCACTGTCATTTACCAGATGTATGCCGCGGCCGCTGAGAATCACCGCCAACTGGTCGATCTGCTTGCGAGTAATGGCGGCCATGTGTTTTATTTTGCTGTCATATTTGGGTAACACGATATGCAGCTCAAACTCCTTACTGTCGCTCAGGTGTCGTACCAGTCCAGCCGATATGTCTCCCATACCACCGCCTTTGGCAGCCACCAGGTTGGCGGCGTTTCCCATACCTTCCGGTAGCTCCGTGATCTCCGGGGTGCAGAGTAGAATCTTGGGTTTGTGATGTTTATTAAAGACCTGGCTATATTGTCGGGTGATTTCCTGGCTCATGGTTTCAGCAGCCATTGGCATCTCCTTTCAAAAGGGTTTTCAGCGTATCAAAATGAAATTCAGCAATGGCATCTGCCATCTCCAGTTTCTCGGCAAACTCTTTGCACAGCTCTCTGTGAAGGATGTCCAGGCAGGGGATGACAGCCAGCAAAAGCCGGTGAAATACCTGCATCCCATCGCTACTATACCACCGTACGGAATCGAATTCGTGTACATCCAGCACTGTTTGGATGGCAGGTATCTGAAGGATTTTTTCCATGGTTTCAGGATGGCTGTGCTCAAACCATCCCAGCAGATTGATGGCTGCCGGAATGATATGTTCCAGCGGAGTTTCTGTGTTTTGTTTCAGCACTTCCTGCAACAAGGATGGCAGCTCCTGATGCAAGAAAAGAGCTTCGAACCAGGTAACGCCATAGTGCCGGGTAAAGAGCGCATCCAGCGGTTGCAGGATGCCGGCGATAATGAGCTGTGGCAAAAAATGGCGGGGCGCTGCTGTGGCGATATTTGTGATGGTGCGGCACATGGTTTTGGTGAGTATTTCAGGGTCTTCATCACCCTGAAGATAGTCGACAATCTCTTTGGTAATGGGTGCAAAGCGGGTGAATAACTCTTCGGAAAACAGTGGGCGGGATGCATCCAGACGTGCAGCATATACCACCTGACGAAGCATGAGGGGCGACAGCAGATGAAGAACGAGATCGATGATCTCCTTGCGCTGGAGTCGTAACAGGGTCTGGTGAATGTGCACCGTGCCTTCCCCTGCCAGATGATCATGAATCTGGGACATGGTGCCGTCGGAATCTGATAATTCCTGTACATCCCACAGCACAGCGTGGCCATAGGGTTTGAGGTGAAAAAACAAACCATTTTCCTGCAGATCCCGGGAGCGGCGAACGTAGGTAAGGCCGCTTACGAGGTCGGTGAAGATGGTAAACCACTCTGGCTCCGGGTGCAAATGCCATACCTCGGCCAGGGAAAACTGACGCCAATCCACAGTATCGCCATCCCGATACGGATGTTTGCCTGAAGCCACGAATCCGCTGGTTTCGGCAAAACGATTATGGTACAAAATCAGGCTCCGTTGCCCATCGGCCTCGTTGCTGTAGGCAAACACATCTTCGTTTGTGTAGCCGGCGGGAGTGACGAAATCGAAGAGGCGGAAATTCTCCACCTGGGCAAAAAGATGGCGCTTGGCCAAAAGGGGAAAGATGATCTTTTCATGCCAATGTACCAGGCCGCTGTTGGGTATTTCCCAACGGGATGGACGGGCAAATTCCATGCCGTAGCGTTCGGTAAAACCTTCGATCTGGCCGTGGGCAAACATGGGTAATCCCGGGAGGGTGGCCATCATCACGCACACACCGAAATATTTGTCTCCATCGCCAAACTGTGCAATGGCGGTTTCTTCGTCTGGGTTACTCATGAAATTCACAAAGCGTTGCAAAATTTGGGGATTAAAGGCCAGAATATTACGGATGGATTGACGATATTTGGTATTTTCCTCGTCCTTGAGCATGTGCATAAAGGCGCTGTTGTACACCCGATGCATCCCCAACGTACGGACAAAATACCCTTCCATCATCCAAAAAGCTTCGGCCAAAAGCAAGGTGTCCGGTGCTTCCCGGGCCACGCGATCTACCACTTCCCGCCAGAATTCTTCGGGAATTGCGGCTTGGAACTGGGCATTGCTGAGGGCATGGTGAGCCCGAGACGGGATGGCCCCACCGCTTCCCGGCTGGGGAAACCACAACCGCTGAATATGCTTTTTGGCCAAGGTCATAGCCGCATCAAATCGGATGATTGGGTAGCGTTTGGCGATGTCGATGATCTGCCTGATAACTCCTTCACGCACCTGGGGCAAGAGATAATTGAGTTGTGCCGTGTCATTCCACGGGATGGAAGTACCATCGTTTCCATGGTACACAAAGCGCTCTTTGCCATCAGCCTGATGCACCAGGCGAAACACCACCGCCGCATCGGATCGATCGTAATAATGGTCTTCGATACGCACATCCAGCTGAGGATGTTGTGAAAGATTTTCACTGTGAAAGCTGTATCCCGGGTAGGGCGGTTCATCCAATTGCAAAAACCAGTCGGGATGCTGGGCAACCCAGTCGGAATCGATGCCCATGTGGTTGGGAACCATGTCGCAGCCGATGCGTATGCCAAAGCGCCAGGCTCGTTTCTGGAGCCGTTCCATAGCGCTATCGCCACCCAGAGCCCGGGCGGTATGGTAGTTTTTTAATGAGTAGGCGCTGGCCATGGCGTCGGGATTTCCCATGCGATGTTTTATCTCGCCGGATGCTGTGCTGCGTTCCCACACACCGATCAACCAGAGGCCGTTAAAACCACGGCTGGCGATGGCTTGCAGCTCCTGGTCAGGTATTTCGTCTAATTCACTGATGGTGCGGCCATAGGTGTGGCTCAGTTGCGCCAGCCAAACGTAGGTGGATTTGGCCAGCAGCACCAGATTTCCCATCCAGCTGCGATCGTGAGAAAAGGCTTCGTATTCTTCATGAGATGGGATTGATTCGGCAAAATCCAGAACTTCGACAGGCCCCGGACCGCCGCCGCGCTGTGCCTGCTCTTCCTGCAGGATGTCCATCCCCAGCAACACCTCCCACAGGATATCGCCGATAAGGTCGTCGGTGGTTTGGCGAAAACTCTCCAATTGCCGGTAGAGGCTATCTGGATGCAGGCGGGCAGGAGCCGAGAGGGCATCCAGCAGCGAGGTGTCATCGTAGAGAGGTGGTGCAGATCGGTAAAATGCGTCCAGTGCGGTGATGACATCGGTGTAGCGGGCTTTGGCGAGAGATGTGTCATCGAAGAGAAAGCGGAAATGCTGCAGTGCCGGGTTGGTATTGCACAGCCAGATAACCACCGCCTCGCTCAGCCTTTCTGCATCCGTGGCTGAAAATTCCTCTCTGGCCAGTTTGCGCAATTGTTGCAGACGGTATTCCCCCACCACATCGGTGCAATAGGCTTCTGCCTGCCTGGATGCATGTGGTGCTACCACCGTGGCATAGTGATAGATGAGCTTGCGATACAGCCGCACCAGCAGCGCCATGGCATTGAGCTCTCCCGGCGCAGGTTGGGGATATCCCGCTTCTCCGAGAGCTTTTATTATCCGGTGCGCCTGCTGCTCGTCGGCGATATGCAAGGTGCCGTCTTCGGCAACAAAGGAGGCAAGGGATGGTGATGTAACGGCCTCCTTGAGCAGGGGAATGCCCCGCCGGGTAAAGGTTACCGGTACCATTTTACATAATTCTCAAAATCTTTGAAACAGCATTCCTTGGGGCGCACCCGCAGGTTGATGCCCTGTTTTCCGGTGCCTTCTACAGGGAATGTAGCGTTGAAGGTGGCCACATCACCGGCGCGGGATGCGAAAGTGAGAGGAATGAGTTTCCAGGTGTGAGATGCGGTTTGGTAAAATGCTTCTACGCGGAACAGGTCGTCGGGTGCCTGGCCAATGACCAGTTTGGCGGATAAATGGATATCCACGCTGCTGAGAATCTGGTCATTATCGTTGATGTTTATTTTCACGTCCTGGAATTGCACAGCATCCCAATGTTCCTTTATGAGATCCAGGGTAGCTTTCAGTTGATGCAGCATCTCATGGTTGTTGGCGCTGAGCTTATGGCTGTTTGTGCTTCCCGGCAGGTAAAAGCGATTGAGATATTGGCGAAGCATGCGGTGCATATTAAATTCTCTTCCTACATCATGGATTGAGTGCTTCATCTTTTGTATCCATTTGCGGGGCAGGCCATTACGATCCTGATCATAATACAGGCGCGCCACCTCGTTTTCCAAAAGATCATAAATCTCGTTGCTCTCCAGAGTGTCGCGCACATCGGCATTGTCTATGCCTTCGCCAGCCTGGATGGCCCAGCCATTCTCCGGCGTGTAACACTCCGGCCACCACCCATCCAGCACGCTCAGATTCAGTGCCCCATTCATTCCGGCTTTCATACCGGAAGTGCCGCTGGCCTCGTTTGGCTTGATGGGATTATTGAGCCACACATCTACACCCTGAACCAGGTGGCGACCGATGTTGATATCGTAATTTTCTAAAAATACAAAGCGGTGTTCGATTCTTTCTTCCTTTGCAAAGTCGATGATGGCCTTGATCATGGCTTTGCCCTTTTCATCGGCAGGATGGGCTTTGCCGGCAAAGATGAACTGCACGGGCCGGGATTCGCTGCGGATGAGTTTGAGAAGCCGTTTTTTGTCTCGCAATATCAGTGCTCCCCGCTTGTAGGTGGCAAAGCGTCTGGCAAAGCCAACCAGCAGATAATCGGGATTGAGCACCGTATTTACCCGATGTGTGTCTCCCCGGTATGCCAGACTGTTTTGGAGGCGTTGGCGCACAAAGGAGATGAGCTGTTCTTTCCGTTGGCGATGGGCTTCCCACACCTCTATTTCAGGGATGGACATCACATTTGCCCATACTGCGGGGTTTTCGGCTTTGTGCAGATAATCATTGCCCAGATAGCGGTCAAAGAGTCTGGCCATCTGACGGCTGAGCCAGCTCTGCACGTGCACGCCGTTTGTGATGGCGCTGATGGGCATTTCGTCTTCGTACAATGCAGGATAAATAGGATGCCACATCTCTTTTGAAACAGCACTGTGCAGCTTGCTCACGCCGTTTATGTGGGTGCTGAAGCGAATGGCCAACACCGACATATTAAAGAGGTCGCTCCCAGGAATAACGGCAAATTGGCTGAATTCATCGAATCCCATGCCGCAGGCTGCGATATCTTCTTCCAGATAAAAACGAACTAGCCGCATATCGAAGCCTTCGTTGCCGGCAGGCACCGGTGTGTGGGTGGTAAATACCGAACTGGTGCGAATGATATCCATGGCCTCATCAAAGCTGAATCCATCCTCGGAAACCAGTTTGCGAAGCCGCTTAATGATGAGAAAAGCACTGTGACCTTCATTGAGATGATAGACCGAAGGTTCCAGTTTAATGGCTTGCATCAACTGCATCCCGCCAAAGGCAAGAACGATTTCCTGCAAGATGCGCATCTCTCGGTCTGCCACATATAAATGGTCTGTGATGGTGCGGAAATGAGGTTTGTTCTGCTCCAGATTGGTGTCTAATAAATACAGAGGAACTTTGCCAACATGGGCTATCCATGCTTTGAGAAAAATCTTCTCACCTCGCAGCATAATGCTGAAAACAAGGTCGGTGCCGTCAGCATTTTTTACCTTTTCTATGGGCTTGCTGTACCATTCGTTTTCGATGTATTCTTCCTGCTGCAATCCATCCAGACTGATGCGCTGATTGAAGTAACCATAGCGATAAAGCAGACCAAAACCGGTGAGGGGAATACCCAGGTCTGATGCGGCTTTAAGATGATCTCCCGACAAAATTCCCAGCCCCCCTGAATAGACAGGTAATGATTCGTGAAGACCGTATTCCATAGAAAAATAAGCCACATGCACATCATCGGGATAGCTCTGTTTATGGCCGGATGCATCCACGAAAAATCCCTCGTAATTTTGGTACAGGGTAAACTTGAGGTACACCGCATTCATCTCGTGCATAAATCCCTGATTGTTCGAAAGCTCTTCCAGACGGGCTGTGCTTACTTCCTGCAAAAGCTTCAGAGGATTGTGGTCATATTTGCGAAACAGTAACGGAGCTATGCGGCTAAACAGCTGAAAAGCATCGGGGTCCCAGGTTGACCAGAGATTTTGAGCCAGCTCCATCAGGGGAGCTAACTCCGCCGGAAGTGTTGGCGTTACATAAAAATGTCTGAAACGGATATTGTCTTTCATCTTTAACCTCCATCCACGTGAACAGTATCCAAGGCACCTTTTTTGTGTCAATAATCTTATCTTTTGTTTGACCGGATTTTGGATGAAGCAACTGTGGGCGGTGCTGGGAGATAGATATGGAAAAAAAATATAAAGTGCTCTTCCGTTACGAGCCACCTATCGCAGGTGAGCATCGGGTATTTGTAGCCGGATCCTTCAATGGGTGGCGGCAGGATGAGTTTGAATTGCTTCCCCGCAGTGGCCTGTACAGCTGCACACTTCCGCTGTTGGCAGGACGGTGGGAATATAAGTTTATCGTCGATGGTCGCTGGATGGCCGATGAAACCGCCGAGCTCTTTGCCGATGATGGACAGGGAGGCCGGAACAGTGTGGTAGAGGTGGGTATGGATGGCGAAGTCCTCTACCGGGTGGTGCTGCAGTGCCGTCCTCCGCAAAAGGTTAATCGTCTCTTTGTGGCAGGAGATTTTAATCTGTGGCATCCGGCACAGGATCGTCTGTTACCGCAAACTGATGGTTCCTATGCCCTCACTTTGCTCTTGCGCGCCGGCAGCTATCAATACAAGTTTATGGCCAATGATTCCTGGTGGGTGCCGGATAACCTGAAGACTTATAAACCCTTTGGGAATGCCGCACTGACGGTGAAAGGGAATAGCCGACGGTGGCATCCCGGAAGTAGTGAGCTCTTGTGCTATGGACTGTATGGCCAGTATCCGCCTTGTGCCATGGAGGTGGGCTCTGACATCCTGCGCATCCAGTGCAGAGTATGGCGGGGAAATGCTATCAGGGTAAGGGTTTGTACGCCTCAGGGGGCTTGGTCTCTGGTGCTGGAGTATCAGGATGCAAACTACGATTACTGGGCTGTGCACATCAGCGGGGAGTCTGTATCTCAGTGGTATTTACAGATGGATGGCGAGACGCAAACCCGCTATCTTTTTGAAGATGGCGCTGCAGTAGAAGCCAGGGGCAAACCCTTTGGAGTGAGCAAACGGAGCCAGCCGCTCAGTTGGCTGCAACAGGGTATTTTTTATCAGATATTTTGCGATCGTTTTGCCAACGGCGATGCTTCTCTCAATCCCGATTTCAGCGAATGGTACTATCAACTGCCCCAGGGGGAGGTGGCTGAAGAGGTGCGGCAGCAGCATTTTTGGTTTCAGCCGGCGTGGCAGGATGCATCCGTGCTTACCAATCATCCTCAGCGGTACTTCGTTTTTTACGGCGGCGATCTGGCGGGAGTGTTGCAAAAGTTGGATTACCTTATTGAGCTGGGCATCACGGCGATTTATTTTAATCCTCTGGTGCAGGCGGCCTCAAACCACAAATATGATGCTGTCGATTTTATGCAGATTGATCCACACTTCGGAGGTAACGATGCTTTTAAGGCTGTGGTGACGGCCTGTCATGCTGCTGGCATCAGGGTGATCCTGGATTTTGCCTTTAACCATGTGGGCGTCGGTTTCTTTGCCTTTCAGGATTGCCTGAAAAACGGTGTGAAATCGCGCTATTTCAATTGGTTTGACTGGTATCGTTTTCCTCTGCCGTCACCCATCCCCGATGATTTTAAGGCCACAGATTATTACCAATGCTGGTGGGGGCACGCCACCTTGCCGGATCTCAATTTCGACCTCAGCCGCCTGCATCCCGAAGAAAACTATATTGCCGATGAAAAGGATGCGGTGGTGAACGAGCCTCTGGTGCAGTATTTGCTGGAGGTGGCGGAGTTTTGGGTGCGGGATATGCAGATCGACGGTTTTCGATTGGATGTGCCAAACGAAGTACCTTTTTGGTTTTGGAAGCGTTTCCGTTCTCGGGTGAAATCCCTGAATCCTGCCTGCTATCTGGTGGGGGAAATCTGGCATAATGCCAACGAATGGATTGGCCAATATTTCGATGGAGTGATGAATTACAGCTTTTTCCGTGAACCGGTTCTGCAGTGTATCGGCTTGGGTAACTGGTCGGTGGAGCGCCTTGCTGCCACTCTCTTTCAAGGACTCCGGCAATATGGTTTTACCGCCGCCTCACTGATGATGAATCTGCTGGATAGCCACGATACCTACCGGTTTTTGCAGGCCTCGGATGGCGATGTGCGGCGGCTGATCTGTGCCGTGATGTTGCAGATGACCTGGGTGGGAGTGCCGCATCTCTATTATGGCGATGAGATTGCCATGGAGGGTGGCGGCGATCCTGATAATCGACGACCCATGAACTGGCAGTGGCAGCAGGATAAAAGGGCTGTGGCTCTGCACGAGAGTATCAGGCAACTGATTGCTCTGCGCCGTGCACATCCCTGTTTGGTCTATGGGGAAGTACGGCTGATCAAAGCCGCCGGCGGAATGCTGGTTTATTCACGTCGTTTGGCACGGCAGGAGTTTACCATTTACCTCAATCTCAGTGATGAAGTCCGGAGTGTTGACATTATGGGCGAGATCGTGTTTTGCTCGGCAGAGCAAAAGCAACCATCCACAGCGACATTGGAGCTACCGGAATGGAGTGGAGTGGTGATATCGACTTGAAATGGTCGCGAAGTTCACCTTCGGAATGGTCTTTTGATGTGATGAATTGGGTGAAGAGTATTTCTCTCTGGTCGCAATGCTACTCTCCATTCTGCCAAAGAATGGAGAGTAGCGCTGGGACGAGAAGGAAACCTTTTGAAATTGTGTATTGGATGACGGCTTTTTCAACCATTTCAAAGTTAACACGCCCGTTCATTGGAGAGATTTCTCCACGCTAATTCGTTTCGGTCGAGATGACAGGTTTGAATGCCACTACTCAAGTTCCGGAACTTTCTAACTCGCAAATTCTCCGACAACACCTGGCAGGTATCAAAACCTGCCAGGTGGCCGTAGATTATTATTTCATCAACATCATCTTGCGTGTCTGAGTCACGCCGTCGGCTTGCAGACGATAGAAGTAAATGCCCGAGGAGACGGCTTTGCCAGAGTCATCCTGCCCATTCCAGGTTTCCCGGAATGTGCCTGCTTCCCGGATTCCATCCACCAGGGTTTTGACCTTCTGGCCGCGGGTATTGTAAATGCTCAGATGCACTGTGGCAGTTTGTTTCAAGCCAAATATAATCTCTGTGGTGGGATTGAAGGGGTTGGGATAATTTCCCATCAATGCGGTACGCACGGGGATTACCTCATTGCCGGCTCCAGCCAACGTTTTTATCAGTGTATTGGAAAAGGCCGGTTGGGATTCAATGCCATTTGTATGCACCGATGTAATGGCATACTGGTAGATGCCGTTTGGCGCCTGAGCCCAGGATGCATCGGTGTACAGGGTGTCGGTAACCGCATCTCCTACCAGAGTCCAGTCATCGGGATTCCAGGAATTTATTTCCAGGAAACGGTAGATGTTATAAGACTCGAAGGAACGGGTACGGGGCATCACATGAGCCACAGGAGTTTTGGTGCCGCGAGCATCGAAATTGATAAGCCCGAAGTCCACGCCATAGGCCCGGATCATCATGTTTTTCTCAAAACCAAAGTTGCCGATGTCCACCCAATCCATGTTGGCATTGGTATAGTCCTCAATGCTCATCTGTGTGCTGTTAACGAAGGGCCAGGGCTCATCCACACCGTCATCCAGAGCGATGGAAGTATAGAGACCGGGAGTTCCCACGCCTACCAGGAAGCCGTTAGGGGCATTGATGGGAGTGTCCAGCAGATAGCTGTTCCACTCATCATCGGTATTTGGCACACCGGTTTGCTGGAAGAGAATATTGGTCTGATCCG
>JAGGWK010000016.1 GCA_021157525.1 Candidatus Cloacimonadota bacterium | reverse complement strand
GATTTAGCTGGTCTGCCAAAATCCTCGTGATACAAATACTTGAGTTCTTCATGCAATGATGACCAATCGATGCTTCTGGCTAGTGTACATAATGAATGATTTAGATTGATAATATTACTCAATTGCGACCGAAATAATTCTGGCTCTGATATCTGTTTTTTTATCATTAAAACTCCCAGGTTTTACTATTGTTTATTTCACTTTCCGGGTGTTATTTATATATTTATCACGTCGTAGTCAATATATTTTTCAATAAGTTAGATACTTTTTCATGACGAACTAACATAATATGGGAAAACCCTCATCCTTCGTCGTAGGCCTTTGTAGGTTCAGCCTCAGGAAGACGATCTTCCGTTCAGACTACCCCGTCTTTTGCCCAACATAGTCCTTCTCAATGGTTGAGCGAATGCGAAACCTTGCGAATGGTCGAAACCCTTTGCCAAAAGCCCTGACTTTTCGACAAAACGCAAAAGATCAATCTGCCTCATGCAGAAGTTTTCGTGCAAATTCGTGGTTACTTTCTCCTCTCTGCAAACCCTCTAGCAATAATCCACATCCCGCATCTGCGCCAAGACATCCTGAAACTGCTGAAGATAGTCCGGTACCACGTCCACCTGCAACAGGGATTGGCCTTTTTGGGGAGTAGTATAGAGGCACATTCCTTCGAAGGCTTCGATGAAAAAGCCAAAATACACCAGCTGCGCAGGCAGCACCCGTATAATGTACCGGGTGCTGCCATCAGCTAAAAAGGTAGAAGATTCTATGGTAAAGTCCATCAGCTTTTGAGCAACGCCTCGGCCAGAACTTCCTTCACATCATCCACCAGAATAATATTGAACCCCTTCTTAATCTCGTCGGCGATTTCGCTGAGACTGGGCTCATTTTTCCGGGGAATGATAACGTTTTTGATCTTTGCACGCTTGGCAGCGATCAGCTTTTCGGCCAATCCGCCGATGGGCAGCACGCTTCCCGAAAGGGTAATTTCCCCAGTCATGGCCAGGTTGCATTTTACTTTGCGGTTTGCCAATATTGACACGATAGCGGTGGTCATGGTCACGCCAGCTGATGGGCCGTCTTTGGGGATAGCGCCTTCGGGGATGTGCAGATGCAGATCGCAGGTTTTATAAAATTCTTCGGTGATGCCGTAATCTTCTGCGTGAAGTCGGGCATAACTGTAGGCAGCCTGCGCCGATTCCTGCATCACGTCTCCCAGCTGGCCGGTGAGTTTCAGCTTGCCGGAGCCTTTCATCTTCACCACTTCTATCTGTAGGGTTTCGCCGCCGAACGCCGTCCATGCCAGGCCGGTAACGATGCCGGGTCTGCTGATACGGTTCACTTCGGAATAGAGGTGTTTTGGCACACCCAGATAGGTTTCCAGATCTTCAGGGGTTACGGTTATCTCTTTGTCCGTTCCCCCTTCCACGTACTTTTTTACTACTTTGCGCAGGATGGAAGAGAGTTGCCGTTCCAGGCCACGCACGCCAGCTTCCCGGGTATAGAGTTTTATGATGTTTTCCAGCGTTTCCCGTGGATAGTTCACATCTATTTTTCCTGCAAGATCATGCTGTTTCAACACTTTTTCGAGCAAATGCTTCTGAGCGATACTTACCTTTTCCACAGCAGTGTAGCCGGGAAGCTCTATCACTTCCATCCTGTCCAGCAATGGCTGTGGGATGGATGACAGAGTGTTTGCCGTGGTAATGAAAATCACCTGAGACAGGTCGTATTCAAAGTCGAGATAGTGATCTCGGAAGGAGTCATTTTGTTCAGGATCCAGCACTTCCAGCAGGGCTGAGGCGGGGTCGCCACGGAAGTCACTGCTCATTTTGTCAATTTCATCCATCATGATGAGGGGGTTACGGGTTTCGGCCTTTTTCATGCTCTGGATGATCACGCCGGGGAGCGCGCCCACGTAGGTACGGCGGTGCCCGCGAATCTCGGCTTCATCCCGCACTCCACCCAGAGAGAGGCGCACAAATTTGCGATTCATGGCCCGGGCAATGGATTTTCCCAAGGATGTTTTCCCAACGCCGGGAGGTCCCACAAAGCAGAGAATCTGCCCTTTTACTTTATCGGCCAGTTTCACTACGGCCAGATATTCCAGAATCCGCTCCTTCACTTTTACCAGTCCATAGTGATCTGCATCCAGGATAGCACGGGCTTTTTTCAGATCCAGATCGGCCCTTTCCGGCTCATCCCAGGGGATGTCTAAAATCCAGTTGAGATAGGAATGCACTACGGAATATTCCGGTGAGAAAGCATTCATGCGGGAAAGCTTGCGCACTTCCTCTTCGGCTTTTTTACGAGCTTCATCACTGAGGTTTGCCTTTTCCACCCGCTCCTTAAAGTCCAGGATGTCGGCTTTGTCTTCTTTGGTAATGCCCAATTCGTTGTGAATAGCCTTGAGCTGCTCGGTGAGGTAATATTCCCGCTGAAGCTTGTTCAGCTTGGTTTTCACCGTTACATCGATCTTGTTCTCCAGTTTCAGTATCTGAATCTCTTCGATCACCTGCTTGTACAGTTGCGATATGGATTCAAAGAGGTCGTCAACTTCCAGCAAATCCTGCTTGATTTCGTTATCAAGCTGGATGTTTGCCATGGCAAAGTAAAAGAGCTCTTCAGCCCGGGTAATCTGTTGAAGCGGCGCAAGGGTTTCGTCTGCCAGGGAGTGATTAAGCTCCACATATTCCATAAAGGATTTGCGGAAGGAACGTACCAGCGCTTCCATCTCCACAGCATCCCGGCTCTGGATTTTGTCTATGCGCACCGCATGGCCGCGAAGCATTTTTCTGGAGCGACTGTACCTCTGGATTTCCACCCGGTACTCCCCTTCTACCAAAAGCCGCATATTGCCATCGGGCAGGCGCAGGGATTGCAGGATGGTGCAGGTGGTTCCCACCCGATACAGATCTTTTGCTGCCGGATCTTCATCAGAATCTATCTTATTTTTTTGAGTAACGCAGATGATTTTGTGCCCAAACAGTTCTGCTTCTTCTACTGCCATGATGGACGCTTTTCGTCCTACCAGCAGCGGTGTGATGGTATTGGGAAAGATTATGGTGTTTCTCAGGGGAATCACCGGGAAGATTTCTTTGTGTTGAGTAGCCATATATCCTCTCTTTGTTTTATCTTCTGGAAAAGGTAAAGGGATCCAGTTCGTAGCCTACGGAAAAATGAATCGTCGAGTGATATTCTTCATCAACGGCCCAGGCAAGCCGCAGAGGAACAAACCGGGATTTTATTGCGAGCTGCATCCCACCGCAGTGATACTGATATTTTTCCGGCTGCCACACATCCACGTTTCCTAAAAACAGTGAACTGGCAAAAATGTCCAGCATCATATGCTGTCCATGCAATCTCATGGCCACGGTGCCATAACGGTAGATCGGAGCACTCATCTCCTGCAGTTGCAGTCCGGGATAGCTGTCTATACCGCCGATATAGAAGGGATCAAAGGTATTATCCATCTTTCGGAAGAAAGAGCCATATTCCATTTGCCCTTTGAAGGAAAGCCCTTTGGTAATGGGCAACAGTAATTTACTTTTGAAATAAAACTTTTTGTATTCCTCTGTGTTGCTGATGAACGGAGTGGTAGCGTTGAGTTTTGCCAAAAGCTGAAATCCCCGAGTGGGCAACAGATAGTCATCCAATTGCTCGCTATAAAGCTTCAGACCCACACCGGCAGATTTGTATCGTTTCTCTTCAAAATCTGCGATGCGCCGGTAGGTTTGGGAGTGAAAGGCAAAACTGTAGGTCTCGACAATCAATGCTTTGCGGGCAAAAACCCCAATGCCGCCGACGCCACCATACTCCAGGGAACGCTCGCTGTTGAGCCGCTCATGGTCGTCATTGTAAGAGTACAAGGTTTGCTCTTTTATGTAGGGAAACAGCCGGAAATAGATACCCCAGTGACTTCCGAAATTTTTTACATAATCCAGACTCAGCTCGTTTTTGGAGCCCACCAGGAGGCTCATCAGCAGTTTGGAATTCGGTTGAAGTGTATTGCTCAAAGTAACGGTAGAGCGGCCGGTGAGTTCGTTTTCTGCATTGTAGGTAAAGTTGAAATTCAAGCGGTAACGAGCATTTTCTTTGCAGCGAATCACCAGCTGATATCCGGTAGCCGACTGAATGATGGTCGGATAAATTGTTTTGAAAAGTCGTGAGCTGAAAGCACTGCGGAAGGCTTCAGCGATTTCATCCAGAGAATAGACTTTGTGTTTTTCCAGCCCCACAAATTCTCGCACTTTTGCATTGCTGATGTATTGGTTTCCCACTACTTTTATACTGTTGAAGGAGATGCCGGAAGGCAGAGATGGGGACTTTGGCAGCTTATTATCCGGATGCCGGTAAGGCAGAAGTTGCAAAGTAGCATTACGGGCCGCCGCTTCTCCCTGAGCCACCACATCTTCCACAGCGGTAAATCCTGTAAGGGGGATGGCGGTAAGTTCCGGTTTTATCAGGATGTCACAATTGGGAGTTGAGCGCTCGATATTGCGCACGATTCCAATGTTTATTGTCTGGTCCAGCACATCGATAATGTTTTCCAGTTGCTCCCGCTGTTTCAGACCAGAATTCACCTGCACGCCGATGATAATGTCGGCACCCATATCCTGCACCACTTCGGTGGGTAGATTGGACATGATACCGCCATCGATATAGAGATTGCCATCCAGTTCAAAGGGCTCCAGCAGTGAGGGAAAAGTCATGGAAGCGAGAACGGCTTCGTGGAGGGAGCCGCTGCTGAACACTTTCAGTTCGCCGGTGAGAATGTTTGTGCCAACACAGCGAAAAGGTATGGGCAATGAGGAAAAATCCCGCAGATTTGCGTAGGGATAAAACATAGAGAAAAGGGCATTTATCTGTGCATTACTTGCTAAAAAGGATTGCGGTAGCTTGGGACGCATCCCGCTGGTAAGCTCAAAAGCCAACGGGCCGAAAGGCCCCCAGCGCTTTTCACTGATGTGCAACTGATCCCGTCCCATGGTTTCCGGCATCAGCACATCCCAATCCATGTTTTTAAAAAGCGTTTCGATCTCTGCACCACTCATGCCACAGGCATACAGCCCGCCTATCAAGGCACCGGTGCTGGTCCCCGCTATGTAGTCGGGTTTTACCCCCAGTTCATCCAGAACCTTGAGCACACCGATGTGGGCCATGCCCCGAGCACCGCCACCGCTCAGAACCAGACCAATTTTTGCTCTGGCATCCAGAGCTCCCAAAAGTGCTACCAGCACCATTATCGTTATGAGTTTTTTCATTTTTTTATACACCAAAAAGACGAGGTACAAGACCCCGTCTTTTTTGTAAACAATTTAAAACACTCCGAAGTTATGTTATTTTAAGCAACGCCTGTATTGCCGGTGAATATGCGACGATTAATCCGGCGAATACAATGCTTACCATGCTCATCAATTTTATCAGGATATTTATAGAGGGACCCGAGGTGTCTTTGAAGGGATCACCCACCGTGTCGCCAACCACACAGGCAGTGTGGGTTTTGCTGCCCTTGCCACCATATTTTCCTGTTTCTACATATTTCTTTGCGTTATCCCAAGCTCCTCCGGCATTATTCATCATGCAGGCCAGGGCAAAGCCGGAAACCAGGCCTCCGGTAAGAACCCCAAGCACACCGGCTACACCCAGCAGCAAGCCGACTATTATGGGAGTAAGGATGCCAACCATGGCCGGAGCCACCATTTCTTTTTGTGCTCCCACAGTTGAGATCAGCACACAACGCTTGTAATCCGGCGTGGTTTCACCCTTGAGGATGCCGGGCATTTCTTTGAATTGTCGGCGCACTTCTGCCACCATAGCTCCTGCTGCGCGACCCACAGCCTTCATCGTCATAGACGAGAATAAAAATACCGCCATAGTACCGAGGAAAATCCCGATGAGGAATTTTGGATTCATCAGGTTCACTCCATAATAGGCAATAAAATCGGCAATGGATGCAGTAGAGACCGAAACCGTGTCGGAGATAGTGTCGGAATATCGGATCACCAAATCATTGGTTCCTATCAGATGCAGACCATTGCGTACTTCTTCCAGATAGGCCGCCAAAAGCGCCATAGCCGTGAGAGCTGCGGAACCGATGGCAAATCCTTTGCCGGTAGCTGCAGTGGTGTTTCCCACAGAGTCCAGAGCATCGGTACGTTTACGCACCTCCAGGGGAAGTTTAGCCATCTCGGCATTTCCACCTGCATTGTCGGCAATTGGGCCAAAGGCATCCGTGGCTAACGTAACGCCCAAAGTTGCCAGCATCCCGACTGCGCCAAAACCGATGCCATAGAGACCAAACTCGATACCCTGAGTAAAGCCACCGCTCAAGGTAAAGGCACCAAGAATTGCGATGGAGATGATGATCAGGGGTGCTGCCGTTGATTGCATCCCAACTGCCAGACCATCGATGATAACCGTAGCCGGGCCATATTGTCCCTGGGCTGCGATGCCACGGGTAGGTTTGTAATGATCGGAGGTGTAGCGTTCGGTAAAATACCCGATGAGTACACCGGCAAGCAAGCCAACAACCATGGAGCAAAAAACACCGGTGGTGTTTATCAAATTACCGGGGAGCATGTAGCGGGTAACGAAGAACCCGGCGATAATAATAAAGGCAGAGCTGCCATACACACTTTTGTTCAGGGCAAACATCAGCTCTTTGGTGCCGGCGTTTTCTTTGGTACGAACCAGAAAGATTCCCAAAATGGAGAGCAATATACCGATACCGGCCAAAATCATGGGTGCAGTAACCAGTTGATAGGCTTCTGTGCTGTTGGGTTTTATACCCAGTTGCAAAGCAGCAGACATCCCCAGGGATGCAGTTGCCAATATGGAACCGGCGTAGGATTCGTACAGGTCAGCACCCATACCGGCAACATCCCCCACATTGTCGCCTACGTTATCGGCGATGGTAGCTGGATTACGTGGATCATCTTCAGGAATCCCCTCTTCAACTTTACCTACCAGGTCAGCACCAACGTCGGCAGCTTTGGTATATATCCCGCCGCCTAAACGGGCAAAAAGGGCCTGAGTAGAAGCACCCATGCCAAAACTCAGCATGATCACCGTAATCAGGTGAAGATCATGGATAAAGTTATTGAGGACAAAAAACCATAAGGAAATATCGATAAGGGCAAGGCCCACCACGGTCAGTCCCATCACGCTACCAGCATGAAAGGCCACTTTCAGTCCTTTGTTCAGACTTTTTGAGCATGCTTGAGTGGTACGGTTTGATGCCATTGTGGCAGTATTCATGCCGATGTATCCGGCTAAACCGCTGAAGAAGCCACCGGTAAGAAAGGCAAAAGGAACCAGCCAATGCAGCACATGAAGTACATGGGCCATAAAATTAAAGAGAATAAATGCGACGATGAAGAAAATCCCAACCGCTCTATATTGCTGTTTCAAGTACGCAAAGGCACCTTCCCGAACATAACCGGCAATTTCCTGCATCCGTGCATTACCGGGATCTTGTTTTCGTACATTTAAAAAAAAGATGCGCGCAAATATGAGAGCAATAAAAGCAGCCACAGGCGCGACATACCACATAGTTGGTATATTCATAAGAATTTAGCCTCCTCTTGTTCTTTTAAAAACGTCACGAAATTTCTATGAGAATATTTGTCAAGTTTGTGAAATCGTTAAGGTTATCAGTAGTTATACCAGAGCGCACGATACACCATATTTTCCCAGCGTCTTTTCACAAAATCCGTCATAGCATTTCGGACCATAGCCGACTGCACAGTAGAGAGTTATCTCTTACAAATTCCACACTCTCCATCACCTGCATCCGGAAGCACTGTGAAAATCTCCGATATTGGGTTGACAGATAAGACCTACATTAATTTTTAAAGAAAGGGTATTTTGATAATAATGAAATTCGTTGCAACTCTCTATAAAAGAGAGTAGCAGCTACCCAATATAAAAGACCAATCGGAGGAAAAATGAAAAGAATAGTACTTTTCGCAATTATCGCTCTGCTGATTGTTTCAGCCTGGGGCGAAACAATCAGCCAACAAACAGCCCAGACACTGGCAGAGATGCATCTGCGAGCCCATGGCAAAACCACCCATAACATCGCATCATCCTATGAAATGACCAGCCAGAATGGCACCGTCGTCGCTCATGTATTTATCCTGGCACCTGCAGGATACGTAATCATCTCCACCGATACCGACATCGTGCCGGTAGTGGGATATTCCTTCAGAAACAGTTTCAGTACTGATGATCCCACTCACAACATCGGCTACCTCTATGTGCAGGCAGACATGCAGTCCCGACTGGATGCCATCCCTCTCACCGATGAAACCATCATCGCCGAAAATCATGCATCCTGGGATCGCTACCTCAGCGGAACCGTGGATTTTACCAATACCGAAGACGGCATCTGGCCGCCGGAAGGTTTTTCTCCTACCGAAGGCTGGATAGAAACCGAGTGGAATCAGTCTCCAGATCCATGGAACACCTTCTGCCCCATAGATCCCGGCAATGGCGGCCGCACCCTTACTGGATGCGTGGCTACCGCTATGGCACAGATTATGTACTACCACCGCTGGTGCGGAAACCCGAATTTTAACAATAGCTATGACTACATTTCAAACTCCACAAACCCATACATCTATATCGATAACGACGCCACTACCTGGGATTTCCCATCCTTCCCCACCTTAAATGGCTATCTCCAAGACCTGGCAATCACGTGGGCCGGCGGTGGCACAGCTACTGATGAAATGATCGGCGCTCTCAATTTCGCCGCCGGGGTTTCGGTGGAGATGAACTATTCCACAGAAGGCTCCGGTGCCTACTCCCAAGATGTACGCCCCGCCTTGCTCAATACCTTTAGCTACGACTCTGCCACCTACGTATCATACACGAATTCGACATTTTACAACAACCTTCGCACCGACATGATGGAAGCCCGACCTGCCTATTTCGGCATCCTGGCCAATGGCGGCAGCGGACACGCCATCATCTGTGACGGCTGGAACGAGGCAGACGACACCTTCCATCTGAACATGGGATGGGGTGGTTCTCAAAACGGCTGGTATTCACTCCCCGGCGGCATGCCATCAGGCTACAACCAGATTTCCTCTGCTGTAATTAACATCGAAGGAGGCCAGGTGCCCTTTTTGATGCAGGGTCAGGTGATCGCATCCGGCGCACCACTGGAACTCACACAGCTCACGTTGGAAGGTACACACAATTATACCTTCGTTATAGATAATCCCAACGGCAACTTCGAAACCGATTTCATGTACGCTGGTGAGTACACTTACACCGCCTATATCGAAGTACCCGACGGCGGCTACTACTACAAAACAGGAACCGCAACCATCAATGAAACCAACAACATCCTCATCATCTTTATGGATGACTACACCCATCTGGATGGAACCGTTTCCAGTCCCATCTCAGTAGAAAATACCCACATCAATGTCTATCAGGATGGAGCCATTGTCTCCTCCGGCGTTACAGATGATACCGGCGTTTTCTCCATCACCGGCGTGATGCCCGGAACCTACGATGCAGTGGCCAGTAAAGAAGGTAATTACTTCGACGCAGTTACCATAGACGTTACGGCAAACAATCAGACCATCAACTTTGAGCTGGAAGAATATCCTCATGACCATATGTTGCAATTTGCCGGTGAACCCACCGAAAAGTTCCAGTTCGTCCCCGAAATGAGCGTGGGCATCCGGTTTGCCGACGACGATATCGCCGACTTCATTGGCGATGCCTGTGCAAAAGTAAATTTCATCGCTCCCTTCAATCCTGATCAGGGTGAGATTTATGCGCAATTGTGGCATGGCGAGCACCTTATCTCTGAACAGCAGGTCATGGATTTTGCCGATGGCCAATGGAGCTCAGTTGTCTTTGATAACGTAGCTGTGATCGCTTCTGAAGAAGACTATTATGTGGGATACCGCATTCATTCCATCAGTGGCATTCAACCTGCCGCCTGGCATGATGCAGGTCCAAACATCCCCGGTAAAGGTGGATTTATCAAGACCAGTGGCTGGATTCCACTGCCTGCCACCTTTGACTTCAATTTCTGCATTCAGGGTATCATCGTTTCTCAAACTCCCACCGGCACCGGAAACACCACAACTCCCAGCCAACCCTTCAGTCTGGGAAACAACTACCCGAATCCCTTCAATCCCACTACCACCATCAGCTACAACCTGGCTACCGATGGCAACGTGAGCCTGCAGGTATTCAACACCAGAGGCCAGTTGGTAAAAACCCTGGTAAATCAGCATCAAACCGCCGGAGCCCACGAGATCACCTGGATGGGCAACACAAACGCCGGACAAAAAGCCGGCAGCGGAATTTACTTCTACCGCATCCAAACCGATAACCAAAGTGCAACCAGAAAAATGGTGCTCTTGAAATAAGCTCAGATAAAAAACTGACTCCAGCGCTTTGCGCCGGAGTCAGTTTTTTTTGTTTGTGGGTTCGTGAGCTGCTTATCCTCTTCCGGATATGTCATAGTTGTATGCTTTCTCTGTCTCAGTATCAAAGAAATGGGCAAAATCCATCTTGAAATCCAGCGAAATGGTATCTCCCGGATGAAGATTCATCCGCTCTTCCAGGCGCAGCAAAAACCGGGTTTCATCAATGACACAATAAACGACGATTTCGTTGCCCATCGGCTCTACCACTTCCACCAGAGCCTGGGTGCTTCCCTGGGTATCGATGCGGATATTCTCAGGCCGAATGCCCAGCACCACATCACCGGGAACGTGAGATTTGAGAGACTCGTTGAAGTACGCCGGAATCGCCACATCGATTCCCTGACTGATAAATCGTGAGGTCTCACCCTGTTCCATGCGGCCAGGAATGAAATTCATGGCCGGAGAGCCGATGAATCCTGCCACAAACATGTTGCAGGGATGGTCGTAGAGATTCAGGGGAGTATCCACCTGCTGGATAATGCCGTCATGGAGCACTGCAATGCGGTCTCCCATGGTCATGGCTTCCACCTGGTCATGAGTCACATAGATGATGGTGGTATTGAGGCGATTGTGCAATTTGCTGATTTCCGCCCGCATTTGCACCCGCAGTTTGGCATCCAGATTACTCAGGGGTTCGTCAAAGAGAAACACCTGAGGATGCCGCACAATGGCGCGTCCCAGGGCTACCCTCTGCCGCTGGCCTCCAGAGAGTGCTTTTGGCTTTCGTTCCAACAGCTCTTCCAGTCCCAGAATCTCTGCTGCCTCTCCTACCCGCTGCCTGATTTCAGCTTTGGAAAACTTACGCAGCTTGAGGCCATAAGCCATATTATTAAACACAGTCATGTGGGGATACAGTGCATAATTTTGAAAGACCATGGCAATATCCCGATCTTTGGGAGGAACGTTGTTTATCACCCGATCTCCGATAAGAATCTCGCCGGAGGTAATCTCTTCCAGGCCGGCGATCATGCGCAAAGTTGTCGATTTTCCGCATCCAGACGGGCCTACCAGAACCATGAATTCCTTATCATGGATTTCCAGACTGTTGTCCTTCACCACATGCACTTTGCCGTCGTAGATTTTGTTCACGTTTTTTAATATAACCTGTGCCATTTATTCCTCCCGGGGAATTTTTTCCAATTGATACAGCCGCAGCGAATATTTCTCCTGCGGTGGTAAAAGGCATTCTTCGGCGATATCGCCATTTGCGAGAATAGTAAGTGCGGCCACTTCCGTGCCGGATGCCAGATCGTTGAGGCGATAACTGCCCGGTGTAAGGTCTGTGGGTCCCGTTTGCACCCTGGTGCCGTTACTGCTGAAATTCAGCGACACAAGCAGGATATCATCATTATACTGTCGCAGCATAAGCAGCTGATTGATATTTGAGCTGTTGAGCAATTGCAGGGTTCCTCTGGAAAGGGCAGGATGGGCAGTGCGCCAGGTGATAAGCTGATTGTAGTGCCGCCACAACGATGTAGAATCAGCCTGCTGATTTTCCACATTTATGCTGGTATAGTTGCTATTGAGATTGTGCCACGGTGTAGCCGATGAAAACCCGCCGTTTTCTGTTGCATTCCACTGCATGGGACGGCGGATGTCGGGGTCTGGCTTGGTACCTTTCATGCCGATTTCTTCGCCATAATAGATAAAGGGAATGCCAGACATGGTGAGGTAAAGGGATGCGGCAAATTTGGCTTTTTGAGTGCTTTCTCCCAGGGCATTGAAAACCCGGTTCTGGTCATGATTGGTAAGGAATGTGCCGTATTGGTGGTAGGGATAGAGGATTTTCATTTCCTGTATTTTATGTATCACCGGCAGAGAAGAGGCGGCATTTACTGCCTCAATCATCGCCTCGGCAAAGTCAAACTCAAAACAAAAATCAAACCGGTTATCTGCGTATTGCGCCACGATGTCTGTATCGTCCCATGCTTCGCCAACGGCCATGGCGTCGGGATTTATCTGAGTATAATGACTGTGGAAATCTTCCCACCAAGTAAAGGTTTGGGGAACGTTTTCCAGTTGTTGGCCATCTTCAAAAATGTATTTTACCGCATCACATCGAAAGCCATCCACCTGCATATCCTGCAACCAGAAGTCTGTGATGGAAAGAATCTCATCAATTACCGGCTGATATGCAAAATTGAGGTCTGGCATCCCGCTCCAAAAAAGGCCATAATAATATTCACCGTTTTCTCCCAAATGCCACACCGGCTGCCCCCACGGGCCCAAATAACCGGGATCGGAGGATTCCCATCGGAACCAGTTGCGATACTCCGGATCATTCTGCTGTGATGCCAGAAACCACGGATGCTGGCTGGAACAGTGGTTCATCACAAAATCCACCACTACCTTAATGCCCCGGGCATGACAGGCGGCAATGAGATTCTGAAAATCTTCGTTGGTGCCGTAATCCTCTTCGATAGTGTAATAATCGGTTGTGTCGTAACCATGGTAGCTGGGTGACTGAGTCACCGGCATCAGCCAGATGCCTGTGATGCCCAGGTCATCGTTGGTGTCGGGATTGCCATCGTTGAGGTAATCCAACTTTTCTATGATGCCAGGTAAGTCACCGATACCGTCGCCGTCGCTATCATAAAAACTCCGCACAAAAATCTCATAAAAAACGGTGTCATTCCACCAGTAAGTGATGCCGGGTGACTGCGGCGGATCATTGAGCATCTGACCGGAAGAATTTGTGGCATTGCATCCTGCGAACAAAAATAGTACCGAAATGATAAAAATTATTCGTGCCATGGTACCACCTTGAGCCCTTGAGTGAGCTTGGATGCATCCGCTGCTGTGCGACAGTGAGCCATGCAAAGCTGGGGAAAAAGCTGATCCACAACCACCACAACCGCATTATCCACCAGCAGAAGATCGCCCACCTGCAAGCCCTGTTCGCTTCCCAGATTAATCACTACTTTTTCGTCTGCAATCTGCTTAACAACCCCGGCAACACTGCGTCCTTTTAACGCGCTGGGATGGGGATAAACCCCATGAATAACCGCCAGCGTCTTGTTCTCTGCCGAGTAATTGCGCAACGTAGATTCCTGGGAAAAATTCAGCGGTGCTATCATATCAATGATGTTTGTATTGTACCGGGAAACCAGTCCGGCATCACCACCACCAAAGCCCAGCAGCGATGCGGTGGATTTCACTTCCATCACATAAATGCTCTTCTTCACCGTCATACCGGGTTCGTGTCCCAGCATCAGCACCGTGTAGCCCCAGTCTGGATGCAGAGTACCCAGGAACTTTTTGGGTACCGAGACCTTCATCTCATGACCATCCCGGGAGATGTGGATTTTGGGAGAAAAGAAGATGCGGGAGACATAGGGAGAATGAAAATGTTCGGTTTGAATCTTGAACCGCTGAGGTAATGAGGTGAAGACCACGGCCCGTTCCCAGGCAGATTCCGGGGCGATAACGGCATTTACTCCTGCCAAAGTTTGCGTGATACCGGCATCCATGGTATGATCGGTATCGATGTAGATCTGCACCAGTGGAAATATAAAATCATCGGGGATATTGTAGCGATATTCAAACTCAGAAAAATCTACCGGCTGCACCTTCCCCTTGACCCGCACCACAAAGAGATAATTGTCTCCCGCATCTTCTATGCGAAACTGATCTATGTCAAAGAGTCCGGGAGTAAACATGGGGTGCTCGGGATACACCACCTTTCCGGCACCATAATCGTCTCCGGTTGCATCATCCAGCTGTACCAGAATGTCTGCCCCCCAGAGGCACGTCATCACGATGAAAAATCCTGTAATCAGAAACTGCTTCATGTAAATCCTTTTAACGTCAAGATTCAGGCGGGATACAGCTGCATCCCGCCTGGCAAAGAACTCAGATTTAGAATTTCACTTCAAAGGCTGCATGTAGCGTGTTTGAAGCAAGTTTATAGTCTTCAGTTGTGCTATCCTGATCATCGGGTGAATAGATTTTGTGTTCACCACGAAGCCAGAAATCGAATCCGCCAAAGTTATAAACCCATTTATGGCCAATCACAATCTGGTTGTATTCAAAGGTTGTCTCGCCATCAACTTCATCGGTTACCATCTGGTATGCAGGATAAATCTCCATGCCGATAGTACGACTTAATTGACGTCCGATAGTGGGCATTACTTTCATTGCAGTACAAGCCACATCGTCGACACCGGTGCTTTTGTCATAATCATCGGCCCAGTTACCATAATCCACATTTAATTTCCAATCCCAATCCGAGACGTTTCCGCTCAATTCCAGATCTGCAACCATACCGGTGAAATCATGAGCAGGCATATACATGGTGCCACTGCCGTCATACAGGTCATCTTCTTCATCTGTGTCACCACCGGTGTTGTCGGTGCGGCCCAGATAGTTGAATTGGCCTTTGATGGTCATCAAGTCCATATCCTGTTTCAGGTCCAGAGTTGCGCCCCAGTATCCTACGGGGGATTCTACCAGGTCTTCACCAAGACGCAGGTTTTCATTGTCGCGGAATTCATGACGCACTGCATTCTGGTCGCTGTTCCACATGAAGGCATTCAGTCCCAGACGCTCGCCATAGGTATTGCGAATAGCATCGATGCCGCCCTCTATCAGTAGCATATCGTCTTCTCTGCGGCTACCCCAGAAGGAGGTGTAGTTGTGGTTGATATAAAAGAACTGGAAGCGGGGACTGAAACCTACTTCGAAAGGATCGGTTCCGCTGACGGTAAGCACACCACTGGGAGCCCATACTTTGGCATATTGGGGAACAGGTTCCCAGCCGCCGTAGCCATCAATGATATTATCGTCATCCACATCCAGGCTATCATCCACTATCGATCCGGTGTACATCACATTATAATCGATGTTTACAGCGTCACTGACGTCCCATTTTCCCGAAAGACCAAAACCTATGTTCTGATACATTTCCTTGGTTTCCATCATGCCGTTAGGATCATCGTTTCCCACAGAATAGTTCGGGTTTTCAGGATCGGTGGGATCAAACTCGGTATCGGCAAACCAGAAGCCATCCAGTGCGATATGGTGGCCTTCCATGATGTCGCCATTGATATTTGCAGCCCAGGTACCATCTTCTGCATGGAAGTCACCGGTGCCCCAGTTCCATCCTTGCCAATTGGCTTGCCACAGGCGTACGAGGTTCCATTTTGCTTTCCCGGCATTACCTTTGATGTAGATACCTTTGGCGTTGTCGCGGTCGATATAGCGGCGATCTGCCATAAACCATTTGCTGAATCCCAGGCCCATGGGAGTACCCAATTGAATCTGATCGACAAAACTAAGGTCAGGCATCAGATCAATGCGGAAACCACGCAGTTTAAACCAGCCGGTATTGGCATCCCAATAGGTTTCCCAAGCGGCGGAATTAGCTTCTACACTGCTGTTTCCATCATCTCCATCCCAGATAGTTTTTACACGTAAATAGGCTTTTACATATTTGCTGATGGTGGCATTTACTTCAAATTCCACTTCACTGCGCATGAAGTTACCTTTGGTATAGTCAGAGCGGCTGCCGTTCCAAGGGTTTTCGGTATGGGCGCCCATCATGGCGGTACCATCAGTCCAGCGGAATTGGTTGTAAATCGTCCCCTTCAGGTCAATCTTCGCCTGAGCAAAGGCCATCGAGGCCACCAACAAGCACATTGCAATTACGAGCAATTTTTTCATAGAATCCTCCTTTGTTATTTTCCTGGATAAACCAGTTTTATCACTGTCAGTTTGTCTTCGGATGTATCTTCAGGATCCATCCCGCTTTCCCAGTTTTTCAGCATGTCATACTGTATCTGGATTTCATCATCCGAGCCGTCTGCATCATCCACAAACATATCGATCACATTGGGATCGCCTGCACCGTCGGAGCCATTTCCAAAACGATGCTGCCCTTCATATTCGTTCACCCGACGCATCAGCACACACCAATCCCCGGGGAATCCGGTAGCGCTGAGCATAAGGATGCCATATCCCCAGGTGGTGATATCGGCCGTTGCATCCACCCCCAGATCTGCTTTTTTTACGGTGGCTTTCAGGAATTTTCCGATAGGTTTGATTTTGCTGGGAAGCACGATGTCATTTTTCATAGCACCGGCTTTCAGCTCAATTTCCCCATTGATCTTTGCCACGGTATGGGGATCGATAAAGACCACTTTTTCCCAGGCATCAGCAGGATCAACCATCACTTGGGTGCCGGGGATGGTTTCGGTATATCCCGAGCCGGCAACGTGATCAAAATCCAGATAGATCTGCAGCTGTTGCACATCCCAGAAGTCACCCCAATTAAAGGTTACCGGAGCGTCGAAGTAGATTTTAAATTCGATAACATCGCCTTTGTCGGTGATGATCGCCTTGGTGAGGTCGAAGGACCCGCCAACGTAGATGGGATCGGTAGGGTAGGTGTAATTCCCCGGCCCTTTGTCATCATTCTTTGGATCTTTCAACTGGATTTCCGTAGCTGCCATAAGCCAGAGACTCAGGCACAGGAATATCAAGATGAAGCGAAAGATCTTGTTTCCCATATTCCCTCCTTATGTTTTTAACCTTTTACGCCGCCCGCTGTAAGGCCAGACACCAGATACTTCTGGAATGCCATGAACAGTACAACCACAGGAATAGCGACGAGTAACGATGAAGCTGCAAAGCTTCCCCATTCGGCACCAAATTCTCCAACCATCTGGCGTAAACCGATGGGTAGAGTATATTTCGATTCTGCATCTAAAAAAGTAGCAGCCAAGATAAACTCATTCCAGGCTGTCATAAAGGAAAAAAGCCCGGTGATAGCGATGGATGGCTTACTGAGAGGCAAAATGATTTCCCAGAAAATGCGCCCTTTGGATGCTCCATCGATGGTGGCAGATTCTTCCAATGATACCGGGATAGTATCAAAATAGCCTTTCAGTATCCAGATGGAAAAGGGCAAAGCCGTGGTGGAGTAGATGATCACCAAGCCCCACAATGATCCGTAGAGATGCAAAACATCCGAAATCAGAATAAATTGGGGAATGATCATCAGCACCCCGGGAAACATCTGGGTGATGAGTAACGACATCATCCCGGTACGTTGGCCGGGGAACTTAAACCGTGAAAAGGCGTAGGCAGCAAAAGTCGCCAAAAAGAGGCTGGAAATCACAGTGACTACCGACACGATCAGGGAGTTGCGCAACCAAGTGAGAAAGGGTTTTTCAAAGAAAACGACGCGGAAATTCTCCAACGTGAGGTGATCAGGGATGAGGCTGAGATTGGTAGAAAGGAGAGATTTGCCACCAAAGGCCACTTTGAGCACCCAAAGCACCGGATAGATGGTGATGAGTGTAACAATGATAAGAAATAGATAGGTAAGGATGGTGCGTGTGCGCGATTGTTGATTGATCATTCATACACCCCCTGACTGGCTTTGGAAACTTTGTTGGTAAAGACTCCATAAATAAGCAACAGAGCAAAGATGATAATGCAGTAGGCAGCAGCATAGCCGTAGCGATACTGCTCAAATGCCAACTTATAAGCATCGGTAATGAGAAGCTCTGTAGCACCATCCGGCCCCCCGCCAGATACCAGATAGATCACATTAAATTGGTTAAAGGTCCAGATAGTACCAAGGATAACAGCGGGAATCATGGCCGGTTTCAGCAGAGGAAAGGTAACGTTCCAAAAGGATTGCCAGCGGGTGGATCCATCTATGGAAGACGCTTCGTAGAGCTCTTTTGGGATGCTCTGCAGCGCCCCCAGAGCGATGATCATCATAAAGGGAAATCCCAACCAGACATTGGTGACAAGGTTTGCCAAAAAGGCGGTATGAGCCTGGGTAAACCAACTGATGGGCTGGAAGCCCAGGAGCTCCAAAAACCCGTTCACCGCACCAAATTGTTTATGAAACATCCCACGCCAGATGAGGGCAGTGATGTAATTGGGAATCGCCCAGGGCAAAATCAGGAGCACCCGGAAAAAGGTGCGTCCCTTGAGCTGAGGATTGTTCAAAATAAGAGCTAATCCCACGCCGATACTCACATGAAGGGTTACGTTGAGCACCGTCCAAAATATGGTATGGAGCAGAGTATAATAGAAATTGTGTGGATCTGTGAGATCAATGGTGCGCAAAATATCGATGAAATTTCCCAAAGAATAGTTACCGAGATTACTGAAGTAACTGATGAGATTGCTGCCAAAATCCCCCAGTCCATAATTGGTAAAACCGATAAGAAATCCGTAAATAAAAGGAAAGAACACCAGCAGGAAAACCCCAAACATGGCAGGAAAAACATAGGAGTATGCCATTCGATATTCTATCAATCCGGCAAAGGATTTTTCGAAGAGACCGCTGAGTATAAAGAGCAATAGCAACCCAAAGACAACCGACAGCGTAACGTTCCAGGTTTTTATGGCCGACGTTATTTTCGGATACCAGTGGGGTATGTTTACATCCAACACTGCGCCGGTTCCATTCAGGGATGCATCCAGTCGCATCTGATACTGACCCAGGTACTCCTGCCACTGATTATAGTCACGGATAAATTGCGCATTGAGCAACGAAGTAATCAGTACCACTGCGATAACAAAGCACACCAGTGAGATGGGAGCACTATAGCGGGGAATGAAATACTCAAACAGCAGCGCCACAACGAAGAATCCCAGAAGAATCAGGAAGATGGGCAGGCGAGAAGCAACGGGGGTAAATTCCTGTTGCATTCCAGTGTGATAGACAATAAGTTCAGTGACGTGGCCATTATGCATGATGCCGCGATACAAGGTGGCCGAAGCATCGGAAGTAGTGGGAGCCTGCCACAGGGTAGGTAAAGCCTCCTCCCGCTGCAATTCCCGCTGGATGTCAAAAATCTCTTTGGTGATGCGGGCTCCTACCATAGAGCTATCGGAATGGGCAAGGAACGTGCGTCCCTGCACCACAGCGATGGATTGTATTTGGTGATTCGAAGATTGCAGTGCGGTAATAATCTGCTGAATAGTGTCCACCGACACGCCATCATGGGCAGAAAGGACAGCCTCCAACGATGCTGTATCGGTGTAAGCCATGTCCAGCGTATAGCGCTGATTTTGCCAATCCATGGTGTTACTCTGCAAGCGGATCAGCAGCAGGTAAAGTAACACCAGCACCAAGGCCAGAGCAATTATACGCCAGGAGAAGTGCTTTTTCATGGTCCCTCTTTTATTTACAAAAGCGAATCTGATAATGATCTATATTCAGGGCGATATTCCGTTTTACATCGCTCAAACTAAAATGACAGTACTTCTATTTTTTGTATCCCGCCTTGCTCAATGCGTCCACCACTTTACGCTGGGCTTCATTAAGGGCTTCTTCCGGTGTTTTATTGCCGTTTACCGCCGCTGCGATAGCCGTAGATGCAGGAGACCACACCGAGGTCATCTGCGGAATGCTGGGCATGGGTCTCGATTTGGCAATTTGGGCACGGAACTTTGGCAGATATTTGTCGTTCTTTACGGCCGGATTGTCATACACTTTTTTCAGTGCAACCGGTTGTTTGCCCTTCAGTGCCATGATGGTAGCAGCCTTTTCCTGTACCAGAAATTCCATGGCAACGTAGGCAGCATCTTTGTTTTTTGATTTTGCCGACATCATCACTCCTTCTGTACTCATGAAGGGTATCGCTGGTTTGCCCACTTCGCTGATCTCCGGCAACAGAGCAATTTCGTACGGCACATCATTTATCTCGCCGCGGAACCATGGCCCACTGATGACCATCCCGGCTTTACCTTCGTTGAAAAGGGTAGTTACCAGCACATTTGAAACTTCCGGGGGAACGATCTTCTCTTTGGCATAAAGATCACGGGCAAACTGGAAGGAGCGGATGTTTTCCGGAGAATTGAGGACTGGTTGATTGTTGTCATCGAACACTCTGCCACCAAAACCCTGCAACCAGCAAGCGTGATAATAGAAGTTTGCGATCTCGTACACCAGGCCGTACTCCCCAGTTTCGGCATTGGTATGGGCTTTAGCCATGGCTATCATTTCATCGGTGGTTTTTGGTGGCGTTTTTATGATGTTTGGATTATAAAAAAGAATGATGGATTTGAGGGACATGGGCAGTCCATACACTTCACCGTCATAGATCATGGGTTCCCAGGAGCCTTCCACAAATTGCTCCTCAGTATTTTCTTCCAGGAAAAAACTGATAGGGTCGATAATGCCAGCTTCTGCCCAGCCGCCAATGCGGTCATGAGCATAAATAAAGATGTCCGGACCTTTACCCCGTGGAATGGCAGCGGTAATTTTATCGGCAAAGGCATCATAGGGTATTCCCAGAGCTTTTATCTGGATATCTGTATGGGAAGCGTTAAAAGCTTCTACCACCTCTTTTAGTGCGGCTTTCTCGTCACCCCTATATGAATGCCACAAGATTATCTGGGTTTGACTCCAGGCAAAAATCGAGAGTAATAAAAAACCAAAGATAAAAACTCTTTTCATGTAATCCTCCTAATTTGCATATTGAAAAACATAGAGTTTTTTTGCCTCGCAGGCAAGTTTATAATATTCCCCATCCGGAATTAACGTGCCACTTCCCAGGAGCGGCTGCAATGGATGCGGAAGGTTTTCCTGACCTATCAGAACTTTTTGAGCAGTAGCCAGATTGGCCACAACAACGATGGTTTCTTCACCATTTTCCAGCAGGTAACAAAGAGAATGCCGACTTCCCTCCACTCCTTCATCACCAGAAATATAAGTAGGAATCAGGGTAAGGTCACCTGTTTCCATAGCTGGATGCATCCTGCGTAATGCGATGAGTGCCCGGGTATAGCTGAGGATGGATGCCGGGTCATCGGTCTCCTCTTCCACCGAGATGCCATCCGGCGATGCATCCCACACCGGGTACCAAGAAGTCATCTGAGGAGATGCGTTGTCTGCGCACCACTCCATGGGTCGCCGAATCCCTTCGTCATAGGGATCTTTTTTCCCGCGCATACCCAGCTCATCGCCATAATAGAGCATAGGCATGTCGGGCATCGTGAGTAACAGCGCCAGGCTCAGTTTCCCTTCATCTTCGCTGAGCCGCGTAAAAATACGATTCATGTCGTGATTGTTTATGAAGCGATTCATCATTGCCTGAGGCGGCAGAAGGCTTTGCTCTTCCTTAAGCAGCCGCGTAAGCACAGCGGCATTCCCGCTGGAGATCAGCTCCATCACGCTGCCTTGAAAGGGAAAATCAAAAGCCATATCAAATTCGTCATCAAAGCTCTGGGCAATGGAGCTCATGCCTTCCCAATCTTCTGCCAGCAGCAAAAGCTCAGGATTCAGAGATTTCATTTCATAACGGAATTTCTTCCAAAAGCTGTGAGGCGGGCCCTTTACATAATCGCAGCGAAAACCGTCTATACCGTCGGAAAAGTCCCCGTCTCCATTGGGGTCAATCCAGTATTTACACATGGTAAATAACCACTTCTGGACGGCTGGATTATTCACATTCCAGGCAGGCATAAAGGGATTCAGCTGTGCGCGATCACCGGGACGGTGCCGGAATTGCCAGTTGTGTGCCCGGGTGTTTGATACGTTTGTAAAGAAAAACCAGTCGTCATAATCTGATTGGGGGTTGCCGTAGGCATCCAAAAAGAAGGGATGCTGGTTTGATGCATGATTGAGCACCATATCGGTGATAATGCGGATACCCCGGGCGTGAGCCCGGCGGAGTAATTCCTGAAAATCTTCGTTAGTACCATAATCGGGATTGATGTGGTAATAGTCCCGTACATCGTAACCGTGATAGCTGGGAGAATCGAAGATCGGCATCAGCCAGATGACAGAGATGCCAAGATCGGTAGTGGTAGCCGGGTCGCCGTCATTGAGATAATCCAGTTTGCCGATGAGACCCTGCAAGTCTCCGATGCCGTCGTTATTGCTGTCGGCAAAACTGCGCACAAAGATCTCGTACATCACGCCGTTTTTTGCCCAGGATGGTGGCGGGAAACTGGCTGGAGGTGTATAATCGGGAATATCATTTTCGCCGCTGTCGATTTCTTCGTTATCCACCAGAGCCACTGCATCCAGGCTCCAGGATGCGGTAAAATTTCCCAGCGCAATTTCCATAAAGCGGTCGGCCATGGGATTGTAGTCGGTGAGCTGATACACGCAATAATCGAAGGGTTTTGGGATGTAGCGCAAAGCTTCGTAGCTGGGTGCAGAAATCACCAGAACCTGATACGCTGGATTAAAGGGATTGGGGTAGCGCAGGGTGATACCCACTTCATCGCCTTCCCAGGAGAGACCTCCCAGGGAAAGTTTTTGTGCATCCAAACTGAAAGGAAGATAGGGTAAGATGGCGTTCAGTACCTGGTTTGATGCGGGAGTGCCCACCAGGATGAGGTTCTGGCTGGTGAGATTTTCCGCCTTGATATCGGTATCTGCCAACACATCTGACACAGATTCGGGATGATGCAGCCACCGATCGATGCGAAAGGCCACCACATCCGTGGCGATCATTTCATTGATCTCATTTTCATCTTCATCGGCTGAGGAACCACCCCAGATGATGATACTGCTCTGGCTGAAAAAATCCGCCTTCGGAGCATCGGTGAGATCCGTTGATGTAGGCAACAGGCTGTGAACGCTTGAAAGCGAGATTTTGGGAAAGGCCAGAAGCGAGGCCATCAAAAAAAGTAAACACAGATTTAATTTCTTCATACTACTCCCAATATCAAAGACCCCGAACAAAAGGTCAAAAACTTTGCTAAAACAAAAATCTAATCTTTTGATGTCAAGATTTAAAATAATCTGCGCTGTTAAATAGTTCAGCGCTCAGTCTTCAGAAACCCTAAGGCTGAGGAGTATTTTGTCCCGGGGATAAAATATCCCTTGCATAACCGGAGGCAGTTTTCCATATTTGGCACATAAAAAAAATGAACATCAGGAGTACAGAATGAGACGTCTCTTTTTACCGGTATTTTTGTTTCTGTTGATGATGGGATGCCGCATATCGGACACCACTGCCAATGGAGGAACCGGAGCAGAACTTACCGTCAGCAACCAAAGCACATACACCGTCTTTTTTACTCTAGATGATGCAAGCACAGCTCCATTGCCGGAGTACACCCTTCAGGGATTGGAAGAAACCACTTTTTTCTGGGATCTGGACAGTAATCTTTTTTCTCAGGGCAATGGCGAAGTGGTGCTTACCTATTATTTTGCCGGTGAAAGTCCGGTGACAGTCTATTTGCAGATCGAGCCTGGGGAGATCAAGTATTATGCCATAGGAACCCAGCAATATCATCTGATAGTGGAAAATGACACTTCTGCAGACGCCTGGTTCTGGCTGGATGGCCAAAACTTCACTCTCCTTCACGCCGACGAATCCACAGGGTTTTCCTTTTCTGATCTCACAGGGCCACAACCTATTACCATCTCTTACCGGGGAGATCATATCTTTTCCGATGACGAGATACTTACCATCGCACCGGGCATAGTAGAAGATTTTATTCTAGAGGCAGATGCTGGCGCACTCTCGATATACAATAACTCTGCCGACATCGATATCATAGAGGTGTATCTTGCACCATCAGACAGTCTCTATTGGGGGTCTAACCAACTTGCGGTTCCCATGGAACAGCTGGAATCCTGCCTGTGGACGCTATCACAAAATTTCTGGGACATCCTGCTGGTGGATGAAAACAGCACCGAGCTGGTTTTGTACGAACAGATGATAGTGACAGACCAGACTCTGGAGCTGCAATACTCAGATTTTGCATTGGCAAAACAGCACCGGCATCCAGAGGGAAAAAACATCTACAATGTAGAAACAAAAAGCCCCCAAGCGGGGATAAAAAAAACGGAGGAATTATGAAAAAAACATGGGTATTACTTTTCGCAGTTGCGTTGGTAATGGTAGGTTGCTCACAAGATGGCGACCTGAAAGTGTACAACGAAACATCCAGCTACGTTAGCTTTACTCTGAACAACGGGGAAGAGATCGAACTGGACTATAGCGAGTATTTCACCAAATCCTGGTCCCTCGCATCCAGCATCTTTGGAAACGAAGAAAAAGACATTGATGTAAACTACACCGGGGACTACGTATTTTCTGATGATACAACCGTTACTGTAGAAGCTGGCAAAACCAAAAAACTGAGAATCTATCCAGATGCAGGTATAGCCAGTATCTGGAATAACAGTTCAAGTTTCTACATCGAAGAGCTCTATCTCTCTCCCAGTTCCTCCTCTATCTGGGGTGACAACCTCATTCCTTATACTTCCATCGATCCCGGTGAAACCGATGACTGGAAAGTCTCAGAAGGTTACTGGGATGTCCAGCTGGTAGATGACTGGGGCGATGTCTTTGAATCCTATGAAAACTGGATTAGCGTTGATGAAACAACTATCTTTAAATACACCGGATTCAAAAAAGCCGATCATGCTGCCGGTGGCGAAAAGCCAAGCAGCACAACCAATCAGACTCGGAACGAAGGTCGCATCGAGCACACAAACAAGTAAGAGACCGCTTTCGTAAATGAGGGAGATTTTTATCTCCCTCTTTTTTTGCGTTAAAAATCCAGTGTAAGCTGTTGGACAGGTTTGTAGGTTTTGCGGTGTATCGGCGTGATGCCCAGGTTGCAGATGGCAGCCAAATGCTGTTTGGTGGGATAGCCTTTGTTTTGGGCAAAACCATATCCCGGGTAAATTGCATCATATTCTTCCATGATGCGGTCGCGAGTGACTTTTGCCAAGATGGATGCCGCAGCGATGGCGGCGTATTTCCCATCACCCTTCACCACGGCCCGGGCGCGGCCAAACAGTTCTTTGGGCACGCGGTTTCCGTCTATCAGGATGGTGGAAGCCGAAGTGACGATAGCCAGCGCAGCCTGTTGCATGCCACGAAGGGTCGCCTGCAAAATGTTTATCTCATCGATTATCCGAGGAGAAATCCGTTGAATATTGTAAGCTGTTGCAGCGGCAACGATCTGGGAATAAAGTGCTTCCCGCTTTGATGCGGAAATTTTTTTGGAGTCATCCAGCCCGGCTATGGGGCGGTTTGCATCCAGGATGACAGCAACCACCACCACCGGCCCGGCCAATGGTCCGCGGCCTGCTTCATCTACACCGCACACCTCCGATGCACCGAAGTCGACGACCTGTTTTTGCCAGAGATCAGGCTTTGGCACAGACGAAGAAGAGGCGACCATGGATTTCATCCAATCCCATATCCACGTGACGTTTGAGGTTTTGCTGGTCCGGCCCGTAAATACCCAGGAGCTTGAGAGGGGAGATTTCCAGCAGAGCCATCACCTCTACCACGGTGTAGATTTTTTGTTGATGAATCTCGTCGTAGCGCTGGAAACCGAAGCCGGTATTGCGGAAGAAGGTGAACTGTGATTGCTGGAGGCGTTCTTCAGGATCATATTCGCTGGTGTGAATCAGGTATTCGTCCAAGGTATCTTCTATGTTCACGTAGCCGTCAAAATTCTCTTCGCAGTTGTGAATGGTGGAGATATCGAAGATGAAGAGCCCGCCTGAAGTGAGGCCTTGAGCGGTGCTGGTAAAGAGTTGCGCCACATCGGCGGTATTCAGCAGGTAGTTTATACTATCGAAGAGACAGAGGATGAGATCGTAAGTATTTTGTGGTAATGGCGCCGTCATATCGGCACATTTCAGGATGGGAGCGAAGGGTTTTTCTGCGGCGATTTTCAGCATGGCCGGTGCATAATCCGAAGCATCAACCCTCATTCCCCGTTTCACCAGCTCGCAGGCAATATTCGCTGTTCCGCAGGCCAATTCCAACACCCGTCCCGGGTTTTTGCCGTGACGCCGGTAATATTGTTCCAGCACCAGATCTATCCATCCGGCATACTGCACGTGCCCCATGTAGGTGTCGTAGTGGGCGGCAAAATGGTTGTAAATTGCGGGGGCTTCTTTTTTTTGCAGTCCTAACTGCTTTTCGGCACAGAAGAGAGCGGCTTCCAGGCTTCCTTCCCGGGCACATCCTTTTCCCGCGATGTCGAAGGCGGTGCCATGATCTACCGATGTGCGCACAAAAGGCAGTCCCAGAGTGGTGTTCACACCGCCGTCCTGCACAAAGGATTTAAAGGGTATCAGCCCCTGATCGTGATAGGGGGAGATGATCATATCATAGTTTTTTGCCTTGGATGCAAAAAAGGTATCGGCGGGAAAGGGTCCATCTATCTGGATGCCGGAAGTGTGGGCAAAATTCTTCAACATCTCTGCCAATGCGGCATCTTCGTTGCCAAAAGCACCCTCCTCGCCAGCGTGAGGATTGAGGGCCAGCATCGCCATGCGAGGGTTTTGTTTTTGGACGGTGGCAAATCGGGCGATGATGGCCAGCTTTGCCAACACTGCATTGGCATCCAGAGCAGCCGAGACATCCTTCAGCCCCAGATGCGTGGTGAGCAACGCCACCTGCATCTTCTCACTCCAAAAGGCCATAACCGCATCATCTACGCCAGCTGCCTGTGCAAAAAACTCGGTATGACCGATAAAGCCGGGATCACTTTTGCGGATTTCGTGCTTGCTCACCGGACAGGTAACCACGGCATCCAGAGCACCAGAAACCAGGTCGGCAGAAACCCGCTGCAACACATCCAGGGCGATGCGTCCAGAATGAGCAGATGGCTTACCGGGAACGATGGCATCATCGTGAACAGGTATCAGATACAGCCCGGGGGCAGTAACATCGTCTATGGAGCGGATGGTTTGCAGATGGTGGCCGTTCTGGTAGTGGGTACAATGGCCATAAAGGATGTATGCAACCCGGGGATGCATAGGGTAAAAGCGCAGAGCTTTGGTAGAAATTTCGGGGCCGATACCGGCAGGATCACCAGTTGTAATTGCTATTTTTTTCATATTTTGCCATTAACTCACATCAATTTTTTTGTGACGAAATTTCCCCGGTTCAATCTGTCAACTCCTTTGTAACTGGATTTTTGCTTGACCCTAATCTGGGTCATTCATACAAAGGAGTGGAAAAAAGAGGTGACCATGAAAGAAATACGCAAATCACGATATACAGGGCAATTTTACCCCGGTGATGCCACCGAGCTGGCATCACTGGTGACATCGTACATATCCAGTCCTCGCACTGTTTCACCCACGGAGGATGTTCTGGGTGTGATTTCCCCTCATGCGGGCTACGTCTATTCCGGCCCCTGCGCCGGATACAGCTATCATGCTCTGGCCAATAAGCACTTTTCCACCGCGGTTATCATCGCCCCCAGTCACCACAGCGCCGGCTTTTCGTGGAGTGTGGGAGATTTTTCCGCTTACGATACACCATTGGGTAGGATGCAGGTAAACAGGTCTGACGTTGCAGCATTACTGGCCATGCCGGGGTCGGTGTTTAACCGCCAGGTTCATGAAATTGAACACGCATTGGAGGTTCAATTGCCCTTCCTGCAAATTCTGCGTCCACAGGCCAGTATCGTTCCCATCCTGCTAGGCAACCAAACCCCTGGCAACAGTGAGGAATTGGCAAACCTGCTGTGGCAGCAGTATCAAAATCGGCTACAAGACACCGTCTTCATCGTCAGCTCTGATGCATCCCACTACCATGATGCATCCATGGCAGAGAAGATAGACGGCCGCACCGCTCGACTGATAGAGGATGGTGACATCGGTAATCTGGGGCATTTCATGATGACGCGGGAATTGGAGGCATGTGGATTTGGTGGGATACTCACCCTGATGCATCTGGCGCAAAAAAGTGGTTATAACGGCATAAAGACCCTTCAATACACCCATTCTGGAAAAGTAACCGGAGATTTTCACCGAGTGGTAGGATATCTGGCAACGATGTTTTATAAAGAGGAGAGAGCATGACCAATGAACACAGGACGACAATAGTAAATTTCATGGCTGGGGATACCATTATCCAAGAAGGAAACGGGTGTGACGACATCTATTACATCGTTTCCGGCAATGTAGAAATCATCAAAAAAAATTCCGACCATCAGGAAGTGGTTCTGGCGGTTCTGGGACCGGGAGATGTGTTTGGGGAATTGGGACAAATTCTGGGATTGCACCGTCTTGCCACTGTGATCGCCACCACCAATGTAACGGCGGAAATCATCGAACCATCGATATTTAACAGCATCCTCAATTCGCCCATCGGCCAGCGACTTCGCCCGATAATCCACTCCATGGCCGAGCGAATTCGCATCCATGGCATACGCCTTACGGAGCTGGAACCACGCATCAAAAAACCCGATCTTTCAGAAGTAGATGAAGAGCGAACCGTGTTGCTGGTAGCCGACACTGCGGAATCGATACAAACGCTGGACGGCGTGGATAATATGGAAATTACCAAATTTCCCTTTCGGGTAGGACGCTTTTGCCCGGGACGCGGCGAAGGGCTTTTTTATCGCAACGACCTCAACCTCATCCAGGAAATGCCCTTTACCATTTCAAAGACACAGTTTTCTATCGTGCGCAATTACAATGAATATTTTCTGGTAGATCGCAGTAGCGAGATGGGCAACATCGTGAACGGCGTAACGGTAGGTGGTCTGGATGAACATACAGAGCGCCGTATCCAGCTGTCTCTGGGTGAAAATATTGTTTACATCGGCAAACGTCACTACAACCTGAAATACCGGATTATCATCCAATAGGGAGCCACTATGCTGACGCCATCCCAGCAGGATTTTTTACTTTCTCTGGCTCGACGTGTTATCCAATGCAAGCTGGAGCATCGGCCGCTGGATATCTCACCACCGAAAGATGCGGTTTTTGAGCAGAAATGCGGTGCCTTTGTTACCCTTCACAAGCAGGATGCATTACGGGGATGCATCGGCTATGTGGTGGGTGTGAAACCACTTTTTGACACCATCGTTGACATGGCTGAGGCGGCAGCTTTCCGGGATCCTCGCTTTCCACCCCTTAGCCTTGATGAGCTGCCTGATATCACCATCGAGATATCAATCCTGTCCCCCATGACCCGGGTAACCAATATCGATGAGATACTGGTGGGCCGCGACGGCCTGATGATTCGGTGTGGAAACCGCTCCGGATTGCTCCTTCCGCAGGTGGCGGTGGAGTGGCATTGGAATAGAGTGACCTTTTTGGAAGAGACCTGTCGCAAAGCTGGGCTCCGTCGAGATTGCTGGAACTCTCAAGACTGCATAATTTTACGTTTCACTGCTGAGGTATTTTCTCAAGAGATGCAAAAAAGTGTTTGACAAGTCAACCCGGCTTTTCGATTTTGCTTTCTGTATTTTGATGCAGACGCGGGAGTAACTCAGTGGTAGAGTTCCACGTTGCCAACGTGGTTGTCGCGGGTTCGAATCCCGTCTCCCGCTCCATTTTTTTTATATGGGGCGACATCGCCAAGTGGTAAGGCAAGGGTCTGCAAAATCCTCATCCCCGGTTCAAATCCGGGTGTCGCCTCCATTTTTGCTGTCTACATGCCGGAGTGGTGGAATTGGTAGACACAAGGGACTTAAAATCCCTCGGACCTTGGTCCGTGCCGGTTCGATTCCGGCCTCTGGTACCATTTTTGTCGTTAGTCATCTTGGCTAACGATTTTTTTATCCCCCTATTTTCCACTCCTTTTTTCCGGGTTCATAAGCCATCACACAGATAATCGTCTCCTTAGGTGTCTAAAGCCGGAACCATCGTGGATTTGCGTTACTTTTTCCAAAAAGAAACGGAGTATAAGAATCTCACATCTGGACACAACGCTACTTTCCATGAGCATGCTCATGGGTGCACAAATCTGCATGTGACAAAACATACATCCCTGCGCGGAGCGCTGGAACGATAGAAGAATGGCGTGGGCTTTTGTGGCTCTGTGCCGCAGGCATGGAGAGTAGAGCTCTCTTTCCTTCATTTGCCATCTCATAATTGATATATTCAATGTGTTTATTAATTTTATTTATTTTATCATTGACATATTTAACCGCTTAGGCGACATTGCTCCCGGATATCAAGGAGGAAATAATATGAACAAACGATTGAAAGCATGTCCGGCATGCAATGCGACTCTGGAAATCACCGAATATCACTGCCCGTCCTGCAATACGACCATCCAGGGTCATTTTTCTATCGACGACTTTTCTGCCCTGTCCGCTGCGCAGGCAGAATTTGTAAAAGTTTTTGTATGTTGCAGCGGTAATATCAAAGAAGTGGAGAAGGCGCTGCGCATCTCATACCCAACGGTAAAAAATCGCCTTGCTCAGGTTCAAGCCATCCTGTGCAAAGCTACAAAAACCGGCAAACACCCGTCGGAGGAGATCCTTGCCAGAATAGAAGCAGGCACCCTCTCGGTGGATGAAGCGATCAGGAAGATCAAAGGAAGGTAACCATGAACAATCTTGAAAAAACACTTCGATTTAACACCAGAACGGATCTGGTAGTACAAGTAGAAAGCGAGAACCTGGGCATCGCCGTCATCGGCGGGGAAGAAGAAGAGACCGAGCTCTCGATCAAAGTTGATTTTGTAAGTAATGCGCCTGAGGAAATTACTCTGGAAAGCATCCTTGAAACCACCTTTGATGAAGAGAAAAACACGCTGCACATCGCATTACACGACATGGAAAAGACCAATGAAGCCGTATGGAAATGCAAATTGAAAGTACCCTACGTCACAGAAGTGCGGGGAAGTACGGAAAATGGTAGCATCTCCTTGAAAAACCTCCATGGCATCCAGGAATTGAGAAGCGAAAACGGGCCATTAAAGGTAGAAGCGATAGAAGGGACGCTGGATATCAAGGCGGAAAATGGGCCGGTTAAAGTGCTGGATTGCACGGGAACGATAATTGTCAAAACTGAAAACGGACCGATGAAAATGAAACACACCCACGGCGACATCCGGCTGACCACCGAGAATGGGCCGGTGAAACTGGTGGGATGCGAAGGCAACCTGAATCTGAAACATGAAAATGGCGTGGTACGCAGTTTGCAGAGCGCCTTTAAAAATGTTTCTATCGTTGGCGAAAACGGCGGAATCTACTACGAATTCTCACCCATACTGGCAGGGACTATACAGCTTGAAAACGACAATGGCAAGATCACCCTGGTGATTCCCGACGAGCTGGAATTTGACCTCAGTGCCACCAACCTTCATGGAAAGATACACATCGGTATCCCAGACGATTATGATCAGCACACCAAGGATGAAGCCAAAATCGTCGAGATCGTTCGTGGAGCGGCAAAAGTAGATATCACAGTAAATAATCAGAGTGGCAGCATCGTGATCACCAACAAAAAATCAGCCATTAACCAGGCTATTATCCTGCCCGATATTTCCGAGGTTTTCTCCTCTGTTCTACAAGAGATACCCGATGAAAAAACCAGAGATATGGTGGAAGTAAAACTGAAAAAAGCCCAGGAAAAGCTGAAAGCAGCCCAAAACCGCTTCAGCAAGATTCAGTTGTCTGATGTGGAAACCGTGGTGAATGACGCTTTGGAAGGTATCAAAACTGAAGTAACCACCATTCTCCACGACGTCTCCAGCGATACTTTTAAGAAAAAGGCAGAAACCACCATAAACAGCAACATCAGCAAAGTGGTGGATGCGGTTCAACATGTGGTAAAGGATCGTGACGTCTCCCCCGCTACCAGACAAAAAGTCGATGAACGTTCCCGGCTGAAAATCCTGGAACTTCTGGAAGCCGGGAAAATATCAGCTGACGATGCGGAGCGGCTCTTGAAAGCCATGGGAAAAACCGATGAGTGAGACGCGTAAAATCCTGGATATGGTTTCCGAAGGAACCATCACTGCGGCAGAAGCGGCCCAGCTGCTGGCAGCTATGGGCCCAAAGCCGCCACAGCAAGGGAAAAAATTTGTCATCCTCGTCACCAGGGAAGAACACTCCCATCCCAAGCTCCACATCAGTTTGCCGGTTTCGGTGGTAAAGCTGGCTGCAAGGCTCATCCCTTCAAATGCTCAGATGAAAGCCAACATGGGCGAGACTAATTTCGATTTTTCCAGCATCAAATGGAAAGAACTTTTTACCCTGGTGGCCGCTGGTGAGGTGGGTGATCTGTTTTATGCTGATGTGGAAGAAGATGATGGATCGGTAACCACTGTGAGGATTTACGTAGAGTAATACTGGTTCCATTCCCGTGACTGTGCCACAATGAAAAAATGGAGTGTAGAGATATCAAAACCTAAAATGCACATATTCTTTGATTGTGAGATTTCTCCACTCCATTTCGTTTCGGTCGAAAAGACAGTTAAGTTTAACCAGCCCAAAGGGTGTCATCTGGGCCAAGTCAGCTTGCTGACGCGTGGCGACTTGTGTGGCTCCATGCCTGCAACACGGAAAGTAGCTCTCTTAGCGGAACTGGGAAGCTCTCACCCTAATGACTGCGGCAGGTAAAACTATACTGTCTGCCGCTTCATTTTTGCATCCAGTGCTTGTGGAGGGGAAAAGAAGAGTTCTCTCTTTTTCAGTAAAACAATACCCGCTATAAGGTACAACAACAGCATCTCTATGAATTTGGAAACACTGTCTATATGAATGATGGAACCGGTGAAATTGATCGTCAGGTGAAACAAAATCGCCGCCAGAATACTGCGATTGCTACAGCAATACACCCAGGTAAAGAGTATTGAGATAGGTAATACGCGGCCCAGAAATACAACCATCCTGAGAGGATCTGAGCTGAGACCGGCTAATGGCGACCCAACAATATGGAACAGCGGGAAATGCCATAAAACCCAGGTAACGGCTATAATGAGAGAGGATGTAAACAGATTGAATTGCTTTCCCAGAGACTCCAGCCAATAGCCGCGCCAACCCAACTCTTCGGATATGGGACCCATCAGCAAAAGTACTGAAAGAAATCCAAATATCTTGAGAGGCTGCGCCATGATAGTAGGCAGGAGGGCAAACTGACTCAGTGAATGGCCCAACGGCAGAGAAAAGAAAACCGCCAGCACGGCAGACAGCGGCGCAAGCAAAAGCAATACCGCCCACATTTTTCCGGGGATTATCGATGCATCGATTACCCGCCGCCAATAACTACGTCGCTTGTGTTTTGTTGATTGAGTAAGCATCAGCAGTGCAGAAAAAGCTGGGCCAAGACCTCCCAGACCGGTACACACAACTCCCATTGTGCTCTGCATACTGCTTCCGGTGGCAATGGCAACAAACCACGGTCCCCAGGAAAATGCAATAACCAACAAAACAAAATGAACTGATCTCATCATGTTCATGAAAATACTCCCTGCGTTTTACAATTAAGGATGGTACAATTTTTTTTTGTCACTCCCGTTGTAAAGCCCTTTTTCCGGCTATAACATAATTCTTTATCTTATTCAAAGAGAGCGACCCGCTATACATCGCTCCCTGTGAGATTTTTTCGTGTTTTTCTGAGAGAAGAAAAATATTTTCAGGGACAGCTTTCCCCTCGAGACGTTTCGATGTTTCTATCCCTAGGGATGTTTATACGGGATGCTGCACCGGCAAAGATATTGGGTCTTCGAACAAACCTTATATATGGAGTCTTCAAAGCACGATCTCTCCGCCTGGCAAAACATGTATTTTACACCCTAAAAAAGAATCCCGGCGAAAAGCCGGGTTCTTTGGGAAGAAATTGATTGGTCTGTTTCTTAGAAACGGACAGTCACGCCCATCTCGTTGGTAACATATTCCTTAGCGGACTTCACCTCCGCAAAGGGTGAGGAAACTTCCCGTTTTTCCAGATGCCACCAAGGTTGGATGCGAAGATTTTTCCATTGAGATGTCTCCACTTCCAGCCGCAGGTCCGTGCGGTAGTCATCCCGTCCCAGATGATAGGTATCGCCAGCCACATCACTTTGATAAAAGCGCATCTGATACTGGGCAACGGCAGTGATCTTCCAGGATGGAGTCACAGCAAAATCCAGAGAAATCCCCGTCTGATTTTCTTGGTAAGATGCATCTTTTATCTGAGTAATTGCCGAAACATCCGGGTAGGCATCTTCCCCATCAGCATCATCGGATTCGTAGGCCGCAAAGCCGGAAATCCTCAGCTTATCACTCACCCGATAGCTGGCGACGAGCCGATGTTTCAAGCCGGATGCATCATACTCGGTAAAATATTTGTTGTAGTATTTCTGTGTAAATTCTGCCCGATAAGCAAGCTCCAGAGCAGGCGTCACATCCCATTCCACAGTGCAGCGCCAGGCATTTTCAGCATAACTGTATTCTTTGTAATCCGCCACATCCTTCAGAGCCGGGATGTATTGGTTTACGTAGATTTCGGGATAGTAGAAATAATCTGCCATCACCCGCACCGATTTGCTGAGGTATTGTCGGTGTTTAAGCTGAATGTAGCCACCGTCCAGCAGATCATTGCTCCAATGTTTTTCAAATTTCAGCACGAGGCGCTGGATGCTGGTATGGCCCAGCACATAACGATGTTTTACATCCAGCCACAGCCGTACCGAGGTCACCAGGTCATCAGAGGTTTCCAGATCATATTTTTCCGGATGGGTCCCGCCGTCAAACTCGTCCAGACTGCTCTCCGAGAGATTGAGGACATTGTCTGTGTAGTAGGTATCCAGGGAAACACGATGGGAAAAGTTCAGGCCGGTAGCCCACAGAAGTGAGCTGAGGAAGATCATTATAAGGATATAGCTTTTCATTTGGACTCGATTTCCACAGCAGATTTGCTAATATAGAATTTAAAGATAACATTGCGATTGATCGCGCCATCTTCTATGCGAATGTGGTGCGTACCTGCATCCAGCCTGATGATATTTATATCTGCGGTAGACGGGATGATGGTAGCATCCCCTACCAAACAGGTGTTCCGGGATTTATGGGCCTTTTCGGTGTAGGCTCTGAGCAGCGTATTGTTGTCGTACACATTAAAAGCGTAGTGCATGCTGGGAGTGTAACTATTGTCAAACAGCAAGCGGCTGAACACTTTCAGATAGATTGGGCCTTCCAGTGTGAGGGAAATTTTCCCGCCATGATAGTATGTAAATTCCCGGCCATTCAGTTTAAGCACCGTATCGGCATCGTACACATCGGGTGAGTAGGCCACGTAGTCTATGGTTCTGGTACTACGGGATATTTCGGTTGAATTGATCTTCACCAGCAGAGTGTAAGCCGATGTGTTGATAATGGTTACCTGTTTGTTATTGCGGGGGATGGCCTGGCACAATTTGTTGTATTTTGATATCGTTTCGCCATTTACCCCTTGGGATGTTCTGCTGGTACGAGCCGTTTTGGTAATTTTCTTGCGAGTACCGTCAAAGGCGATTTCGTACCGATATTCCACCCCCTTGTTCGATGGCATTACCAAACGGGTAAGCACGTCGATGGAATTGATGTTCACCGTATGAAAGGTTACGGAAGCTTGGGGCTTTAGTTCCAGATAACGCACTATTTTTGAATTGGTTTTGTTATAAATCATGTAATCATCGTGAGAGCCGATGGCGGTGATTTCACCTGCCATCAGTGTAACACCGATAACGCACAGTAGCAGGGTGATATAGAATTGTTTCATTAGATGTTGATTTCCTCTTCTTTCAATTTGAGCTGTTTATGGTCAAAGAAGATCACGGTAAATATAAGGATGAGGAGCAGTGCCAAAGCAATGCTGGCAACGGTGACGTTATAGCGTTCATCCACAAACATGCGTCCCGTGCCGGGTTGGGGAATAGGATCCGGAGCTGTGGGCAGATCGTACTTGCTGGCAATCTGTGGTATATCCAACAGATGTATCACGCCGACACCCTGCTCTGCATAGAGAAACATCGTACCCTTGAGGGGGATGTTTTTCACCGAAACATAACGATGATATCCCGGAGGTACCAGGCGCCCGTTTATCGAATTTCCCAGACTGGAAAGTCCGCCACCGATATTGATATAGAGTTTCACCGGCTTGTCTGATGCCTGAGTAAACAGAGCCATCTTACGGTTGATATTTTTCTCCAGGCTCACTTCATGAACCAGCTCCACTTCATTCCGTTTGATTGCGTCTTCTATAAGCGCACGACCAGCAAGGTTGAGGCCACGGCCCAGGTCGCGCCCGCCACCCATAGAGGCTGCGATACTGCGATAGGGAAAGATGCCCTGCTCATTGAAAAACCGTTCCATATCCAGCCAGGTAAATTGCGGGTCGTTGGCACCAAACATGGAAGCTCCCACCGATGTAATGACGGTGAGGTCAAGTCCCAGCACAGCAGCGGCGCTATACACAGCCATATTGGCGGCTGGCAGGGATCCGGTGCAGCTCACAGCCACACGATCACCTTTGTGCAGTTTGGCTTCTTTAAGCATAGCGACTACAGCCGCTGCCAGATTTGGATTGAGGGTAGTGAGCTTTGCCGTAAGACTCCCACGGTCTGTGGTGATAAGGGTTTCCTTCTCGCCGATGAGTCCGGTTTTTCCCGGGTCATTTTGCTCATCGATAAATACGTTCTGGCTGGCACGATATCCTTTTACTGCATCCATGGCTTGCTGCATACGCTGGGCGGCGGCCAGTTTTTCGTGATAGTATTTTTCTTTTACAAAGGTTCGGCTGCTATCTACCCAGATAAAGAGAGCGATGGAAACAACCAAAAGTACGATGAGACTCAGTTTTGATTTTGCACTTGGAATAAACATTCTTCTCTCCTATCCGATTAATTTGCCGGCGAACAACACCACCAGGATCAGGCGCACCAGCACCGCTGCAACAGTCATGATGGAGAGGGTTTTAAGCGCACCCTGGCGCTCCATGGAATTAGCGATAAGCCCGGGAATAATAAAGCCGATGACGTTCACCGAATAGTCGGCTGGCAAGAAAAAGAAGAGGCCGTACGTACGGGCTGCCCATCCCAGGATGAAGCCCAATAATACAGAAATCACCATGCGGCGACGGCCATACATAAACATCACTTTGCTCAGCAATTTTACGATTAAAAACACCAAAAGGCTAATGATCAGGGTGGCGGCAATGGTCCAGGGTTGATGCAAATACATGGCCACATATCCGGCCACCACAATACCCCCTGCTGCCGCGCCAAAGGTTTCCAGAAAAAACAGACTGATCAGCACACCTAAGCCAATTGCTACTTCAAACATTTGTATTCCTCTCTTTGAAAAAATCTACTATTAATCCACCGTTGCCACCGATGTTTCCAATGCCAAACAGCAATATTCTGGATGCCTTTATTTTCATGGCCTCTTCCGCCACTTCATCTCCCGTAGCCCAGCCGATGTCATGCACTTTGTTCATCGGAATCTTTCGTTGGGCTGCATATTGACGCATGGCATTGGTTTGCTGTCCCACCAATATCAACTGATCAAAATCCATATCTGCCAGCATATCGATAAGCTGCTTCGAACGATAGATACGATCTGCACGAGTGTTCAGCACCAGCGAGATGGCATCGATATCCTTATAAAGCTTGGGGATGTATTGCAGCAGCACCCGAGTTGACTGTGGATCATTGGCGGCAAAGGAGTGGGCAAAAAGCACATCTTTATGATGCTTAGTATAATGAAACACTTCGGTAGCTCCGATATCCGGGATTGCTTTATACATCCCCTCCAGAGCAACCTTGCGAGGCACACCAAACTGAGCGCACACATCCAGAGCCAGAGAAACATTTTCTTTGTGCTCGATGTGATTAAAGCCCTGCATCTCCTCATCACTGATCGTCCTGGGATCAGCATAGAAAATCTCGGTTCCCTGTTTATCCGCCACTTTCTTCATCAATGGAAAAACATAGTTTTCCGAGGTGAACATTTTGCCGTTGGTGGGAATAGTATTGCACAGTGAGAGGGTGCAATTTCTCAGGCCGGGTCCCATCACATCCAGGTGATCCAGGCGGCAATTGGTCATTACCCCCACGGTGGAGCGTACCATTTTGTGTTCGGCCACCCACTGATATTCCGGGGTAACGGCCATGCATTCCAGCACCAGTACTTCGGCATCTCGTTTGGATGCATACTTGATAATCTTGAGCTGCTCTTTGATATTGGCTCCGAAATGCCGTTTAATCGGTGTTTCATTGCCCGATTCAAAGATCAGGCGCGGTGCCGACCCGGTGGTCTTGGCTATAGTTTTCAGGCCGCCGGCACGAAGTCCGGCGGCGATCAAACGGGTTACACTGGATTTGCCTCGGGTGCCGTTAATATGCACAACATGGGGAATCCGGCTACGATAGTATAGGTGCCGATGATATTCCACACTGGCAAAACCAATCAATAAGAATAATCCCAGTATTAATCCCAGCATAATTTCTCTACTTCAATAACAGACTTTTTTTGGTGATTGAGCTGTTTTTTGTGACGATGCGATAGAAATAGATGCCACTGGCCACAGCATTTTCGTTATCATCTATACCGTTCCACACCACTTTGTGGGTGCCGGCTTCCATTGTTTCCTGCACGAGGGTGCGCACTTTCTCGCCACGAACATTGTACACGATAAGCTCCACGTTTCCTGCATCCTGTATGGAATAGCTGATGGTAGTAACGGGATTAAACGGATTGGGATAATTTTGTTGGAGGGTTACCAGAGCAGCCGGGACGGTGGTATGCCCTGCCGGGGTGTATCCATCGGGAGCTTCAGTAGTAAAGCGGATGGCCATGTTGTTGGCTAATTCCGATGCTCCCGGCTGATAGATATTGGCGAAGGTATAGAGGAGACCATCTTGCTGGTTGGCATTTTCTACTCCTACGGTCGTGTAGTTATTTTCGTTATCCGGGTTGTTGATGGATTGGTAGTTCACCTGAATAATGCCATCACCACTTTGCACCGGATAATGAGCCGGATCGTAAAGCACCAGCTGGAAGGCATATTCGGTAACGTCATCCAGCCTGTTGTACAGATCGTTCCATTGGATAACAAAGATATTGTCGCTTTCCAGATAGTCGTAGGTTACACGGATATCATGCCAGAAAGTGCTGTCACCCACCATATAGCTTTCGCCTTTCAGGTCATCCCAATAGGCGGCGATCATGGCGTATGGTCCCAGCGGGCAGGGAATCGTCCAGTTTGTAAAGTCGTGATACCAAGTGGTCTCAAAAGAAACCCAGCCATTGGAGCACACACTCAGGCTGTCATATTCATTGCCGTAGTAGGTAAATGGGAAGGGCAGTGGAATGGACTGGGTGTCGTCATCTGTCAGGCTGATAACTGAGCCACTCCCGCCATTTTCCGGATCAGTTTCGTGCCATTCATACACAGGCGCCTGATCAAAGTCGGTATCGTTGCTGTCATAGGCCCAGTAACCATACCAGTCGTGGCCGGTGGGAGCAGTATTATCAATAATACCGGCAGTAAGGTTTACCCGGGCGACAGATTGTTGTGCACTACTGGAAGTAAGCTCCACATCAAAGGGAAGGGATCTGCCTATGTAGCAGTCAACAAACACATGAACCGTGAAAGTAGCGTCGAAGCTGGCCCCCACGGCAACGGTGTGATTTCCGCCGTTTGCCTGAGTTACTTCAGCGCCGGTGGTGATGGCCGTCAAAGCGGCATCCACAGTGGTATCGAAGCTGCCGATATTTTTCAGAGTGACGGTGATGTCGGCGGTATCGCCGGGATCAAGCACGCCATTGGCATCATTTACCACTACCGATGTAACGTCGAAAGCCAGGCTACCTACGTGAAGGGAAAATTTTGCCGGGCCAAATCCGGGGATTTCCACGTCAAAGATAATGGCCATGTTATCGGGAATCTGGGGATCCAGGGCTATCGTGAAGTTTTGCGTTGCGCTGGCTCCGGCGGCGATATCGCCGTAAGATGCGGAAGTCGTTTGCACCACAGCCAAGGCATTATCGGTGCTGAGGTTAGCTGTTACGCCACTCACAGCGCTGGTTCCATAGTTTTGCAGAGTAATGGCTACATCCACAGTGGTGCCGGCAATTACATCTCCCTGAGGTGAAATGTCTGACACGCCAATATCTTCTGCTTCCTGAGTGATTGGGATAGTGGTTTCCAGAGGCAGATAATCCGGTTTGGTGATGGTAACGATCACCTCACCCTCAGTAGTAGAATTTAGCGGAAGATAAGCTACGCCATTTTCCACTGTCACGGCATTGCAATATTCATCCTGCTTGTAGGCGGTAGCAACGGCACCGTCCAGTCCGGGAAGATCTATGGTGATAAGATTGGTTCCTATGGTAACTGAGGCAGGCAGGGATGCTGTAATGGGTTGTGGGGTTTTCGTCCACATCATCAGGCTGGGATCTGCGATAACGTTATACACGTGAAAATAGAAATTCACATAACCGTCTGCCCCTTGATCGTTGGGGAAATTACGGTATAATTCCATCTTTCCACGGAGTACGGCAACGCCGAATTCACGGATACCTTCATCCAATACGCCAGTCCAGAAACCGGCAAAAATGCTGTTATTGAGCCTGGTACTGGTATGAAGGTCGGATGGGCCAACAAAAGCCACACCGCCCTTTGGAGAGGTGGGTGTGGTACCGGCACGGAGCCATTTTTCACCAAAACAGGGATCCACGTTGATATTCCCAAAGTCACCGGTGTTACAGACCACAGAGGTCATCACCGGTAATTTCCAGCCGTTGTTCAGATTGTTTACATCTTCTTCGTGGAAATAGGGATAATTCCAGCCGTGGGCATTTCCCCAGCCCCGATAGGTGACAAATCCCACACCGTTATCCAAGGCATTAGAGATGGGAACCACGCCGTTGGCGGTAGGTGGATAATACACTTCATCCACCTGCTGATACCCATAATCCACAAATTTTTCTTTCAACCATCGGCTCACTGATACAGGAGTGGTGGGGACAGGTGGTGAATTACTGAAGTTTCCAGCCACAACCAGGGCTCGTTCAAACCAGTCCGGATCATCCATGTAGGGCGTTTTTTCGTAGTTGAGAATTTTGTTGATGACGATCATCATCTCCATGGGAGCATCCACCGAGATCCGGCCATAGATCATCTCAGGGAAATAATCGGTGCCATCCAACAACGTATAAGGAAGGTCGGTTACATCCATCTCACGTCCCACATTGCCGTCGATGAGGAAAGTGGGAAAGGAGTATGGCATATCCACATCACCGATAATGAGCAGATGATCCGGAGGTGTATCCTGCGTATTATACACATTTTGGATATAATTTTTGATTTCCACATTTGTAGTACCAACGTCTTCCAGATGAACGATTTCCGTAAGTACGCCCCGCTGATTTTTCCATTGAGCCAACTGCTGAACATACTGCTCCAGCCCCGAAGGTGTAATTATCAGCATTCGGGATGGCGCTACTTCGGCACGGGAAAGATAAGAAATATCAAAGTTATCTACCGTGTTTTTATACACTTGCAAAAAAGCTTGAGACACGGAAGCGGGAACGTCCAGTCTGGATGCAGCCTGCATCTGACCCTCTACCGATTTTACCACGATTTTCAGGTCATCGGTCTGACGCACTTTATTTACCCGCAATGTGTGGCCATAGAGTTCCCGCATCACAAAGTGATCGGTGATCTCTACCACGTCGTCACCACGCAGGGTTTCGTCTCGCAGGTAATTTCCCGCAGCGTCGTAGATGGCACATTGGGCCTGATCCACAGAGATGGTTACGTCGGTAGCAGGCAGTGCCACGATAGCCACTTCGGCATCTCTGGTATCCTGCAAGTCATCATTATAGTAGGTGAACTGCAATTGGGCATCGTCACCGGTAAACTCAAAACGGGCCGCCAAGCCTGCGATAAGAAGCAACGCGATGGCCAGGAATGTCAGTTTTTTCATATAGTCCTCACTCTATTTTATTAACAGCATTTTTTTCGTGGAACGGTAATCCCCGGTTTTGAGGGTATAAAAATACACGCCGGATGCCACCTTTTTATGGGTGTCGTCCACACCGTCCCACAGGATGGCGTGCTCTGCTACCGGCAGTTCGTCATCCACCAGCGTGCGTATTTTTTGCCCTTTCAGATTGTAAATATTCAGTTTCACATCCCCGGCAGTTGCCAGAGAGAAGCGAATGATTGTTTCGGGATTGAAGGGATTTGGGTAATTTCCCTGCAGAAGGGTTGTAGCCGCTGGTATCTGGGGGGTATTTGCGCCGGTGGAAGCCACAATGCGCACATTGCCGACAGACCAGCCGGGATCATTGAGGGAAGAGTCGGTAACCAGACGGAAGCGCAGGCGGACGTTTTCTTCGGTATAGTCACCCAGGTCGAAGAGCACGGTGTGCCAGTAATCTTTTTGTCCGGTATAGGATGCCAGCTCATCCCAGTTTTGGCCATCGGTGGAGATGTCGATGTAGCAAAAGTCTTCGTCCCATTCGGTGTAATACTTTTGTTCGATCATCAGCACCATGTCATCGGATGCGCCATGAGTGTTTATGTTGGCTGTCCACAACCGGGCATCCAGATAGTTATCATAAAAGGGATCAGCAGAGTCATCCACATAGTGCTGTCCTGTATCGGGATTGATGTTTATCACCCAGGGCCCGGAAGTTCCCCAGTCGGCAAAGCCTTCTGTCCAATCTTCGCTAAATATTACTTCTTCGGCCAAAAGAGTTGCATCCAGGCTATTGGCTCCTGCATCCAGAGTAACGGAAGTAAGGATTGGAACCGTGCCGGGTGCCGTGATTTGCAGGGGATACTCACCTGCAAAATAATCCAGTTGGAAAGCGCCGCTGGGATCAGCCATCACCGTTATCGGCTCGTCATCCATCAGGGTGATGGTCACGTCATTGAGGGGTAATGAAGAGGTGATGGTGCCTTGCAGAGTGGCGGCAGCCAGAGGAACCAGCTGGGCGTCAATCGTTGTAGCGCCGGAATTGTTAACCGTTACATTGGTAAAAACCTGAGTTTCATAACCGGTTTTTGAGATCTGAACAGTGTAGGTTCCCGGCATGATGGGACGCCAGTAGCGGCCATAGAGTTCATCACTAAGGCGGGGAGCAAAAAACGATGAGTGCTTTTCCTCCACCACAACCTCGGCTACCAAAGGCTGACCAGTGGAAGCGGAGGTGATGTGTCCGGTAATCATGGGAGAATCTACCTGAGCGCCAAGAGCTTTATTCAGCAACCAATAGGCGCCCACGCTGTTCCGCTGGCAGGTGTCATCTACCAGGGGAGCAGCGGGCTGCAGATTGTTTGTACCACATTCTATGAGCAACTGCACTGTTCCGTGGGCCTGATAAAACCACTCGTGCGCCGATCCTTTGTGATTCATAGATGGTGACGGTTCATAGTATTGCTGGCTGCCGGTAGGGGTTTCCCGCACGATTAGCCCGGCAACTGTTTCGCCGATAAGTTTGTTATATTCAAAATCCACCGCTTTTTTGGTATCTGTCCATTGATAAGGATAAAAAAGCTGTTCCGAGAAATTTCCGGTTCGGGATGAATGCCAGTTGATGGAATAGAGAAAATGCTGTTGCGATGCAAGATCGCGAACGGCCTGGGTTCCGCCTTCGGAGAACGGATATGGGCCACGATAATAATCATAGGTTTCTTCACCATAGGGACACCACAGGGTATCTCCATGAATCCAGTTAAAAGCATAATTGCGATTGGGATCTACCCCATCTTCGTCATTTCCCGGGCCCACCTCATAATCGATGTTTTCCAGGAACGTGCCGTTTTCGTTGCAATCGGTTTTGTTTTTACGGTAGGCAGTATCCAAGCCATCCATCACTACCTGTAATCCTTCTGGATTGATGGTGGGGATGAACCACACTTCCAGATATTGCAGCCAATAGGCATAGGGCTGCATCATCCGGTGATCCAGAATATCTTTGATCATATACATCACGATCTCGTTGCCCAATACTTCTTCGGCATGGCACTGGCCCACATAAAGTACGGCCGGCTCATCTTCGTCGTCCGTTACGTTATCCGAGAGTTTTACAGCCCAGATGGGAAGGTTGTCGGTATGGGTAACACCGATGGAATCGACCATTACCAATTCCGGGTAGAGAGCAGCAAGAGAATCTATTTCGGTTTTTATTTCCTGGTAGGTATGATAACGTGGATCCAGGGAAACCTGCCCCCAGATAAGGGAGCAGGCTACCGCAAGAATCGCAAGGAGGATAAGTTTTTTCATCCCAACTCCTATTTCAAAAGAACCATTTTACGGGGTGCCGATGTAAAGGAATCGGCTTCAAGACGATACATATAAATGCCTTCGGCAACTGCTGAACCTTTGTTATCACGGCCATCCCAGCTGAAATTGCTGTTGCCGGCCGGTTGCAGATTGCGCACCAGCTGACCACGAACATTGTATATTTTCAGCTGAGCACCGGGATAGATGCTTTGGTTCAGATCGAAGGAGATGCTGGTGTTGCCATTGAAGGGATTTGGATAGTTTTGGGAAATCACATGGTTTGCCGGAGCTGGCTCATTGGGATGAACCGACGTATCCACATCGATTTTTTGCGCATAGATGTTGTAGATATCGGTTTTGCCGCTGGAGCGGGTATCTTCCCAGATCACATAGATGTTACCGTTACCATCGGTATGAGCTACCGGCGCATTTTGGTTACGGATGGCGTCACTGATCAGTTTGCCATCGGGATTCCACCACTTGGTGCCATCAAGGGTAAATTTCTGTCCATAGAGATTGGATTCAGATTCGATGGAGTAATCTTCCCAGAAAACAAAGTAAAACTCGCCGTCTGTGGTGATAGCAGGTGACACTTGGTCGCTGTTTTTCTGTATCACGCTGATGCCATCTTCCTGCCATAATTCTGCACCGTTGTCATTAAAGCGCTGCATGTAGATGTCGTAGTAAACACCGTTGCGAAAATCTTCCCATACCATTGCGATATCTGTGGAATAGACAAACTGGAAATTATCCTGATCGTTTTCTACCTGAACCAGAGGCAGGCCATCATCGGTCCATAAGAAGGTGCCGTCAGGCTGAACAATCTGGCCATAGATATCAAAGTTTCCATCCCGCTTATCCCGCCACACGATCAGCAATCCGTCAGGAGTCATCATACCGGATGCTTTTTCCTGATTGTCTGGCGCAGCACACACTACCAAGCCGGCAGCCGGCCATCCTGCTGCGGTGTTACCATCGTCATCCACTTTTTTCACATAGATATCCTGGTCATAGAGGTCACCACCTTGCCAGATGTAGTAATTTCCCACCACATCAGCCAGTACATCGTCACCTGCATTGGATGCAATAAGTTTGCCTTCGGCGCCCCACAGCAGATTGCCATCGGCGTCAATTTTCTGGCCGTAGATTTCAAAGCCGTTCATCCAGTCGCGATAATCCGACCAGCCGATGTTAAAATTGTCGCCACTTGCATCAATCTTGGTGAATTCTTGCTGAGCATACACGTCACCCACCAACAGGCCGGTATCGGCAGACCAAATGTAGTTATTGTTCAAATCTACCGCCTGAGCATAGATCTGTTTGAAGTCTCCACGATTTTCTTCCCATGATGCAGCGACCAACCCGTTGCCATAGACCACATCCATGTTTTCCTGATTGTAGTTGGTCATGTTGGTTATCGGTTCTCCATCGGGAGTGAGGATGTTTGTGCCATCGGGATTGAGTACCTGCATATAAATCTGGTTAGCGATTACTGATTTACGTGTATCTATCCAGGTTATCACCGGTTTTTCATCGGCAATGAGCAGTTGATAATTTATCGCATCGCCGCAGAGGCCATACCAGAGTTCTTCGCCATTGGCTCCGAGCAGTTCGTTGCCATTGCTATCTAAAATCTGCAGGTAAATACCGGTAGAGCCGGTACGGTTATCGCCCCAATTGGCATAAATCCGTCCATTCCCTGCATCCTTGATAAGGGGAGCAAATTGTTCTCCGGGGGCATTGCACAGCAATTGACCATTGGCGGTTAATTGTGGGCTCCCATCGGCATTGAGGTGTTGCACATAGATGTCCAATTCGGGGTAACCAGATCCTCGGGCGTCATCCCAGATGATCCAGGTTCCGCCGCTATCATCCCCAAAAAGCCGGGGATTCAGCTGATCATTATCGGCATCACTCACTACCACACCGGCTGGATCCCAGGCAAGGGAACCGTCGGCATTTATCTTCTGAGCATAAATGTCTTTGAAATAAAAGTCACTTCGACCATCTTCCCACACCACAAAGGCGCTGCCATCCGAACCTGAAGCAGCACGGGGGTTACGCTGAATACCACTGCCTGCGTACACCACTGTTTCGTCATACACAAAGGTGCCATCCAAGGCAACCGCGCGGCAATAGAGATTTCCGTCGGCATCAGAGCGTTTGTCACGCCAGGTAAAAAACATGTTTCCATTGGTGAGGAGAGCCATTTTTACATTGGTTTGCTCGCCGTTTACCACGCACAATTCGTTGCCGCCGGCATTCCACATCAGAGTGCCATCCGGTGCGATACGCTGCATGTAAATGCTCGGGTTATTGGGATCCCGTTCGTCATGCCATGCAAGCACGGCACCGCCATTGCCATCTTCCCAGAAGGTATGGCCGTTTTGAGGGCCACTTTCGGCCACGATGGAATTACCATTTACGTCCCACCCTGCGGCGATGGTGCCGTTTGCCAGAATATGAGTACCAAAGATGTCCACACCACCGGAATTACGGCTGTCTATCCATATCACGAAGGCGCCGCCATTGTCGTCGCTCACGATATTAAGAGAAATTTGTTCGTCAGGATCGAGGCACAGCGGCACACCTTCAGCATTCCACATCAGGTTACCGGTGCCATCCAGCTTTTGAGCATAGACGTCACCGTCATCGCCATTGCGGAAGTCTATCCAGGCACAGATCACTTCGTCATTTCCCACCGGGATAAGCACGATGTCTTCCTGGCGGTTAACATAGCCGTTGATCATTACACCGCCGTCCTGCCACACCGAGTTGCCGTCGCTATCGATACGCTGAGCCCAGATGTCGCGGTCGCCGCGACGGGTATCAGACCATCCATAAACGATATCGGTGCCCACTTGTGCAGAAGACCGGAACCACTCAATATTCACTCCCTGCCTCACCGGCAAACCATCGTTTTCCCAATACATTTGCGCGGGCAACAGGCCCACGATCAATAATAGCACAATTACACTAAACTGCTTCATATTCGCTCCTACTTATTTTAATAACATCATTTTCTTTATGGAAACTTTACTGCCCGCCTGGAAGCGGGAGAAGTAAAGACCACTGGCAACGGTTCGCCCTTTGGCGTCGGTGCCGTTCCAGAGGATTTCATATCTTCCCGGGGCAAAATCAGCGTCAACAAGGGTTTTCACCTTTTCCCCTTTTACATTAAAGATACTCAGGTTCACCGATTGCGCATCGCCCAGACTGAAGGCCAGGGTGGTTTCGGGATTGAAAGGATTGGGGTAATTCTGGTAATAGGCGGTAGGCAGCGGTACCGGATTACCCGATCCGGTATTGTCGGTTCCCACGCCTTGGGCAGAGATTACATATTCAGGATCGTCGGGATCGTTTGAGAAAATGGTGATATCTGCAGTCTGAGCGCCCAATTCCACCGGTTCGAATGAGATATACAATTCTGCACTTTCGTAAGGCAGGATGGTGTAGCTGGTTTGTGCCACAGAAAATACATCATTTGAGCAAGCAATTTCACTGATCTCCAGGTTTGCTGTCCCCAAATTTTGGATAACCAGAGTATCTGTGCTGGTGGTAGTAATAGGTACCGAGCCAAAGTCAACAGCATCTTGGGAAAGAGAAATCGCTGAAATATCCCCCACCACATCCATCACAACGGGGAGGAACGTCACGGTCTGGTTAGGATCGTTACAGGTGATAGAGAGGCGGCACATATAGGATCCCAGCAGAAGCATCTGCGGCTCTACCTGAACGCCAATTGTGGCAGCTTCGCCCCCGGGAATGATCCCGCTTTCCGGGCTTATGGTAGCCCAATCTACAACCCGCTTGATCTCCACGGCCATGTTATCCTGCACAAAGGTGGTGTTGTACGAGAGCTGCAGTTCATCGCTGTTATCTTCATTCTGGATGCCGATGGTGGCACTGTTTATGTCACCTGTCATCGTGAGATATTGCAGCCGCATATCACCATCGCTGTAGATGATTATCTGAAAGGTGTAATTGCCGTTGTAGTTACCCGAGTAGTGATCTACACCATCAAACCACACGATGAGGCTGTCGGTATAGCTTTGGTAATACACATGACCCGTGGTGATGGGATCGAGGTCATCCCAGAAGGGCATAATGGCCGGACGGGGAGCATCAGGATGCGGGAGGGACAGGTTATTCCAGGCAGTGCAGTCATCGCCGAAACCGATCCATCCATTGGGATTGATGCGGAACTGCGAATAATTCGTGCCGTAGAAGGGAAAGTCGAAACCGATGGGCATAAGGTCTGTGCCCTGGTCATTGTGGACAAAGGTAACCTCCGTAGCGCTGGTGGGGAGTTCCCGCCAATTAAATACGGGGCCGTTAGGCTCGGTACTGTCAAACCACATGTGCCCAAAGTCATCAGGGCCACCGGAGTTCCGGGTTTGCCCGCCATCCACATAGTAGCGGTCGATGGAGTACATCATTGTGGCTTCCCCCAGATTTGCGATGGTAAAGTTCTGCTGATAGGTGCCGGTTTGATCGACGGCAAAATAGAGGCTGTCTGTGCTCAAAGAGATAACCGGTGGCTGAAGAACTGCGCCGCTGTTTACGGTAAAAAAGATGGCCGATTCGTCTTGCAGAGGCTTGGCAGCAGTGGGGTAGGTGTTGTTAAAGGAGTATTGCAATCCCTGCGTACCGGATGCATCCTCTATTCCCACCGTGCAATACTGACCCTGATAAACGTGGTAACCATTGTAGGTTCCTACATTCACATTGTTAAATTCCTTGTATTGAATCAGAATCTCACAATCCCCGGTGGAGGTAGGATAGTAGGCGGGATCGTAAATAATGATCTCGAAGGTCTCACCGCTGGAGCCGTCATAATCATTTTTCATGTCTGACCACTCGATGATGAACACGTGGGCTGTTTCGTCGTGATAGGTGCACACGTGGCCGCCGGAGGTGGTCAGGTCATCCCAGAAGGCGGCGATAATGGGTGAAGGCCCCTGTGGTCCGGGCACCGGCCAGTTCATATAATCTCTGTTGTCACTATCACCCGGGCTTATCCAGCCGTTTGTGCATATGGTAAGGTCATCGTAGATCTGTCCGTAAAACATAAAAATAAAGGGCATATTAATGGTGGTAATGGCGCCCATATCCCCGGAATCGTTCAGGGAAAGGTGGGAGCCGGCACCGCCGAAAGTGGGGTCGATTTCAATCCAATCGTAGGTGGGTGCTGCCGCATAGTTTATATCGCCATCGTCAAAACAGATGTATCCATAGGCATCGCTGCCCAGTGGATCTCCCTGAGTTACGGTGCCGATTTCTATCAAAAAGGCGAGCTCTCGCACTGTGCCGTTGGTGTTTTCCACCGTAAGGGTGGCAGGTATCTGCATCCCCGGATAAAGTTGCGAACTTGCCTCCACCGTAAAAGTATTAAGAACATTGGATGTAGAAGCTCCGGCATTGATGCCGCTGTAGGCGCCGATGCTGTCAGTCACGGTGAGTTCTGTATGGGGAATATGCAACACTGCATCCAAAGTAGTTTCATTCATGGGGCCGCTGTTTGTAATGGTGATAGCCAAGTTTGCGGTTTCCCCGGGATCGAGGATGTTGTTGCCCATGTCCAGTACATCCACATCGGTAACCTGCAGCAGCGGTGCGGCCACCGGGAGTTGTAAAATATCTGCCCAGTTATTGTTGCCGTTATCAGAGATGGCTACATCGAAATCGGTTTCGCCGATGGCGTCGGCAGAAAATGCTATCACGCAGGGAGCAGAACTGGATGCGGAAGAGCCGGCGGGGATGGTGGGAAAGTCTGCATTTCCGCTGATGATGGTGACTAAGGGAGAAATTGTGCTGAGCACGGCAGAAGCTCCGGATACACTCTGGGTTCCGCTGTTCCGCAGTTCAATGGTCAATTCGATGGTTTCTCCGGGATTAATCATCCCATCGCCATTGCCGTTGGAACTACCATTGCCATCGTCATCTATGCTGTATGACTCCACATTGCAGAAGGCGGCTTGCTGAGAAACAGTGATGGTATTTTGTATGGGAATGCAGTTACTTCCGGTAACGGTGAGAGTAAAATCTTCGGCCAGGGTCGTAAGGCAGGGAAGGACAATCCGACCATTCTCATCGGTATAGCCACTCTCCTGAAAACCATCACTTTCTCGATAGAGAGTAACCCAGGCATCTTGCAGAGGGATGCCCAGACCGTGAGTTACATCTACGGTGTAAAAATTCTGGCCTACGGCAATTTCACTCTCAGATATTGCAAATATCTGCTCGGGGACCGCTGTCCACACCTTCATACCCGGATCTCCCATCAGGTTGTTCCAGTGGCAGAATTTTGTTACCCAATTTGAAGGATTCTGGGGAAAACTGCGGTACATGTTGAGTTTTCCGCCCACCAAAGCAGTTCCGAGGTTATCTACATGGTCGGAGAATATTGAGGAAAAAATGCCGGCGCAAACACTGTTATTAAAGGTGGTATGGGTAGAGGAGGTGGCGGTGGCAATACCGGCAATTCCGCCTTTGGGAGCCGATGGAGTTCCGGCCCGAAGGAAGGCTTCACTCATGCTGGTGCCGCTGGAGTAATTTCCCGTTCCGCAGGTAAGATTGACGGCAACAGGCAACATCAGGCCATTGGTAAGATTATTCACATCACCGGTACCCCAGCCGCTCATGCCGATATATCCACGGTAATTAAAATAGCTTACTCCGGCATTAAAGGCGGCAGTCATCTGAGTAACAAAGGGAGAATTATAGACTTCGTAAAAATCGAATTGGGGCTGATTATAATCGATAACACTTTTGATATAGAGGTTTGTGTCGATGCAGGATTGTCCCGAGCTGGAGGTATCCCCCACCAGGAGAGCGTGCTCATACCAGTCGGTGTTTCCCATGTAGGGAGTTTTTTCATACTGCAAAATTTTGCTGACGATTGTTTGCAAGTCAAAAACCGTGCCGAAGGAAAGGCGGCCAATAGCCACTTCGGGGTAGAGGTCGTTTCCATCCAGTAAAGTGTAAACATAGTCGCTGTTTCCCGAATTTTGGAAACCGCAGGGAATATCATAAGACCCGGATGCGTCGCCAACCAGGCAAACGAATTCGGGGCGATTATCCCAGAAGTTATAGGCATTTTGGATATAGTTTTTTATGCTACTGAGACTGGTACCTGTTTCTGCTGTTGTTGCCACAGTTACATCCCAGCCCATCTGCCGTTTCCAGTCGGTAAGAGTTTCCAGCACCGGAAGAACCTGGCTATCGTCTGGAGTGATAAAAAGATAGCAGGGTTGCTGATATTCTGCATCCCGGGAAATGTCGTCATAATTTAATATCATCTTTTTGTAGATTGATTCAAAGGCGCGGGAAATCTTGCGCTGTGGTTCGATCACCCTGCCCGCTTCGCTGATGTCCACCCGCAATTGAGCATTTGTAATGACTTCTATGCTATTGCTTTGGGGATTGTACCGGAAGGGGTAGAAAGAAACCATAGCCACGGATACATCCCGGAAGATGCCGCTTCCCCCCACTTCTACCGTGGTTGCAGGGAATATCTGATTGGAACTGTAAAATTCATTATCGATAGTAAACGATGTTGCTCCGGATATCTGAGCATTTTCAGGTTGCCGGGGGAAGGCTTTTGCGTTGGTGATGGTCTCTGTGTCAACAGACTCCACAGACACCGAAAGGGTGGCACCGGCGGGAATGGCGAAAAAACGGGTAATGACAGGAAGCTGTGGCATCCCGATCTGGTAGGTTTCCCCTTCACCCAGACAGGAGATGCGGGTGAATTCCGTGCTGTTATCAATCTCGGTAGTAAGGTCATAGCTGTATAGGTTAAAATCGATTATCGATTGTGTCGGAGAGATTTCATGGCTTTGGATGAGAGGTTTGTTACCATTTGCATCTAAGGTAATCAGCTCAGCCGAAAGACACAGACCCGCAATTAATATTGTAAAAGCGCACACCAATCTTTTCATATAGCCCCCTTTATTCCTTCTTAACTGTGCAAGTATTATTCCAATGGGAGGCGGGTGAAGATATTTTAATTCGCCGGATTAGGGAATTGGACTGTCATTTCTCCCGAAACCTTCCTATTATTGCGCTTCAGACAAGCTTTGGGCACTTTCGCACAGCACCAGGTTTCCTTTGTCAGGATGCATCCCCTTTGTGTTGAAGCACCTCAACAAACCGATCCATCGCCGCCAGATCGTAGTGCTCATAGCCAGAAGTGATTTTGGCATCCATCTGCAAAAGAGCCTCCATGGAGTCAAGATTTTGCTTCCGGTTGGAAGACATAAATGTGGAATTGTGAATTGTGGGAAGCCCTCATAAACCAAACCCGGTTTGGTACCCGATTGGTTATCAGTTTCTCATCCACCTGCTGATAGCGTTACAGCACATGAATGGCATAAATAGTATCATCAACAACCCCCACAAAAAGCATGAAATGCCCCGGCATCCGCTGCAGCGTAAAGCCGGGAATTCCCTGCATCCTGATAACCTCCCGGTGAGAAAGCCGGCTGCAGCCGACGATGGCCGGACAACTGAGAATTATCATTATTTGTTTCATGTTCACCTCACAGGATGCAGGATTTTGAGGCGGAAAAAATCGTGAAGAGGATTTTGTGGGGGTCTCGTTTTTATATGGCCGATAGAGAAAAGTGGTGGAGAAGAGAAAAAAGATATTGCTTTTGCACATAGGTTCAATATACTGTCTCATTGTGTGATGAGTTTGAAAATAAAAACTCTTTTCGAGTGAGATAAAAAAGCCACTGTTGGCTTATTAAGGAGGTTACCATGCCAAGAGGCGATGGAACAGGGCCGGATGGAAAAGGCCCAAGAACAGGACGTGGTTTAGGAAAAGCCGCAGGCAATCCCATGGGAAGCGGCATTGGCACCGGTCAAGGAAAAGGCAGGGGCCAGGGAGCCGGACAAGGCACTACAAGACGGAAGTAACAGAGAACACCTTGGGCGGAAGATTTGAGATAATCTTCTGCCCAATTTTTTTTAAATGGAATTGGAGGAAAATATGGATAGTTTAAAGGTAGCATTTGCGACAAATGATGGGGAGAGTTTTATGAGTGATCACTTTGGTGATGCAGATTATTATCATATTTATGAAATTAATGCTGAGGGTGCCACACTAATAAAAAAAATTGAAAACACGACTGAAGAAGAGGATGACATTCATGCTGATCCCGAAAAAGCAAAAAGCATCAGCACTCTTCTGCAACAAGAAGAAGTATCTGTGGCTGTCTCAAAAGTATTCGGCCCAAATATACAACGGATCAAAAAGAAATTTCAATGCATCCTGCTAAAAGAAAAAACCCTTCAGGAAGGGGTTGTCAAAATCTCTGAAAATTTCCCGCTGATTCGAGCAGAATGGGAGAAAGGAGAAGCAAGAGACTTTCTGATGTTGTAGATTACAGAGTGCAAAGGTGTTATGAAGTGACCTGATTACGGTAACGGAAACGGAAATATGCTCTAGTGCTCTATTTATTCTCCACTCGTGCTATCGAGGGCGATGGATACTTTGCAGATTTTTAGAACCTCCGGCGTTGGATAAACGGCGGAAGTTTTTTTGTTGTAATTCCTTACTTCACATCTTTCCTTTTTTCTGGATGGGCTCAGGGCTTTGCTATGGATTCCAGTCGGGCAATGTCCGCTGTTGCATCCTGCTTGATATAAAAGTGCTTTCCGTATTTTTCCATGAGATAAGCACCAGGAATTTCCACCGGGCGATCGATATATTGGGGAATCGACTGGATGAAATAGCTGAAGGGGGATAATACCAGATTTGCTACCGAGCTGATGATGATGGCGCCAAACAAAAAAGAGGGGTCAAAATCTTCTGCATCTACTATGATGAAGGCAGCGACTGCCGGGAAAGTAACGTAGGACAGCTCTTTGAAGCAGGTAAAATAGCTCTTCCCCGAACTAATACGCAACTGGGCTATATCCTTGAGATAGAAGGCCTTGCAGAACTGTTCATCGGCAAGATTGATGGTTTCAGGACCATTCCACACATAGAGCAGGGAGTCATTAACCCACAGCATGGGCGCCAGTTTTACTGTGCCATCAAAGAAGGTAATGCGGGTATCGGAGAGAGCATTACAGAGAGATACCCAAAAAAGCAGAATAATCGCGAGCCCTAATATTCGTTTCATCTGTTGATTCCTTCTTTTTTTAAGTGATATATCGTGAAATGGCGATGGAATGTCAACAAAGAAAAAAGATGAAACCGGCATGGACGGGAAACGTAGCAGCTTTGATGAGAAATAGCTGCTACGTTGATATCCGAAGGTGATGCGGGCTAATTTTGCGTTGCGTGGTGTTTTATCACGACGCCGTCTACCATGAAAATGGTCTCTTCGGCAATGTTTGTAGAGAGGTCTGCCATGCGTTCCAGGTTGGATGCAATAGCGTTAAGCTTCATGCAGCGTTTGATAGTAGTGGGGTCTTCCAGCATATAGGTTACCAGCACCCGATAGATATGCTCCTGGAGGTCATCCACCACATCGTCATTACGACACACCTGCCACGCCAGTTTGGTGTCTCCATCTATAAAAGCAGTGATACTGTTATGGATCATTTTTTTCACTTCTTCGGCCATATTGGGAATATTTATCAACCGCTTTATCGAGGGGCGACGGATGAGGTAATGAGCGCTCTCCATGATGTTTTCCGCCAAGTCTCCCATACGCTCCAGATCACTGTTCATATTCATTATCATCAGCACGGTGCGCAGATTCCCTGCTTCTGGCTGATACAGCGCAATGACGCCGATACACTTCTCATCTAACTCCATTTCATGCTGGTTCAGTTCATCTTCCAGCTGACTCACCCGTTTCAATAGGGCTTCGTCATTTTGCAATAATCCACTTATTGCCAGTTCCAGCATGTTTTCCACCCGAGTGGCTTGTTCGATAATCAGCTTGGTCAACTCCACTATTTCATTTTCAATCATTTGTTCTCCCGTTTATTTTTTATTATGGATGCATACCGCTTTTTACTGCATATCAGCCAAATACGCCATTGAGGTACGCTTCGGTACGTTTGTCTTTGGGAACGGTGAACATCTTTCTGGTTTCGCCAAATTCCACCATTTCCCCCAGATACATAAAGGCGGTATAATCGGAGATGCGTCCCGCCTGAGCAATGTTGTGGGTAACGATGAGGATGGTAACTTTGTTTTTCAATTCCAGGCAGAGTTCCTCGATTTTGGCTGTGGACTGCGGGTCCAGAGCCGAAGTAGGCTCATCCAGCAGCAGGATGTCCGGGTTGTTTGCCAAAGCACGGGCAATGCAGAGACGCTGTTGTTGGCCACCGGAAAGTGAGAATGCTGACTGCTTCAGGCGATCTTTTACTTCCTCCCACAGCCAAGCGTCCCGGAGGCTCTTTTCTACTATCTGTTCTACCTTTGGTTTTTTCTCACCTCGGATGTGCAAGCCGTAAGCAATGTTGTTGTATATTGATTTTGGAAAGGGGTTTGGACTCTGAAACACCATGCCTACTTTGGTACGAACAGTGGTTACATCGGTGTGGGGTGCATAGATATCCTGCGTATGGAGGGTTACTTTTCCGGTGATGCGGCAGGTGGAAATGAGGTCATTCATACGGTTGAAGCAACGGAGAAGGGTAGATTTTCCGCATCCAGAGGGCCCGATAAGGGCGGTAACTTTTTTATCATAGACCGGAAGATTCACGTTTTTCAACACATGCTTGTTGCCAAACCAGAGGTTTACGTTGTCTGTGCAGATGTGTGTGGTTGAGTAATGTGGTTTTACCATGTTCTTTTTCTCCTCATATGATATCGTATAATTATGGCTATGGCGCTGATGGAAAGCACCACCAGCAACAGAACTACAGCAGTCCCGTAGGCTATGGGTACTTGTTTGGATGCATGAGCGCCTTCGGTCATCAAGGCATAGATGTGATATGGCAGTGCCATCACTTCATCCATGGCTGAGCTGGGCATCTGGCGGGTGTAGAAGGTGGCGGCGGTAAAGAGGATGGGAGCGGTTTCACCAGCCACGCGGCCAATACTGATGATGACTCCGGTGAGAATGTTTGGCAATGCGGTGGGAAGAATTACCCGTAGAATGGTTTGCCGCTGAGTAGCACCAAGGGCCAGAGAAGCTTCCCAAAAATCTTTTGGAACACCGCGAATCGCCTCTTCGGAAGAATTGATAATCATCGGCAATGCCAGGATGCCCAGAGTAAGGGCGCCGGAAAGTATCGAGATACCAAAGCCAAAGAGATGCACAAATACCATACGACCAAAAAGCCCGAAGATAATGGAGGGCACCCCAGCAAGGGTTCTTACGGACAGACGAGTGATGCGAACGAACCAGGCAGCTCTAGCATAGCAGGAAAGATAGATGGCAGTAAAGATTCCCAACGGTAGAGAAAAGGCAATGGATAGAATGGTGAGCCAGAAGGTGCCCACGATGGCCGGGAAAATGCCACCTTCTGTCATATATTTCCGGGGTGATTCCGTGAGAAAGCTCCAAGAAATCATAGGGCCACCCTTGCTGAATATCACAGAGAGAAATAGAATCAGAAAGGCCACCGTAATGCCGATGACAAGGCGCAACAAATTTACTCCCAGAAATTCTTCCCATTCTCTGCGTTTCATTTGAGGTCTCCCTTACGAAAAAATACTACCTCGGTAATGAGATTGGTGGCAAAGGTGATGATGAACAGCACAATGGCAATGGCATAGAGGGCATGAAAATGGGGACTGCCAAATACTGTTTCTCCCATCTCGGCAGCCACAGCTGCTGTCATGGGCCGTACCGGCTGGAAGATGCTGGTGGGTATCTGTGCTGCGCCGCCAGCAACCATTATCACCACCATGGTTTCTCCAATGGCCCGTCCAAAGCCCAATACCACACTGCCAATCACGCCGCTTTTTGCCGCCGGAAGCACCACCCGCATTATTGTTTCCCAGCGGGTGGCGCCCAGAGCCAATGAGGCTTCCCGCAGCTGGCGGGGAACCGTGCTCAGGGCATCTTCACTCATACTGGAAATTATCGGAACAACCATTATCCCTAAAATAATGGATGCGGAACAGGCATTGAGGCCGGTGGGAATACCAAACACACGGATGAGAAAGGGAGACAGAAATGCCATCCCAAACAGACCATATACCACCGAGGGTATTCCTGCCAGAAGTTCGATAATGGGTTTGATGATTTCCCGTGTTTTGTTACCGGCAATCTCCGAAATGTAAATAGCAGAGCCAATACCCAGAGGAATTGCCAGAATCAACGCTCCCATAGTAACGATGAGAGAGCCTGCAATGAGGGACAGAATACCGAAATCTGCAGGATAACTGGTGGGATGCCAGGAAGGATTGAGAATAAAAGTTTTGAAGGTTACCAGCTTGATGAGGGGAAGCCCTTCCAGAAACAGGCTGCCGATAATACCAAACAAAAAAATGATGGTAAAAAGAGCCGAAACATAGGTGAGGCTTTTGAAAGTAGTCTCTCTGATGTTTTTCATTGCTGCATCTCCTCACGGGGGACATAGCCCTGTCGGGCAACTATTTGCTGACCGGAGGCCGAGAGTACAAAGTCTATAAATTCTCTGGTTGCCGGGCTACAACTGGCCAGAGTGATCATAAACAGTGGCCGAGCCAGGGGATAGGATGCATCCTGAACCGAAGAAACTGATGGCATGGAGTCATCTATGGAAAGGGCGTTAAGATAGCTGTTTAGATATCCCAGGCCCACATAGCCAATGGCACCGGGAGTGTATGAAATGGCGGAGACTACGGCATTGTTAGAAGGCAGACGCATAGCACTGTTTACCACCCGAACACTATCCAGCACCACATCAGAAAATACTTCAAAGGAGCCGGATGAGACATCCCGTGAAATAACGGCAATGGCCATATCCGGACCCCCTACCTGCATCCAATTGGTAAGCTTTCCTGCAAATATGCTTTGCAACTGCGCCAGACTGAGGTTATTAACAGGATTGTTTTTATGCACAACTACGCTCACAGCATCATGGGCTATGGTTGCCTGAATCAATTTTACGCCCTTTTCTGCAGCCAGCGTTTTTTCCACGCTGGTCACCGGGCGAGATGCGATACCGATGTCTATGGTGCCGTTAATGATGGAGGTGATGCCCACTTGTGATCCACCTCCACGCACCGAGATAGCTGCTGCGGGATGAGCGTTCATATATTCTTCAGCTTCCGCCTGAACTATGGGCAATACGGTGGTAGAGCCGGCGATATCAATGCGCTCTATATGGGGAGCGCATCCTGACAAAAGGGCCAGAAGCAGCAGGGAAATGGTTTTTTTCATCTTGTTTCCTTGGTTTATAACAGCTCAAAATATCGTCGGAGCCGGTAGGAGTGCCGACTCCGTTTCATGAGGAATTTTTCTGTCAGTTCGCCTTTACAAAGCCTTGAGCTTCTACGATCTTTTGCCCCGCAGGTGAGAGCACAAAGTCCAGAAACAGTTTCACATTACCTTTGGCTTTGCCGTTTGTGTACATGTGTAGTGTACGGGATATGGGATATTCACCGGATTGGATAGTTTTTTTCGATGGCATCACTCCCTCTATAGAAAGGACTTTTATGCTGGATGTAACATAGCCCAGCCCAGCGTATCCGATGGCTCCGGGAGTGGATGCTACCGTGGATACAACCGCATTGTTGGAGGCCAGCATCAGTGCGCCGTCTATACCGGCAGTGCCCTGCATCACCTTTTCCTTAAACACTTCAAACGTCCCGGAGGAAACGTCTCGGGAAATCACCACTATCGGCATGTTTGGCCCGCCGATCTCTTTCCAGTTCAAAAATTTCCCTGTGTAGATGTCCTTTACCTGATCCAGACTAAGAGCTTTGATGCTGTTGGCTGGGTTTACGATCACGACGATACCGTCATTTGCAACCACGTTTTCTACCGGGTTTATGCCCATTTCCCGCGCCTGAACCAACTCTTTGTCTTTGATGTGGCGGGAAGCATCTCCGATATCAACCGTGCCGGCTATAATGGACGCTATGCCCACAGAAGAGCCCCCACCGCGAACTGAAATATTTACATCAGGATGGCAGTTCATAAATTCTTCGGCGCAGCTCTGGGCAATGGGAAGTACTGTGGTAGAGCCGGCGATGGTAACTTTGTTACCCCGCTTTGCAAAAGCGGGAATGGCGACCAATGCCAGTAATGCGATAATAATCACTGTTTTTTTGTACATGTTCATACTCCTTGATTATTTAAAAGTTTCTGAGAAGATCCAGCGCAATTGCACCATCAGCTCAGATTCATCGTCTTTTGCGTCTTCATAAGACGTTATCTGGTAGTTTGCCTGAACCAGCAGTTTCGGTGCATTTTTGGCATCCCGCATGATGTGATAATTTACGCCACCAATGAACGTACTTTCGCCATCATCGTCGGTATCCGTGTCAGGATCATAGATATCGTAGCGAGCCACGACGTCGAAGATGTTGTTCAGTTTATATGCCGGCATCAGAGAAATCACCGAGGTGGTTACATCTTCTGCATCGTCCACATTAGGCAGTGATACAGTTTTCATAAGGTATTGAGTCAGCAGCGAAGCATGGCCGTATACCAGTTTGCTCATTCCAGCGATCAAAGTGTTTTCCTGACGATCAGGATTTTTTTCGCCGTCGATTTCGTCGTCGTTCTTTGTCTGCATCATGTACGATCCACCTACTGTTACACCGGGGATGGGAGTAAGACGCAGGTTTGCGTTGATGTTCATATCTTTGTTGATGTCGCTGCCGGTTTTTTTGTAACCTTCGCCATTATACAGGTTTACTGCATAAGAACCCAGACCATTGGGGACATAACCGAAAATGCCCACACCGTAATCTGTTGAGCTTACAAATTTGTACTTGTCTGAAGGATCTTTGTCGATGGTGGTATAATCCCAATCGTAGATGGTGCCAAAATAGGTTTTCATCAAACCTGCCGTAAGTTTCGACCCCCTGATGGGAATGAGATTTACGAAATCAAGGTAGGCATATTTCAGCTTGATGCCTACGCCGTCATCAGGGCCGTCATCACTGAAGAAATCCAGGTTAAAGCGACCACTGATGTTCTGTCCGAATTTTGGTTCAAGACGGAAGTAGCCCCGTTTCAGAGCCATTTCGTTTTGAATGGTTTCACCATCGGCCCGAGCATAGGTCCACCGGTTCCACAATTCCATCTTAAACTTGGTTTCCGCAGCCAACCAGCTGGTAACCATCATAATTAAGAAAATCACAAAGAAAGCTCTTTTCACTTTTCCTCCTTCAACTGCAGATTTCTTCTGCATAGTTTTCACTTGGTTATACCCGAATGATGTGAAGATAGTATAAGGAAAGAGTTAAGATTGTGTTAAGATGTGGTAACTGCCATAAAAGCGGTGAATTAGAGGTGTAGTTATGTAGCTTTTCAGGCAGGATGCAACAACGCATCCTGCCTGATATGTGACTTATTTGTGTTTCAGCGGATTGCGGAAAACCTTGAAAATGCGGTTCCAGCGTATTCTGGCGGGTTGTCTGTTTATTCCCTGGCTACGATAGTAAGCATCCCGATAAGTGCGGGCTGGTGGTGCACCGTGAGAAAAGAAGACGAAGGCCGGGGCTCCGGTGATAGCTTTACGAGGTAAAAATCCCCAGTAGCGGCTGTCGGCACTCACATCCCGGTTGTCGCCCATCACGAAATAACTATCCGGCGGTACAACCACAGGGCCAATATTGTCGCGGCTTCCCATAAAGGTGTCGTTCCACATGATGTTACCATTGTTGCGTGGAATCACGCGGGAATCGATGTATTGCTCGGTGCCCGTGCGAAATTCTTTGCCGTTTATCAGCACATGTTTATTCACCACCTGAATTGTATCGCCAGGCATGCCGATCACCCGCTTTACAATGTTTTTCTTTTGGTGCCACACCGGCTTAAAGTTCTTTTTGTTGATGTAGATGGGCTTTATCAGCAGCATGTAGTCATCCCTGGTGTATTGGGGATGTGGATTTTCCAGGGTCGGAAGTCCGGGCTCATCGGGGTCGCCTGGATGCTGGAAAATAACAATATCTCCCTGCTGAGGATCGGTGAAGTAATACCTCGTGCGATCACCGTATAAAAAATCCCCGATGAGCATGGTACTTTCCATGGAAGAAGATGGGATTTTGAAATTTTGGAAGATGTAGTTTTTTATGAGGAAGGCGACCACGAAGGCAAAGAGGATCGCTTCGATAGTGTCCTGAATCTCGTTTTTTTTACGTTTTATGGGTTTAATTTTTCTGGCCATGATTACCTCGTGTATCTTCAAAGAGTTCATATTCTTCCATACGGATGCAATAATTGCTGATGGCGCGGTAGCCGATGGGCAAGGTGTAAGCTAAACCCACGCCCGCCAGTGCAGCACCCAGGACATTGAGGAGCAAACTATAGAGCATCACATAAAATTGTTGCCAGCGGGTTTCTTTCCCGGCCTTGTATGCCACGCGCATTGCTCGCAATACCGGCATCTTGCGCTGAGCAATGAGATATACCACCGGCAACATCACCACCGGCCAGTAGATGCAGAGGATCAGCCGTACCAGATGCAGAGTCTGATCGATCTCTACATTAAGTAAAAATCCGGTGCACAGCACTTTTACCACGAAAAAAAAGAGGATGTTGAAAAGGGTAAAAACCCACAATCGGGGGTAATAACGCAGTGCAGCAAAATAGGCTGAGAATCCGGGAGTGCTTTCTGCATCCTGACTGAACGTAAGGGGCACAAGGGCCAGCGGAACAACGAAAAGCAGGTAGAGATTGTTCAGCCAATAATGGGCGTGACCGAAGACCACCGAGGTGGCAATAAGAGCGCCGATAATCAGGCCAAAGATGAGGGAAAAGGGGAACCACTGGTGGAAGGTTTCATTGCGTTTACGCCATGCATCCAGAAATACTTTCTTTCCATTTAAATCATTTTTCAAAGCCGGGGTTTCGGTACCGCAGACAGGGCAGAAGATGGCGTGTTCATCCAATACAGTATTGCATTTTACCCGTCTTACCTTGCCCATGCTTCCTTTAACTTTTATTATACCGTTACATTTCATTCTCTATTCTCCATATTATTCTTTGTGAAACACCACCAGGCCAACGGTGCCGAGGATGATGAACATTCCCGAAGCTACCAAGCCGACCCAGATTGATTTCAAGTGGTCACTTACGACGACAAATTGTGACAGGACATAGATATTGATAAGCAAAATCATCAAGAGCCCGAAGGTGATGTTATAGACTTTGGCGTTCAGCTGCTTTTCCCGCTCATCCGGCTCTCGCCAGGGAACAAAATAGAGCAGAATTGCCAGATTGAGGCTATACATTCCGCCAATGCCAAAAAAATAGACACAGAGCAGAGATATCACGCCGGTGATAATCATACCAAGATATCGAAATGTCATGCTTCCTCCTCTTCCAGAAAAAAAACTTCTGACATGGGTTTGGCAAAAACCGCGGCAATCTCCAAAGCCAGTTTCACAGATGGGTTGAATCTGCCTTTTTCTATTGCGCCGATGGTTTGTCGGGAAACCGCAACTTTGTCAGCCAGCTCCTGCTGCGTCATCTCGCCATGCATAAAGCGCAATTGCCGCACGGTATTGTGAAGTCGTGCCACCAAACCTCCTTCTTTCTTATCTGGATGCAATGTCGTGTTTGCTTGTCTTTGTGTCAAGTTTCTTTTACATGTTCTTTCTGCCGAAGAGATAATGCACACCGAAACCCCATCCCTGCCTCCATGCAGATTTACCCCAAACGACACGGTGTTGCCGGAGAAACATGCGGGATATCAAACTCCCTCATTGTTGTTATCAGGATTTTCGTAAGGTATCTGTTTTAAAAGTAGTTAATGCGTACATGTTTGCCTTCTGCTGTTAACATTCCGGCGATTTTCTCCATGATCTGAGTTTTCAAGCCAAATTCTGTTGGAAGGTTTGTTGATTTGTGTGCCTGATTCATTGCCTGCCCTATCAATATAGTGATGTCATCAGCCTGCATCAGTTCATGCACAAGCCGGCTTACTCCGTCATTAAAAATCTCCAGCCGTTTGTAAGATGGATGTTCTTTCAGCAACTTCAGAGCATTACTGATGGTGATGATGCCTTCGGTGCACAGATGGATTCCCGGCATTGTTCCCACCGGCGGAATGTCGTCTCGTATTGAAGAGAAATCTACCGTCACCTCGCAGCCCAGTTCGCGGCTCACGATATTGCTGGTGGTTCCGCCACACACGATCTTCCGTCCCGGAGGTGCCATCAATTGTTCTACGATGGTCACATCATCTTCGGGGTTTTCGGGGGCGCCAACCATCATTGTGAGATTGTGTTTTTCCCGCACCCGCACAACCACAGCGGTGGTGTCATCTCCCGGTTGCTGGCAATAGAGTTGCCACGCCACGTTGGTAAGCTCATAGGCAATTTCTTTGGCAGTCATTGCTTTACTGGCCAGCCGCGCGGCAAATTCTGCTACCTGCGTCCAGCCAAAGCCAAGATTGCACATCCCATCCATGCCGGCATGGATCTCGCCATCACTCAAAAAGATGCAGGTATCTCCCGGTTTCAGCGAGATGGTGGCTTCATTGATCTTCTTATCCAGAATGATATGCTCATTGCCGCTTACATTGACGATTTTATCATCCCTTATCAGGATCATGTGAGGGTTATCGTAGTTTGCCACATGCATCCTGCCACTTGGCATAAACTGGGCGTAGGTAAAGGTGCTGTATGCCAATTGACGATAGGAACAGGTGGGCAATGTAGCAAGCAAGGTTTCCAGGATATCGGTCATTCCCACATCGTTTTGTATCATTACCGAGAGGATGGTGGAGGTCAGGGTAGAAAGGATGTTTGCCTTTACGCCACTGCCAAGGCCATCAGACATAATGATAACGGCACCTTCCGGGCTGTTACGGGTGATCACGCTATCACCGCACAGTTCTTCACCGTGTTTTATCAGCTGAGAAGAGCCGATTTCAAAAAAGAGGTTATTCGCTGATTCCGTTTTCATCCTTCATTATCTCGCGGAGTTTGAGGAAAATGACTTTGGTTTCGGCCGTTGTTTCACCCAAAAGGCTGGCGATTTCCTGAGCAACCCGCATCTGCTTGTCGATGATTTGTCGGGCTTTTTCCAAGGTATCTTTTTTCAGCGCTACGACCCGTTGCTTGCTATGCACATGCAGGGTAACATCTACAAAAAAGCAGGCAGAAAGCCCTTCTTCATCCAGCTTAAAGCTCACCAACTGAATCACTTTTCCGGTGCGTTTGTGATGCTTGATGGTTCGGCATTCGCTGAGAATATCAGGACTGGGAAAAAATTCCTGCCCGATAATCTCATTTACGTTACATCCTACTACCATCCCTACTTCGCTGATGTTCACGTCAAAAATCTTCAGAAAAGCCGGATTGATCTGCACGATTTCAAGATTGTCATTTACCACTACCAGACCGTTGGGATCGTTATCGATAATCTGCTCCCTTCGGGATTTCAGTATTTTTTCATGATCATTCATCTCTTTCCGCCATTATACCGATGCTAACACATCGGTTAATTTCCTGGATAACACAGCCAGACTGGAATACAATTCCGCATCTTCCACAATCACATCTTTGGGTACCACCAACTTTATCGGAGTGAAATTCCATATTGCAAGGATGCCTGCACCTACCAGCATGTCGGTAACTTCCTGGGCGACAACGGTGGGGGTGGTAAGGATGGCAATATGTACGTGCATGCGCTCCACAAGGTTTGCGCATTTATCTATGTTCATCACCCGATAGCCATTTACTTCCCTTCCGATTGTCTTAGGATCTGCGTCAAAGGCAGCCACAATCTTGATGTTTGTTTTGTTAAATCCGTCGTACCCCAAAAGTGCTGCACCCATATTTCCGGTTCCTATTAAAAAAGCGTCGGTAGAATTGTTCCAATTGAGGAACTCCTCAATGGCTTTGATTAAGTCATCTACACGATGCCCAACTTTGGGGATGCCGCGAACCCCGGTGAGAGCCAGATCTTTGCGCACCTGCGTATGATGTATTCCCAGAGCGCGGGATATCTCCGAGGCAGAGGTAAACTCATGTCCCAGCTTTTGCAACGGACGCAGAAAGTGCAGGTACTTGGGCATCCGCCGTAACGTAAGATCTGAAACAACTATGTTTTTCATTACGCCTCCTCATTTTCGGAGCATCTTTCCCAATCTGATGTATTTGTCAATATTTTCGATACCTTTGTATCGATACAACCTCACGTCCCACATAATCCGCCCGAGAGACAGTACTCGCCACCTCCCGAACGTATCTGCATAGCAGGATGCCGAATGCACCAGATCAATGGTTTCCCGTGCCATCATGACCACATAGGGAGAGGCAACCTTGGATGTGGCTGCTTCGGTAACGTGGTTTATTGCATCCAGAGAAATATAGAGGGTCTGCCGTGAAGGGAGTTTCGTCATCAAACCGGGGTCATCGATAGCATAACGGGATAGATGCAGTCGTAGCCGATGGCGGGTTTGATGTACGCACTTTTACTGGAGATGATGCTTGAACTCACTGGTTCTTACGAAGCGCAGCGGAATAGCGGACAGGTGCAGCGAATTGTCAGACCTTTGATAATTCATAATAAAGCCGCCGGCCGATACAGCAGAAAATATAAGCCTATTGAAATAAACAATGCCATGTAGCCTATTATAAGAAATTTTACAGTAAACACAGCAGTGTTATTT
>JAGGWK010000066.1 GCA_021157525.1 Candidatus Cloacimonadota bacterium | reverse complement strand
TCAGGGATAGGGTTGCCATTTGAGTTGATAGTAGTGGCAGGCATAGAAAGCATAGTCATGCCATTGGACTCTGAAACAAAACCGGTTAAGGTTACGTTATCACCTTCGGCAACATTGTTGAAGAAGTGATTGATCAGGATACCGCTCCAGGGGCCTGAGCCATCCTGCACGAAGTAGTTGTTCATGGTACGACGGGTAACCACACCGCTGAAGGTTACTTCCTGACCTTCGTAGGGAGATGGGCCAGCCAGACCGTCAGGAGTTTCCTGAATTTGAGCGATGGTAACCACGCTTGGTCCCTGAGGAACCTCTACCACATCAGTAGCACTGCGTGGGTTGATGCGATAGCCATCAATGGTCTCGTTGCCGATACCGGTAACATTGTACACGGTACCAATGGTGGGAGTATAAACCGTGCAATAGGTACCAACCGTGGCCAGTCCAGTGGTGTCATCGATCTTCCATTCCTGACCGCTGACGCCAATACATTCAGCATTATTGATGGTGATGAGTACGCCTTCATAGGCTTCGCCCAGATCTGCGTTGGTGATTACCGTGGCATCAGGGATAGGGTTGCCATTTGAGTTGGTAGTAGTGGCAGGCATAGAAAGCATAGTCATGCCATTGGACTCTGAAACAAAACCGGTTAAGGTTACGTTATCACCTTCGGCAACATTGTTGAAGAAGTGATTGATCAGGATGCCGCTCCAGGGGCCAGAACCATCCTGCACGAAGTAGTTGTTCATGGTACGACGGGTAACCACGCCGCTGAAGGTTACTTCCTGACCTTCGTAGGGAGATGGGCCAGCCAGACCGTCAGGAGTTTCCTGGATTTGAGCGATGGTAACTGTTTCTGCTGCTGCAGGCATTGCCCATACCATTAGTGACAGCAGCATTAAAACACTGATAAGGAAAACTGTCTTTTGTTGCATGTATCCTCCTATTTAATTATCATTAGTTTTTTGTAGACGTCGGTGGTTGAAGTAGTGATGGCACAGAAGTAACAACCACTGGTTACGGGATTATTCTCTTCATCTATACCTTCCCATACAAACTGGTGAGAGCCGGCCTCCAGATAGCCCTCATGCAATTGGATAATCCGTTGTCCCTTGGTGTTGAAGAGCTCGATAGTAACCATTTCAGATGAAGGGAGAGAGAGGGAAATGGTTGTTTGTGGATTGAAGGGGTTTGGGGCTATCGAACATTGCACATGTTGGGGAACAAGAGGCATCCCGACAGAGGTGAGCTCAATAACTACTGGGTCTGAAGGTGAAGAAAGCAGTGCTCCATAGCAACTTTCGATGGTGTAGCTGTAGGTGCCGGTCTGTGCAATTGAGTCATCGGTATAGAGCGTAGTTGCCTCTGGCACTGTGGCCAATTCTACGCCATCACGCAGAATGCGATATCCGGTAAGGTATTGAGTATAATCAGGAGCCTGCCAGCTAAGGGTGACCTCCCAACCACTCACAGTAGCTTCTAGGGTCTGAGGTGGTGCCATCAGGGGGATAAGATCAATGGTGAAGGTCGTGATATTATTTTCATTGATTTCTATGTCGAAGCTGGATGGTTCAAAGCCATCGGGGTTGCAGAGTACAGTTGTCGTTTGCGGTGTTGTATAGCCACAGAAACTCCCATCAATTCCACTGGTGAGGGTAAGGTTTCCACAGCTGAAACTGATATTCTCCTGTGGCGATTGAGTAGCCAGATTGGTAACAACACCTTGCACACAACCAAAGCCCTGATCGATAAGCGGTGTGCTGTAAAGGCCAGCATCCTTGGTGGCTAAGAGTATGTGCCATTGGTCATCCTTAAGGTACGGCTCGGATAAACCGGCCATGTTCAGTGCGTTGACGCCGTTACCTGCTGTTTGCCAACTGGCTGCGCTGTTTTGCGAAAGCAGCACGCCATTGTTTTGTGTGGCAGCATAGAAGATTTCGCTATTGGCAGGATGCATCATCATATCTACCGATGTGGCCAGATTGCCGCACTGTTGCCAGTCATTGCCAAAATCAGCACTGTGCCACACGGTTCCACTGCCGTATATTCCACTGAAGAAGTAGAGATTTCCCGGATTAATGGGGTCGGCTACAATGGTGCGCGGAAAGATGGTTTGCGTAAGATCATCAGTGCAGTTTTGCCAGCTGGTGCCATAGTCTGCGCTGAGCAGGATGCAGCCTTCATTAAAGCTGAACTCAGCAGCGGCAATAAAGCTGTCGTAGGGAGCTGCGAAATGGGAGAGCTGTTGAATTCGATTGTCTGTGGAGCCACTGTAGGTGAGCTCCCAGCTAGTGCCTGCATCGCTGGAGCGATAGATAACCGCATCCCAGCCCATATTGCCATAGTGGTTGCCAGAACACACCATGGTGAGAGGAGATGTGGGCAGGATGCGAAAATCGGCGATATCAAACTCAAACATTGTACCCAGGTTTGGACCCAGATTTTGCCAGGTAGTACCACCATCGTTTGAACTGTAGATGCCTTCCTGAGCTACATCGGATGGCCCTGATGAGGCAGCATAAAGCCTACCATCTGCGCCAATGGCTACCTTGGAGTAACGGGTTGCTGGTAACGTACTCATCAAGCGCCAGGTCTGGCCGGCATCAAGGCTTTCCAGACAGCCACCGTTGTTTGTTCCCACAAAGGAAAGCAGCCAGTGATTACTGTCGGAGGGATCTACCGTTACATCACTGATGCTCAAACGAGAGATACCGCCATTGGCTGCATCCCATGAGGCACCGGCATCTTCACTGCGATAGATGGCCATGGATTGACTGGCGCTGAACAGCATCTCGGGAGTATGGTGTGAGAAGCTGAATGATTGCATGTTAAAGCTATCGGCTCCGATGGTGTTATAGTTCCAACTTTGACCGCCATCGGTTGAGCGGTAGAGTCCATCACGAGCAGTAGCCGCAAAGAGCTGCTGGGGGTCATTGGGATGCACGCGAATCTGAGAAACATAGGTGCAGGGAAAATCCAGAGAGAGGTCTATCCAGCAGCTGTTGGCTGCATCGTATTTCCACACACCTACGCTCTGGCTGCCAAAGGGTTGACCACCACTTACGAAGAGACCGCTGCTGCTCCAGCAAACCGAATAGAGGGGATTGTTGGGCAGGTTTACGCTGGCCTCTTGCCAGGTGTCTCCGCCATCAGAGCTCATCAAAAGTGCGCCGCCGCCAAAAGCCCCATAACAGGCGGCGCTTATTTGTGCGGGGTTTTGGGGATTTATGGCGATATCGGCACAACCATACGTGGGGTCGATGCCGGGTGTGCTCAAAAGATTCCAAGAATTACCACCGTCGGTGGATTTCAGGATCAATTCAGAGATTGTAGCATTAAAGGCATCACTGAGGCAGAGGAAGATGGTTGTTTCATCAGTGGGGTCTACAGTGATCTGGATGACTGAACGGCCAACCTCTGGCAGTGCACGATTTTGCCATGTCTCTCCATCATCGGTAGATACGTACAATCCAGAAGAGGTGTGACCTCCAGCAAAGATTGCTGAGGATGATGCTGCAAAACAGCGGATATTGGTCAACTGATTGAGAGCAGTAAGCTGCTGCCAGTGATCACCAAAATCTGAGCTTACGTAGGCTTCACCAACAGCAGCAAACAGGTGCCCCGGAGTAAGCGGGCTTTCTACTACACTGGTGGCGTCTCCGCCAAAGCAGTTGGTTTGCTGCCAGGGAAATCCCACGCGCTCTTGAGGTAATGCAGAGAGAGCAGCATTGGTAGTGCTGCGTGGGGTATTGCCGTTGGCATCCCAGCCTGATGCAAAAACCAGGCTGGTAACGGCGAGTAATATGATTGTGTAAATCTGTTTCATTGAACCTACTTCATTAAGATGAGTTTATGGAACTGGGAGGCAGTAGCGGTTTTTGCCTGCGCAAAGTAGATACCGGAGGGCAGAACAGTATGGTTGTCATCGGTACCATCCCAGATCATTTCCTGTTTCGGTTTTACCATCTGATCACTCATGAGGGTGCGCACTTTTCGACCGGTAGCATCGTAAATGAAGATAGATGCTTTTTGGGCCACAGGCAGCTCCAGACAAATGGTGGTAGAGGGATTGAAGGGGTTGGGGTAATTGCTGAGCGCAAGCTGAGCAGCAGGAGGTGTGGAATGTGTGCCAGTACCATCAAAGTAGCGATACAGCTCGCCATTTGCTCCACACACCCAGCCTTTATGCTCAGATTCAAAGTACATATCAAAGTAGGGCTGATCAGTGTTTCCCAGAAGATCAAGCTGTTGCTGCCATGTTTGGCCGGCGTTGATAGTGTGCTTGATGATGCCATAGCGGGAAAGTTTCCAACCGAGATCTGCAGTTGGGAAGCAGGCGGCCATCAGATTGCCACCGGGCTCACTGCGAAGAGTCCACGTGTTGCCTCCATCTTCGCTGTAGCCGATTACATCATCGGTAAATGTACTTCCTGCCACAAAAATATGTTCGGTATCCAAGTACTCAACAGAGCGAAACTCTTTCCAGTCTGGAAATTCATGATAATCCCAGGTTTCTCCGGCATCTTGGGTAACAGACACATAGGCTTTTTTGCTGTCTGGCCAAGTAAAGCCAACCCGGCTGCCACAGGTCTCGTTAACGAAGGAAATTTCCCATGTATGACCATAGGGGACAAAGTCCTGCTCCTGCCAGGTGGCGCCACCATCCTGAGTGCTGTAAATTGCTGAACCCGCAGCCCAACCAACTTGAGGGGAGACAAAGAATAGCTGATCAAAAAGGCCTACATAGTTTGTCTGCTGTAAGGCCCAGTTGGCTCCCATGTCATCGCTGTAATAAATTTCGCCGTTTATAAAGCCGCCAAAGACGTCTGTAGTTGAGGCAAATTCGCAGTTATACATCTCATGGGAGAGGGGCTGCTCGAGCCATGTTTCACCACCGTCAAAGGTAAGGAACAAGGAATTTCCTGCATTGCGGTCTTCGGCGAATATCCATCCAAAAGTTGAATCAAGAAAATCGATGTGTAGTAGTGTTTTGTCTGTGTTGATGGCTACTTGCTGCCATTGTGCAGAAAGGTGAGAACACAAAGCGAGTGTTATTGCGATTAACATAATTAGATAGCGTTTCATTGATTGTTTTCCTCCTTTATCTCATTTGTCATAATTTCCAGTTTTTCGATTAATTGTTGTAGTTTATCGGTTTTATAAAACTCATCGGCGCCACTCTGTATAATACGGCGACGTACCCGGGCATCTGGCAGACCTGTATAGATGATCACCTTTGCGTCAGGTTTCTGTTTACGAATTTCCTGCAACACTTCAATCCCGGTCATCCCCGGCATATTATAATCAACAATAATTATGGGGTAGAGTGTGGGGTTGTAGGCGGCGACTGCTCTATATGGATCATTAAACATATGGTTTTGGAAACCGTGTAGTTGAAGTGCTTCGCTCACGCTTTCCAGAGTAATATCATTATCATCAATCAGCATGATGAATCTATTTTCGTCTTCCATTGCTGCTCCATTCTATCGTATTTTGATTCATTATGTAGCAAGGTTGGTGCCAGATGGTGTAGGAGCTGGTAACATGCTATTTGGATGCAGTTTAGTTCTAAAGGAAAAAAAGAAAAATCCGTTTCGCTTTGAGTGGGAAGGTTCAAAACGAAACGGGGGCTTATTGTGGAGCGTTCAGATCGAACTGATTACATTTCTTTAAGGATACGTCGCAGTTTGTTGTTGCTGATGCCCAGGTAACGGGCGGTTTGGGTTTTGTTGCCATCGAAGAGCTGGAGCACTTTGCGGCATAGAGTCTCTTCTATTTCGTATAAACTTAAGCTTGTTTTGGGCAGAGATACGGTAAATACCCAATCAGCCACCGTGGGTTTGTTACCGGCTGCTTCGTGATGCAGGAAGGCAAAAAACTCAGGGCGGATCTCAGGACTTTCGTATATGAGCATGGCACGTTCAATGGCATTGCGGAGCTGTCGGATATTGCCTGGCCAATCGTAGCTGTGCAAAAAAAGTTCAGCTTCTGGCGTAATGCGGCGCATGGGTTCACGTTTTGTAAGGGCGTAGCGTTGGGCAAAGAGTCGAGCCAGTTCCAGAATATCGCTGCGTCGTTCCCGCAGTGGCGGCAGGGTGATTTTTGATGTGTTGATGCGATAGAGCAGATCCGAGCGGAACAGGCCATCAGCAGCCAGTTGAGCCAGGTTTTTGTTCGATGCAGCAATGATGCGCACATCAAGGGGAACCGGCTCTAATCCACCAACGCGATAAATCATTTTGTCTTCAATTGCTTTGAGCAGTTTGGGTTGCATCTCTGCAGGCAGGTCACCAATTTCATCCAGGAAAATAGTGCCCCCACGAGCCAGCTCAAGTTTGCCTGGTTTGCCTTTGCGGTGTGCACCGGTAAAACTGCCTGGTGCATAGCCAAAGAGCTCGCTTTCAAACAAATGAGGTGAGATGGCTGAACAATTGATGGAGATAAAAGGTCGCTCTTCTTCCGATTCACCGTAATGAATCAAGCGGGCAAAAATCTCTTTTCCAGTACCTGTTTCGCCTTCCAGTATCACGGGTATCGAGCGGTCTCTGTGCAGTTTGAGCGCCAGTTCAACATTCTCGATCATAACCGAAGAACTGAACGAGACGGTGCCGATTTGTGGTAATGTGATGATGCGCTGATGTCTACAGACTGTTTGTGGCTTTTCATCAGGCGCGGATGCCTGTTGCATTTCAGTCTCGATGGTTTCTACGATATCGGCTAGACGGTTGATATCTACCGGTTTGGGCAGGTAATCCCGTGCCCCCAGGCGCAATGCCTGCAGTGCAGTTTCCAGTTTGGCATGGCCGGTTATCAGCACGATATTGGAGCGTTTGCCCCATTGTTTCCTTACTGCTTCTACCACATCCATCCCTGTAAGCTGAGGCATACAGATGTCTGAGATAATCAGGGGAAACAACTCACGTTTGTAAAGCGCTTCAGCCTCGGTTGCAGAAGAGCAGACGGTTACGCTATGGCCTAACTGAAGGGTGAGGAAGTCGGCGATGACTTCTGATACCATTCTCTCGTCGTCAATTACCAGGATGTTCATTTCTATTCTCCTACCGCGGGAAATTCCATGATAAAGCGTGCGCCATCTGGGCAGTTTTCCGCTTTGATTTTACCTTCATATTTATCTACGTAGCGTTTGACAATGGCCAGACCCAGACCCATTCCCTTACCCGGTGATTTGGTGGAGAAGAAGGGGTCAAATACTTTATCCAGGTGTTCTTCAGGCAAGCCCATGCCGTTATCCTGTATAATAATGCGGATGGTGTCGGTTTCACATTGGGATGTGATGAGAATCTTTTTGCCGCTGTGCTCACAGGCATCCAGAGAATGCATGGCATTTACAATGAGATTGATAATGATCTGCTCAAAATGAATTTCTTCGCACAGGATGCGTGGTGACGGCTCGCAGAGCTGAAGATCAAGATATACCAGGTGGCTGTGCAGCTGGCTCTCCAGTAAGGAAAGCGCTTTGCGTAGCGTAGCATTTATATCGATTGTGCTGGCAGGACGGGAGGTTTCTTCTGTCCAGAATGAACGCATGTGGGTGATGATCTCATCGATTCTGGCGGCACCACGACTGATTTTATCCAAGCCCTTTTCCAAGGGAGCAGGTAAGGTATGGCCATTTTTCCTGGTCCAGTAATTGATGCTGTCTACCGTAACTTTTATGGCGCAGAGTGGCTGGTTGATTTCGTGGGTAATACCGGCAGCCATCACGCCGATGGAAGCAAGACGGGAGGCTCTCTCGGCCATCTGCAGGTTTTTGAGCTCTGTACGTTCGGTTTCAAACTGAGTTTTCAGCAGCGCAATGCGATCTGCCATTTTGTTGTTGAACATCTTTTTTTCCAGAACATGATGCTCGGTGGCATACTTATAGGCTTGGTGGTAATCATCCCGTGCAGCGGCATTTTCAGCCAGATACCGATACGTAGTTTTCAGATGATCTTTGTTTTGATGCTTTTTAGCATCAATCAAGGCACGTTCCAATGTCTCTTTGGCTTTCAGGAAGTCACCTGTTTTATTATAGATATGCCCCAGAGTGTAGAGTGAAACCAGGTAGATGTCGTTCATTGAATCGCAGGAATACTCAAGTGCCTCTTGAGCAGCCTGCAATGCTCTGGGGTATTGTTGCAGTTTAGTGTAGACTTCAGCCAGATTGATAAGGGCAATACCTTTGCTGCGAGCGGTGCCATGAGGATCATGCAGTACTGGCTTTTCATTGGTAAGCCGATAGGCTCGTTGTGCCCATTCCAATGCGTTATCCAGTTTATCCAGACTGTTGTAAGCCAAGGCCAGATTGTTGCTGGTGCGCGAATAATCCGGGCGCAGCTCCCATGATTCCAGGTAGCATTGCAGTGCTTTTTCAAAGTCTTCCATAAAGATATAAATCTGTCCAATATTGTTGAGAATCTCTGAAACTGAAGAAAAATGTCCCAGTTTTTTGCGGATTTTATAGGCCTCATAATAGTTATGAAGTGCGTCGTCATAATCGTTGAGATAGCATTGGCATAATCCTAGAAGATAGCATGATTCAGCGATTTTCTGCTCATCCTTCAGGCTCATTGCCAGACTCGTTGCTTTTTTGGCATGTTCCTTGGCTGTTTCATAATTATTCTGCAGCCAGTATTCTTGGGTTATCTTCAGGAGAATGGTGATTTTTTCTCGAGCATCGGTCAGGGTTTTCAGTTCTTTTTGTAGCGTATTAATCGATGTTGTCATTTTCACATTGCCTCCATGTGTGTAAAAAAAAACAAGAAGTATGACGTCAATAAGTTATTTCATTATTCCTCCAAAAATGAATGTACTCAAAACTTTATTTGCGTCACTTATTCGCACGATTACGTTATTACTGGAGTGCTATGTTTTCTCATGATCAGCAAAAAAACTGATGTTGTTTTTACGATATTTGTTGTTGTGTTTTCTTTCTGGATATTATATGTGAATATAAGGTTTATCATTATCCTTTCATTTCAACTCCTTCTAAAATTGCATGTAATGTCTGTATCCCCGCAATTTGTCGCGAACACCCCCTGATTTGGGGTTGTATACGACAGTTGTCGTGGATATTCAATTTAGATTATTTTTCGGATTCATCTTTTTTTCCATTCATCTTCATTCGTGGTTTCTGTCTCAAACTCCCCAACCCACAAATCCACAAAGCGAGAAACAGATTGACGTGATTGGCAATAACAGAAAACTAAAGAGTTATAAAGTAACAGGGAGGATGCTATGATGAAACGAATGCTTTTAATTGTGCTTTGCGGCATGATTATTCTGGTTGCCTTTAGCTGCGGAAAGAAGGAACAACCCGCTCCTGAGCCACAACCGGTTCCAGAGGAAGTGACTCCGGAACCCGTTCCTCAGCCCCAGCCGGAAGTAGCCCCGGTAGTTAAACCTGAGCCAAAACCAGTGTATGATACAGCTGTTGCCTACGAGCTTCAGATTGTATCATTACAAGACGAAGCGCGGGTAAAGCTGGAGCAGGAAATCTTTGCCAATCGCGGCATTGCAACAAAGATATCATCCGTCGTAAAAAATGGTAAAACCTTCTATCGTCTCCGTTTGGATCGCCTCTTTTCTCAGGGTGATGCCATCGCTCTGGGTGAACAGATGAAGGCAAAGTATGGTTCGATTACCGAGTATTGGGTAGAAAAAGTTAAATAAAGGAAAGAGCCGGTTTTTCTGCCGGCTCTTTTCCTCTTTGTTGTTACTTCATGAAAATCCTTTCACGTGTACCTTGATAGTAGATTTTTATCATTTTGCAGAAATATACGCTACTGCAAATCGTGTTGGTATCTTTGTCGGTGCCATTACGTTCTATTGTATAACTCTGCAGGTAGTTCAGCGTCTATCAATGTCTTAATTCTCTGCCCTTTCGAATGATGATTTTCCAGAGATATTTTGCCTTCCAGAGGTTTGATTTGTATTGGGATGCAGGATATCGGGATGATTAAGTTCCCTGTTGCTGGAGAATCAGCCAACAGAAAGGCTCTGCCATCCATTGTGGAAACAGAGCCTTGAGAGGTTTATAGGGATGGGTGCTCAGTGCGATATATCACAAAGTTCCTATTCCATTTCGAATTTCTTCATCTTTCGTATAAGGGAGTAGCGAGTGATCCCCAGAAGTTCCGATGCCTTTGTCTTGTTGTTGTTGGTTATCTCCAATGCCTTTTGAATCAATGCCCGTTCGTTGTCTTCCAAGATCAAAGTATCCGGGACTCCCGAGCCATAAGTCTTTGACCCGTTGCTTATGATGGGGAAATAGCGTTCTTCCAGCACAGGTTCGCGACACACAATGAGGGCTCGCTCGATCATGTTTTTCAACTCCCGGATGTTACCGGGAAAGTGGTAACCGGAAAGCTTACTGAACACGTTGGGATGTATTTTAGGCCGTGGCTTATTCTTTTTAACAGAGAAATAATCAACAAAGTGTTCAACCAGTGGCGGTATATCTTCCACCCGTTCCCGCAAAGGCGGGATGTTGATGATGAACGTATTTATCCGGTGATACAGGTCTATCCTGAATTGACTGTCTTCAATCCGCTGCAGGATGTTCTTGTTTGTCGCTGAGATGATACGTATGTCAACATCTATCAATCGCTTACTTCCCACCTGTTTCACCTTACGTTCTTCAATAGCCCGCAGGAGTTTCGATTGTAACAAAAAGGGCATGTCAGCGATTTCATCCAGAAAGAGTGTTCCCTGGGATGCCAGCTCAAAGAAGCCTTTTTTGTTCTCAGTAGCCCCGGTGAATGAACCTTTCTTGTGACCGAAGAACTCGCTTTCCAATAACGACTCCGGTATCGCCGAGCAGTTCACCGGGAAGAAGGATGCATCCTTACGCTGACTGGCGTAGTGTATGATGCGCGCGATAATCTCTTTGCCTGTGCCGTTTTCTCCGGTAATAAGCACGTTTACATCCCTGTCCTGAGCAGCCATCATTGCCAGTTCAAGTACCTTCTTTATTTTTCTGCTGGTGCCTATGAAGTCTCGCTCTATCTGGGTTTCCAGCTCTCGGGTTATCAAAGATTTCTGATTCTCCACCTGTTGCAATTTGTTCTGGATGCCGATGTATTTCTGAGTGCGTTCTATGGCCAACTGCACCTCGAAGTGACCAAAGGGTTTCCGGATAAAGTCCGTCGCACCCAAGCGCATGGACTCAATCACTATATCGATGTCTCCATGACCACTTATCATGATCACTTCCATGGAAGGGTATTCCTGTTTTACCTTCTTTAGTACGTCCAGTCCGTTCATGCCGGGCATTTTGATGTCTAAGATGAGAATGTCTATGGCGGTGCGTTCAAGAAGTTCAAAGGCCTCTTCGGGTATGTTTGCACAATAGGTCTGGAACTTTTTACGAAGGAGATACTCTTTCAGTTCATCAGTTACCCGCTTCTCATCGTCTAATACTAGTACGCGTAAGGGTTGCACGGTTCCTCCTGCATTATTGTGAATATTGAGGCAGACGGATACGGAACAGGGTGCCGTATCCATGGTTCGATTCCACGGAGATATCACCATTCATCTCTGCCACGATACCAAAGGAAATGGAAAGCCCAAGGCCGGTTCCCTTGTCTATTCCCTTTGTGGTGTAAAAAGGATCAAATATGCGGGAGCGAGCTTCTTCGGAGATGCCCTTACCATTATCCCACACTTCGGTTATTATCATCTTTTCTGATTCAAAAGTTGTGATGTGGATTTCCGGTACATAGCCGGTTTCTTTCAGTGATATCCGCTCTTCCACCGCATCCTTGGCATTGGAAAGCAGATTCAATATTACCTGCTCATACTTAAAGACATTACCCAGCACCGGGCTCAATGAATCATGCAAGTCCAGCTTTACCTTGATGTCATGCTGATGATACTGCTCCTGAATCATGGAAAGAGCATTTTCGATGCTTTCGTTTACGATGAAGGGATCGCAGGTTTCAGATTGTTGCTCCCGGGAGAAGAGGCGGATGTGGTCTATTACTTTACGGATGCGGTTGATATCCCCCAGAATTACCCTGATCTTGCCGTTGATATAGGTCTGGTCGGTAGATTCATCTTCCAGGGCAACAGCCATGTTATCCAGAGAAAAATTGATAGCGTGGAGTGGCTGATTAATCTCGTGAGCAATTCCTGCCGCCAGTTGCCCGATGGCTGCCAGCCGCTCGGAAGTACGGAGTTGCTGCTCCAACCGTTGCCGCTCCGTCATTTGCTGGGTCAGTTGCTGATTTGCCAGCCGCAGGTCTCTGGTGCGTTCTTCTACCTGCTCTTTCAATTGTTGGTTTGCCTTGTGCTTGAGTCGATAGCGATAGATGATAACGAAAGAAATCACTAAAAGCGCAGTGAGGACTACAATCAAAAGCACCACCATCAGCTTCTGTTTATCCGTTTGCAGGCGATAGATCTCGTTATCCTTCTTCAAAATCTCTATCTGCCCTTCCTGCTCATGAAGCTGCTTTTCCACTTCGTATGTGGTTTGCAAGCCACTGAGCTTTTCCACGGTCTCGGTGGTAAAAATGCTGTCCTTCACCGCGGTAAACATTTTGAAATACTCCAGGGCTTTCCGGTAATTGTGTTTATTTTCATACACCTGAGAGATGCTCTCATAGATCTCTGTTTCCAGGTCGATCATCTCGATCTCTTTTGCTATGGGAAGCGCCTTTTCCAGATTTATCAGGGCTCTGCCCAAATCATTTTTCCGGGAATATATTTTTCCTATATTATTGTAGGATGCAGCAATACCTCTGCGATAGCCCAGTTCTTCATAAATATCCAGTGCTTGTTGCTGATACTTCAGGGCATTGTCCATATCTCCGGTTTTACGATACACAATACCAATATTATTGAGGGAGTTGGCACTACCGATGAGGTTCCCGATTTTCCGGGAAATCTCCAGAGAACGGAAGTAATATTCCAGAGCTTTGTCAAATTTATCCAGATCATCATAAAGATAACCAATGCTGTTCAGGGTATTTGCAATGCCGGCATTGTTTTCTATCTGTTCATCGATATCCAGAGATCGCAGATAATATTCCAGAGCTTTATCAAAGTCTTTCAGATCATTATAGATCATCCCGATATTGCCCAGGCTGTTTGCTATGCCATTGAAATCCTGGATGGATGTATATATCTTCAGCGCTGACAATTGGTACTCAATCGCCTTATCATAATTACTCAGATCATAGTAAACGATACCGATATTCCGCAGACTGTTGGCAGTTCCAACATCGTTACCCTCTTCTTTGTTTACCCGATAGGAGCGCAGAAGATATTCCAAAGCCTTTTCATAATTATTAAGTTTGTAGTTCAGGATGCCGATGTTTGAAAGAGTGTAGCTTATTCCATCTCGGTCATCAAGTTGTTCATAGATTTTCAGCGCTCGAATATAATAGTCACTGGCTTCATCCAGTCTGCCCAATTCCTCAGTGATTATCCCCAGATTGTTGAGGGTAGAGACCAACTCTCTTTTGTCCTTCAGTTGCCGCTTGACATCCAGAGATTGTTCGAAGTAGCGCATGGCATCGTTGTTTTCCCCCATGTAATAATGGGCGATCCCCAGATTGTTTAATGATTGCGCTTCCCCCATTTTGTCATGATGTTTACGGGCCAGTTGCAGTGCTTCCGTAGAATAAATCTTTGCACTATCTGGGTCTGTGGTCCAAAACATCTTGGCATACTGGTTGAGAATTTTTACCCGCTGGATGCCGGTAGTGGTGCGCAACTGCAGGCGCAAACTGTCGATAGCGGTGGTTTGCCCAAAGCCTGCAGAGGCGAAAAACATCAGGACAAAAAGTGAGCACAGTCGCTTCATCAGCTTACCACACCAGCCTGAATAAGGTCGTGCATGTGCAGCATCCCTACCGGTTTGTCTGCGGCATCTACTACAGGCAGCATGGTTATTTTATAGTCCTCCATCATGCGTAATGCCTTCACCGCCAACAAATCGGGAGTGATCCGCTTTGGCGAGGCCGTCATAAATTTCTGAACCGGGATGTTCATATGCTTAACTCCCCGGGAAATCAGTCGCCGCAAATCACCATCTGTCACGATGCCGATGAGGGTTCCATCCTCAGCCGTTACGCTGGTGCATCCCAGATTATCCTTGGAGGTCATCTCTACTATGGTGTCTTGCAGGGATGCATCATGGCCTATCACGGGATTGTGAGCGTTGGCGTGCATCAGGTCTTCTACCTTCAGGAGCAGGCGTTTGCCTATGGTTCCTCCAGGATGGAAGCGGGCAAAATCTTCTTTGGTAAATTTTTTCTTGTGCAGTAATGCCACCGCCAATGCATCTCCCATAGCCAATGCAACGGTGGTGCTGGCAGTAGGTACCAGCCCAAAGGGTTCGTAATCCCTGGGTACTGCGCAATCCAGCACAACGGTAGATTGTTTGGCCAATTGAGATTGGCAATTGCCCGTAAGGGCGATAATGGGAATGTTGTGGAAGGTAATGAAGGGAATGATGGAGATGAGTTCACTGGAGTTGCCGCTATTGGAAACCGCAATTACGACGTCTTCTTTGGCGATGATTCCCAGGTCTCCATGAATTCCTTCTGCGGCATGTAGAAAAATTGATGTGGTGCCGGTGCTGGCCAGGGTTGCAGCTATCTTGCGGGCAACAATCCCGGTCTTTCCCATGCCGGTAACCACCACCTTTCCGGTGCAATTGTACAGTAGATCCACCGCCTGAACCACAGCATCATCTACCCGCTGAGCTACCTGCTCTATGGCCGATGCTTCCAACAAAAGTTCTTTTTTGATTCGTTCTTTTATATTCATAGTATGAAAAAACAGGGGACAGAAGTCCCCCGCTCCCTATTATTTCTTTGCTGCTATTTCACTGAGGATTTCGTCGATCATGTGATCAACGCTAAAGGCACCCAAAGTGCCCTTGGTATGGCGGCGCACCGACACCTGATTGCTCTCGGCTTCCTGCTGCCCAACGATGAACATGAAGGGTATTTTCTGCATCTCGGCTTCACGAATTTTGTAGCCGATCTTTTCGTTACTGATGTCCATCTCGGCACGGATGCCCGCCTTTTTCAGCTGAGCTATCACGGTTTTGCCATACGCTTCGAATTTCTCGGAGATTGGCAGTATCTTTACCTGCACAGGACAGAGCCACAACGGGAAATTGCCAGCATGATACTCGATGAGTGTGCCGAAGAAACGCTCCAAAGAACCCAGCAGCGCCCGATGGATCATGTATGGCTGATGAGGTTCATTGTCGGCGCCGATATATTCCATCCCAAAACGGGTAGGAAGATTGAAATCAAACTGGATGGTAGAACATTGCCACGAGCGATTCAACGCATCCTTTATCTTGATGTCGATTTTGGGCCCATAAAAAGCGCCGCCACCTTCGTCAATCTCATAATCAATCTCAGCCTTTTCCAGGGCTTTACGCAGTGCGGCCGAGGCCTTGTCCCAATCCTCGGGTGTTCCTACCGCCTTTTCTGGCATGGTAGAGAGATAAATCTGGAAATGCTCGAAACCGAAGGCCCGCAGCATTGCCAGAGAAAAATCGAGGGTTGCACTCACTTCATCGTCCAATTGCTCTGGCATGCAGATGATGTGCGCATCATCCTGCGTAAAGCCCCGCACCCGCATGAGGCCATGCAAAGCTCCAGACTTTTCGTAACGATACACGGTTCCCATCTCGGCATACTTTATGGGCAACTCGCGGTAACTGCGTTTATGGCTTTGATAAATGGCGATGTGGAAGGGACAGTTCATGGGCTTGAGATAATATTCCTGTTCATCCACGATAATGGGGTTGTACATGCTCTCGTTATAAAATCCCAGATGACCACTGGTTTCCCACAGATGGGCTTTGCCGATGTGGGGCGTATTGACCAGTTTATAGCCGTAGGCATAGTGCTGTTCTTTCCAGAATTGCTCGATAATTGAGCGCATCATGGCACCGTTTGGATGCCACAAAACAAGCCCGGCACCGATGGCATCGGAGATGGAAAAGAGGTCCAGCTCCTTGCCTATACGCCGATGGTCTCGTTTTTTGGCTTCTTCCAGATCATGGAGATATTTTCTGAGCAATTTTTTGTCGGGGAAACTAATGCCGTAAATACGCTGAAGCATCTTGTTTTTCTCATCTCCACGCCAATAGGCACCCGAAGTTTTCAGTAACTTGATTGCTTTGATCTTCCCGGTATGGATGATGTGTGGCCCACGACACAGATCAACAAAATCTCCCTGAGTATAGATGGAGATCACGTCATCTTCAGGGATGCTTTCCAAAATCTCAACTTTGTAGGTTTCACCCATATCGGCAAACAGCTGCATCGCTTCGTTGCGGGACAACTCTTTGCGGGTGAATTCCAGATTTTCTTTGGCCAGCTCTTTCATCTTGGCTTCAATCTTTTCCAGGTCGGTATCGGTAAAGGGGACATCGGTATCAAAGTCGTAATAAAAACCGTTTTCTATGGCCGGGCCAATGGTAACTTTTACCGTGGGAAACAGCGCCTGAACAGCCTGAGCCATGAGGTGCGCGGTGCTGTGCCAATAGACTTCCTTGCCCAGATCACTATCGAATTTTATCAATTCAATGGCTGCATCCTGCCGGATGGGAAAATTGCAATCCACCACTGCGCCATTTACCTTGGCAGTTATCACCTGACGGGCCAACCCGCTGCTGATGCTCTCTGCAATCTCCAGAGGTGTAACGTTTTGAGGAAACTCTTTGGTGTTTCCATCGGGGAAACGAATCTCTATATTCATTAAATCCTCACTTTGTCTTTCTTTCTCAATTTCACTTTTCACATGTCACCTTACTTATCGCTCTTCTCTATCATTTTTGCTATCTTCACCGCTGCGTTGTTCAACGCTTTTTCCGGGGATACCACGCCACGAATCACTTTTTCTATCACCTGCTCTTCCAAGTATTTACGGGTCTCATACCACTCACTTATCTGAGGTTCGTAGGTGGCAAATTCCAATTGATCATATACCGACTTTATCTCAGGATTGTTCTCAAGCCGTTCCTTCAATGCCGGCTGTTCAAAAGCACTGCGACGTACCGGCATGTAGTACGTAAGCTCCGACCATTTGGCCGTCTGGGCTGGCTCGGTAAACCATTTTACAAATTCCCATGCAGCCCGCTGCACCGCTTCATCGTCTTTGCGAAACACAACGACGTTTGTTCCGCTGATAATACTACGCTTGGTTTTGTACGTCGGTATGGCCGAAATCCCGATGGGAAAATCGATATCATTGAGAAGCATATAAGCCAGAGATACGCTGGAATCCTCATAGAGGGCAACCTTGCTGGCAGAAAAATCCTTCTGTCCATCATAACCGGTTGAGAGGTAAGAGGATTTGTCCTCATTGAGCTGCGCAGTCATAAAGTTCAGAGCTTCGATGCCGGCGGCACTGTTAAAGAGCGGCTTGGTGTTTGTGGAATCCATAATCTCACCACCTGCCTGCAAAAGAAGGTTTTCAAATTGCCAGGCGCTGATGCGCAAAACCGTACCATATTGGTCGGGAATGCCATCACCATCAAAATCCTTGGTGAGTGTACGGCATACCTTTCTGAATTCATCCCATGTCTTCGGCGGTTTGTTGGGATCCAGATCGTTCTGGAAAAACATATCTTTGTTGTAATATTGTACCCGCACACTTTTATTAAAGGGGAAGGAAACCAGCTTTCCATCAATGGTGTTGCTCTTTATAAACACCGGAAAAAAGTCATCCAGATCAGCAGCGCCAAAGGTAGAATCCTGAGCGATAAGCTCCTCCACAGGAACGATGACGTTGCCCTTCATCATGTTGGACGTCCACGCTTCAAAAGATTGTGCTACAGCGGGCTGATTCCCGGTTTGAATGCTTGCCATCAATTTCTGAGACAGGGCTGTGTAATTGCCCATGTTTATCGAATTCACCCGGATGTGTGGGTGAGTGTTGTTGAAATCCTCTACCAATTCGGCCAATGCATCGCCCAATGGCCCGCCCATCGCCTGCCAAAATACCACTTCCGTAACGTCTGACGCAGCAACGTCTGGCTTACCGCATCCTGCCAAAACCAGCAGAAGCACCAAGGCTAACCATGCTATTTTATGCATACTTGCTCCTCTTTTTCTATTTCTGGCAAATTAAAAAGGCAGATATTGCAGTCAACAGTTTTTTCCCTCACCCCGGCTGCGGTTCCGTTCCCTTCTATCAAGATGGATGCAGCAGCGGACAATGCCTGATCTGTAACTATTCCCCTCACTCAGTGGTGGCACCAGGGGCACCCGTTATCACCTGCCAATTGTTATTCTCAACATCTTTTACCATACCCAGGGAACCCAGATACCGTGTAAGTACCTGCCGCGCTGGAACGGTGGACGCCTCTAAAACACGATAGCCTACTCTGTCATTTTCCACGATGTATTGTCCACCGCCAAACATCCGGTAACTGTTTATCACTACCCGGTAAGTGCGGTTGTCATCATAGCTTACGGTGCTTCCATCCCGCAGAAAAACCACCTTCTCGATTCTGTTTGCAACCGTAGAATCCGGCTCCGTAACCGGCCGGTTTCCCCGTAGAATCTGCGGCGAATTGGTCACGTTTATCTGGTACCCTATCCCTTCGGCTATGTCATATTGATAGCCGGGAATGGCAGGATTGGCAAGAACCGAATCCCCTGAAATGCGGTAATAGCGGGATGCCCAGCGCAGATAATTGTGCACCTGCCGCCCCGTCATCTCCACCAGAAACAGCGTGTTTTCGTAAGGGTATAACGCAAATACATCCCGCACAGTGATAGGCCCGGGAGGAATTTCCAGGCTCGTGGTAAAGGATGATGAAAAAGATATATCTGCATCAAACCACGCCAGCTGAGCACGGTTGATCAGGTCGATGGCGGCGGTATCTTCCCGGCGGGATGCATGGGTGCTGATGGCTATGGCAGTGCTGCACACTACCGCATCCATATAGCTGTTTACCTGCTGATATGCCGGTTGATACCGGGCAACCATCCGGGAATCCGGTTTCACGGTGGCCAGAGAAATCATGGATGCAGTGAGGTTTCGGGGATGCCATCCCAGACTGGTTTTTTCCATCTCTGCCGTTATCAGGGCAGCCGTTTTTCCGTGGGAACCCGCCATAATTTTGAGCGGCTCTCCGGCTATAGCAACGATTGTTTTCCCTGCTGGCGGTATGGTATGATGAGTGTGGCCACCCAAAATCAGATCAAAACCCGGCACTTGCTCTGCCACCATGCGGGATGCATTGGGCACTGGTCGTCCTGGTAACAGGGTTCCTTCGGTTGCATCAAAGCCGGCGTGAAACATCCCGATGAGAAGATCGACTTTTGGGCGGAGCTCTTCGGCATACCGCCGCGCCGTCTCTACCATATCACTCCACTGGATCTCCATCTGGGCAGATGTGGGTACCATGCTGGGGGATACCGGCACGGTGAGGCCGATGATGCCGATGGAAAGCTCACCTCGCCGGATAATTGTGTAGGGCTGAAAAACCGGTTCCCCTGTAGTGCCGGTGCTGTTTGCCGCCAGCCAGGGGAAGTCACTGGCATCCAATAAACGCTGCATAAATGCGCTTCCCTGCTCCAGTTCATGATTCCCTACTGTGGCAGCATCATAAGCCATGACATTCATGGCATCCATAAGTGGGTGTGTCATATCGGGAGCTTCGTGATTGTAGTAGTCCATCCTGAAAAAGACCAATATAATTATTAAGATTAAGCAAAATTTAGTTTTGGATTTTCGATATTTTTAATTTGTTCGAAGGGATTTCTTGGGAAATGGATAAAATTGAGCAAATTTTTGAT